>PMSS01000064.1 GCA_003167515.1 Acidobacterium sp. | reverse complement strand
CTATTTATGACACAGTAGACTAACGCACGTCCAATCACAAATACGGTATCCGTGATGATGCAGAGTCATCACGAGCGCTAACTCAAGGCTCTAATCCTTTGCCGACAGCGGGAGTGTTCCCTGTGGCAGTTATGCCCTGTGCTCACATCTTCTGAATTGCTTGCCGGCCTTAGTGGCCCATATTGCGGCGGAGACTCTCTCCGACACCGGGGATCTTCCTGAATCGTGGACTCCGGAGAGATCTAATTTGCGCCAAGCCGGAATCAGCTTTAGCAAATGGCAAATCGCAGCTGATTCTTTGATCAAAGACTGCTGATCCTTACTAGCCTTTTTACTAGCCACACGGTGAAAATCACCAAAAAGTGTGCAAATTTTGCCACACTTGGTGACTTCTGATAAGGGTTTCAAGACCGCTCGTATACGTTTTATTTTTATGGATTTATTTTAATGTTCAGGAGGTTATCTGAGAAAGTCATTGAGGAATCAGTGGTGAAGCTGACGTTCTGCCACTGAACTACTCCCGCTCAGGGACCAGCGGTTTTGGTCATTATACGACTGGGAAAAGCCGAGAGCGAGGTTCGCTGCTGCGACAACGCGTCGCGACAACGAGTCGAAACGGCCGCTGGGCGAGCGGGTCCACGGCGGGGTTGCCCTGTTCTTTCCTGGGGAGGCTGGAGCAAAGTTCGACAGCCGTTCCGGGCGAAGAAAAAGCCCTCGGCGGCTCCTGAACCGATCCGAGGGCTGAGAGTGAGCTTCCTCTGTCTTGCATCCGATGGAGCTCAACCCGACGTTAGCGGGAACATCGACTTGATAGCCATTCAACAGAAGTTGTAGGTTGACTCTTACGTACCGCCCCGGTGCGGGCTGCGCTGCGTTATGGACCGGTTTGCCAAATCGGGTCACCAACCGATGATGTCCGAAAGGGCATGGCTATTAACACTTAATTGCCATGGCTGGCGGGCATCTCCTGTGACATTGTGACCATAGCCTGAACGAATGCTGCGCGGTCCGGGGAAGTCTCCTTGATTAGCGCGATCCAGGGGGAACCGGAAATGAAGATCGACCAAAAGCTTTTGAAGAATCTCTTCAACGATGACAGCGGTCAGGATCTGATCGAGTACGCGCTGGTGGCTGCGCTTCTGGCGCTGAGCGCACTGGCGGCGATGAGTCCATTGGCCAACAAGATTGCCAACGAGTTCAACACGGTCGGCAACAGCCTCTAAAGGAATCGGCGCTGTCCGGCCGGTTTGGCGACTGGCCAGGGGTGCCGACAGAAAGACGTTCCGCGACAACGCGGGCAGGGGCCTCGAGTCCGTGCCCAACTGCGCGATCCAGGCGCCTGGAATCCCTGTCGATTCCGGGCGCTTGTCATTTGGGCCGACTTCCCGTCGTTTATTTTGGCGCTTCGGGTGAGCGCTTCAGGGTCATGTCCATAGGGGGCATGCCGCCGTTGTCGGACTTCGTGCTCATCTTGATTTCGTCGCCGCTGATCGTGCCATCGTGGGTGATGGTCGTGCCGTTGAAGGAGACGGTGAAGGAAAACTTGTCGCCGTCGACCTTGCCCTTATCGATGGCAAGCGGATCACCCTGCGGACCGGTGACGGAGCCGGTAAGTCTGGCGCCATCCTGCTTGAAGTCGAAGGTCAGGGAAAAGTCGCTGCCATCGGGGGCTTTCATGGTGGCGGTCCACTTCCCTGTCATGTCCGATGCTGCAAATATTGGCTTCGCGCTAAAGAAGACGAGCAACGCAGCACAGAGAACGAACCAGGTTTTCATTTTCTTCATTGGGGATTCCTCTCGAAAATCCTGACGTCGCGATGATACAGCAGGCAAGTGTTGAGCTGCAGCGCTCGACGTAATTGCACCGGGTATTGCGGCAGCGGTTTGTGCTCGAACGTTCAGCACCGATCACGCGGGTATCGAGGTGCAATACGGCATGGGTTGCGGCGGGCACAACGTGATAGCCTTAGTGGGTTTGAAGACCCGATTCTGCCGGGTCAGCTCCGCCTGCGCCCGGCCGTTTATGGAAGCCGATACGGATCCCAAAGATGACCAAGCGAATTATTGCAGCCGTGGTGTGTTCTCTCGTGACCGGGCTTGTTCCGGCCTTCGCGCAGCAACCGAAGTATCCGTTCAACGATCCGAATTTGGCTGAGGACAAGCGCATCGACAATCTGCTGTCGCTGATGACGACACAGGAGAAGATCGACGTGCTGGGGACGAGGACGGGCGTGCCGAGGCTAGGGGTACCGAACATCGGGAGCTCCGAAGGGATTCACGGGATCGTCCAGCGCGAGGTGCGCTTCGGACATCAGCCGATCACCACGACGCAGTTTCCGCAGCCGCCGGGGATGGGGGAATCGTGGGATCCGGTGCTGGTGCGGCAGGCCGGCGGCGTGGAGGGGTATGAGGCGCGGTTCATCACGCAGACGGCGAAGTATGACCGGCAGATTCTGATGGACTGGGGGCCGCAGTCGGACCTGGCGCGCGATCCGCGATGGGGTCGGAGCGAAGAGGTTTATGGCGAGGATCCATTCTTCAACGGGACGATGGCGGTCGCGTTCGCGAAAGGAATCGAGGGCGACGATCCGAAGTACTGGCAGGCATCGCCGCTACTGAAGCACTTCCTGGCCAATGAGAACGAGGATCACCGCAACAGCTCGTCTTCCGACTTCGACGAGCGCTTGTTCTGGGAGTACTACTCGGTGCCGTTTCGCATGGCGTTTCAGGAGGCGGGCGCGAGCGCGGTGATGGCCTCATACAACGGATGGAACGGGACACCGATGGCGGTGAATCCGATTCTGAGAAGCATTGTGCGGGATAAGTGGGGTGTGGATGTTCTGTCGACGGACGGCGGCGCGGTGAAGCTGCTGGTCGAGCCGCGCCATTTATATCCGAACCAGGAAGCGGCAGTGGTGGCGTGCATCAAAAACGGGATTAATCAGTTTTTGGATCGCTATGCGGACGAGACAAAGGCGGCGCTGAAGGACGGGTCGCTGACCGAGGCGGATATTGATGCCGTTCTCCGTTACAAATTCAGGATCGCGATCAAGTTGGGGTTGCTGGATCCGCCGGAGATGGTGCCGTATACGAAAATCAAGGACGAGCCGGAGCCATGGAACACGGACCGGGATCGGGATGTTTCAAAGAAGCTGGCGCTGGAGTCCGTGGTTTTGCTGAAAAACGAAAAGGGTTTTCTGCCGCTGGATAAGACCAAGATCAAGTCGATCGCGGTAATCGGGCCGCTGGCGGACTCGGTGCACTGGGATTGGTACGGAGGCGCGCCTCCTTATAAGGTGACGCCCTTGCAGGGGATCAAAGATGAGCTGGGCCCGAACGTGAAGGTGAATTACGCGGCGTATGACGCACCGGATGGGGAGGGCGATGCCCTGAAAGCTGCCAGTGAATCCGATGTGGCGGTGGTTGTGGTGGGGAATGATCCGACGTGCGGGGATGAGGCGCACGAATGGTACAGCAGCTATGAAGGCGGTGGTTACACCCTGCCGTGCGCCTCGCCCGGCGATGGCCGCGAAGGCCGTGACCGCGAAAGCATTACCCTCGGGCAGGAACAGATCGTTAAGCAGGTCTTCATTGAGAATCCGAAGACGGTGGTGATTCTGGTTTCGAGTTTTCCGTTTGCAATCAACTGGAGCCAGGAGAATGTGCCGGCGATTCTGCATATGACGCATGCTTCGCAGGATGAGGGGACAGCCCTGGCGAAAGTGCTGTTTGGCGAATACAACCCCGGCGGCCATCTGGTGGAGACGTGGCCGAAATCGCTGGATCAGCTGCCGCCGATGATGGATTACGACGTCCGGCACGGCCGGACCTACGAGTACTTTGCAAGCAAGCCGCTCTTTGCGTTCGGCTTCGGCCTCTCCTACACCACNNTTTGGGTTTGGGCTGAGCTATACGACTTTCAAGTTTGCGAAGCTGAAGACCAGTTCGGAGCAGCTGCCGAAGGACGGGACGGTAACTGTATCTGTCGATGTGACAAATACGGGCGGCAGGACGGGCGATGCGGTGGTGCAGCTGTATGTGAAGCACCTGCACTCGAAGGTGGAGCGGCCTCGGGAGGAGCTGGAGGGATTTGAGCGGGTGACGGTGGAGGCGGGGCAGACAAAGACGGTGGAGATTCCGCTCCCGGCTTCTCGGCTGGCGTATTGGGATGCGAAGGCGGGCAGCTTCCGTGTGGAGACCGAGCCGGTTGGCCTGATGGTGGGGGATTCGTCGGCGAATCTGCCGCTGAGTGCGACGGTGAAGGTGCAGTAAAAGTGGCGCGACCTGCAAAGTGGTATCCTCAACGGCTGGGTTGTTGGATTGGGCGAATGGGTGGCTAGAGGATCGATTGTGTTGAGGCATTGGTTACGAATCTCGGCAGCAGCATTGGTTTTCTGCGGTGTAGCGCACGGGCAGTTTATTCAACAAAGCCTGAACATCGAGAAGCAGCTGCCGGACGCGCAGCGCAAGGTGATCGCGCGTCTCGAGAACCTGAGTCATCTGCCACCGGGCGTGTGGCATTACCATGTGGGCGATCTGGCGCATGCCGAGGATCCCAACGTCGATGACTCGTCATGGCCGGTGGCGAAACCAGACTCGACGTATCCGGAACAGGCGTTGTGGTTCCGGCAGTGGGTTGAGGTGCCGAAGAATCTCGATGGATACGACCTGACGGGCACGCGGATCTG
>PMSS01000235.1 GCA_003167515.1 Acidobacterium sp. | reverse complement strand
GCGATGATGAAGAAGAGAACGCTGAGGACGGAGAGCAGGCCCATGGTGATCTGGTAGCCGCGCGCGTCGTTGCCGCGGCCGAAGAACACGACCATGGGAATGGCGAGGCTCTGCACGATGAAGCCGGCGGAGTTGGCGAAGATCTGGCGGTAGGAGGCGATGCTGGTGCGCTCGTCAGGATCGCCGGTGAGGACCCCCGTCATGGACGCATACGGGACGTTGTTAACGGCGTAGATGAGGCGCAGCAGGAGGTACGTGGTCCACGCGTAGATGACTTTCGCGGCGGGGCTGATGTTGGGCGTGGTGAAGGTGAGAACGCCGATGATGCCGAAGGGGAGCGCGGTCCAGAGCAGCCACGGGCGGAACTTGCCCCACTTAGTGTTGGTGCGATCGGCGATGAGGCCCATGATGGGGTTGAACGCGGCGGCGATGAGACCGACGACGAGGAAGAGGGTTCCGGCCTGAGCGGCGGTGAGGCCGAAAGTGTCGACGTAGAAGCTGAGCTGCAGGGCGAGCATCGCCTGGAAGATAAAGTTGGCAGCCATGTCGCCGAGGCCGTAGCCGAACTTTTCTGCGAAGGTAAGTTTCTGGATCATGACTGACCTGCTTCTTTGGTGCTCAGGGCTAAAGCCCTTTCGATTTTTTGGCCCGTACGGCACGACTCAAGTCGTGCCCTTCAAACTTGCCGGGCCTAAAGGCCCCTTTACAGAACGTCTTTTTCACCGGCCTAAAGGCCGGTGCTTTTACCGTCGTGCCGTTTTCGCGGCACCTTGATGCGGACCGATTTTTTTCGCAAGCTGTAAAGTCGTGCCCTGTTACAAAAGCGTGGTTCGTTTTCATCGCTTCAGCGGTAGCTCCTTCTTTATGAGCAAGCGCAGACCTTGCTCCGCCGTACCATCATTCGGGAACATCATGTTTTTGATCGGCACGAAAATTGCGCTGCAGTTCGGGTCGCCGAGTTCAAGAGCTAATTTCGCCAGTGAAGCATAGGCCTCCGCATCGGGAATCCTCGACTCGCCCGAAAGATCGTTAAAGAAATCGAGAAAAGCGCATGCATGATGGTCATTCCAAGCCTTCTTCTGCTCTGGCTGTGGCAATTGCGAAAGGGCGTATTCATCATCCTCCGCGTATCGTGTCGGAACGCACGTCACTCGGACAGTATGGCGGCCGGCCTTCACAACGGTCAGGGCTGGGTGATCGGCTGAAACGAAATACATCGGGTCTTCCTCTCCGTCGAATCTTTTGCCCCACCCGCGCTCTCCTGCAGCTTGTAGCTCCTCTTTACTCAGTCGGTGCGCCTTCCGCTGCATGATAACCATCGACCGCATTTCTTTAGTCTCAGAACCCGGAATCTTCGTAATCAGGTTCTTGAACATCCTCAGAAGCTTCATGCGGTCGTCTTTCTTCGAAATTCCCCGAACAAAAGCAATTAGCAATGCGCCGACGGGATTTAATTCCGTTTATTGCGTGACTTGCAGAGTGAGCTTGTGAAGGTCGGCGTCGCGCGAGGAGTTGCCGATCATGATGGCGAAGTCGCCGGGCTCGACGGTGTACTTCATATTGACGTCGTAGAAGGAGAGCGCATCGGGCGTGATGTCGAGGGTGACGGTGGTGGTTTCGCCGGGCTGGAGGCGGACTTTTTTGAAGCCTTTCAGCTCCTTGATGGGGCGCGTGACGGAGCTGACGAGGTCGCGGATGTAGAGCTGGAGGACCTCGGTGCCTTCGCGCTTGCCGGTGTTGGTGACGTCGACCTGGACCTGGGTTGAGCCCTTCGTGGCGATCTTCTTTTTGGTCAGGCGCGGGTTCTTGATTTCGAAGGTGGTGTAACTGAGTCCGAAGCCGAAGGCGAAGAGCGGCGAGACGTCGTCGAAGAGATAGCCGCGGCGCGCCGAGGGTTTGTAGTTATAGAAGACGGGAAGATGGCCGGCGGAACGTGGAAAGCTGATGGGGAGCTTGCCGCTTGGGTTGAAGTCGCCGAAGAGAACGCTGGCGACGGCGTGGCCGGTTTCCTGGCCGAGGTACCAGCACTCGTAGATCACGGGCACGTGCGCGATGAGGTGGTTGATGGAGAGCGGGCGGCCGTTGAAGAGGAAGGCGATGATGGGCTTGCCCAGCTTGGCCATGGCTTCGACGAGCGCGTCCTGACGGCCGATGAGATCGAGGCCGGTGCGGTCGCCCATGTGCTGGAGGTTCCAGGCTTCGCGGGAGGTCTGCTCGTTGCCGCCGATGGCGAGGACGATAACGTCGGCCTGCTTCGCGACCCGGATGGCTTCGGCGATTTGTTTGCGGTCTTCTTCCGGATCGCTGGGGACGACTTTGTCCTCGTTCCACGAGCCGCCGATGGTGATCTTGCAGCCTTCGCTGTAGAGCACTTTGGCTTGTTTGCCGACTTTGGCCTTGATGCCTTCGAGGACGGTGACTTCGTGTTTGGGGACGCCCGAGTATCCGCCGAGGAGCGTGCGGTTGGCGTTGGGGCCGATGACAGCGATGGTTTTGATTTTGCTGAGGTCGAGGGGGGCGACGTTGTTGTCGTTTTTGAGGAGGGTGATGGATTCCTGGGCGGCGACGAGGGCCAGGTCACAATGTTCCTCGCAGCCGACGACACGATCCGCTTCTTCGGGATCGACGTAGGGATCGTCGAAGAGGCCCATTTCAAATTTCCAGAAGAGCATCGGGGCGACGAGCTCGTCGAGTTGCGATTCTTTGAGGACGCCCTTCTTCACGAGCTCGACGAGGGAGAGGTAGCAATCGGGATCGGGGAGTTCGATGTTGACGCCGGCTTCGACGGCGAGCTTGCAGGATTCCTTCTTGTCCTTAGCGACGAAGTGGCCGTGGGTGTCGGGGCGGTAGCCCAGTTCCCAGATGGCGTAGTAGTCGGAGACGATGAAGCCCTTGAAGGCCATCTCCTTGCGGAGGACATCACGGAGGAGCCACTTGTTCGCGTGGGAGGGGACGCCGTCGATTTCGTTGTAGGAGGCCATGATGGTGACGGCGCCGGCTTCGCGGAGGGCTTCCTTGAAGGTGTAGAGGAAGGTTTCGCGGAGGACGCGTTCGGAAACGTTGGCGGGGGCGCAGTTCATGCCGGATTCGGGCTGGCCGTGGCCGACGAAGTGTTTGAGGGTGGCGAGAATGTGGCGCTTGTCGCGGAAATTTCGGTCGCCCTGGAATCCGCGAACGGCGGCGACACCGAGGCGCGAGACGAGGTACGGGTCTTCGCCGTAGGTTTCTTCGACACGGCCCCAGCGTGGCTCGCGGGCGACGTCGACGACAGGAGTGAGGGCGTGATGCGCACCGCGGAGACGGGCTTCGAGGGCGGTCATGGTGAAAAGGCACTCAACGAGATCGGGATTGAAGGTAGCGCCGAGGGCGATGGGCTGCGGGAAGCTGGTGCCGTCAGGCGCAGCGTGGCCGTGGAGGCATTCTTCGTGGAACATGACGGGGATGCCGAGGCGGCTGTTTTCGAGGAAGAACTTCTGGATGGCGTTGGTGAGCTCGGCCATGGCGCGAGCTTTTTTGCCGCCGCCTGCGTCGCTGGGACGGCCGACCTGGCCGAG
Organism: Acidobacterium sp.; assembly: GCA_003167515.1. Taxonomy (GTDB): domain Bacteria; phylum Acidobacteriota; class Terriglobia; order Terriglobales; family Acidobacteriaceae; genus Palsa-343. Next base: position 7,646 of record PMSS01000235.1, on the reverse strand, counting down.
TCCGCGGCGATCGCGGAAGGTTTTTTTGGCTTTCGCCAAATCGAAGTCCCCTTTTTCGTCGACGAGTTTCTGGGCTTTCTCCTGCCAGACGCAGAGCATCTGCGCGGCCTTCTCTTCGAGGGTCATGCGGGAGAGGAGATCTCTGACGCGGCGGGCGGAGGGCAGAGAGGGATTCTTGTAGGCGGGCGGCGCGGATTTGCGCGCGGGCGTGGCGACTGCAGCTTTCGTTTTCATTGCGGATCATTCCTATTTGTAGTGGAGGAGGGTTGCAGGGGCAGGAAGGCGGAATAGTTTCCGAGGCAAATTAATTGGTCCGGAATTGATTGGTCCGGCCGAGATAGCAGTGGCTTCAAAAAGAAGAAATAACGGCGGAAGTTTTGCGGGCGGAGTGCGGTAACGAGTGCTGGCCTTGGCATAAAAAACGAACAAACACAGCTGGGAAGATTAATATTTGCGGCGAACACACCGATAGGTCGCCGACGATCCAATGTAGTCGTAAGCCATAGAAAGAGCAACGGCAAAATCGATTTTCTCCGGGAGTATGACTAAAGGTCGAGGGGCGCGATTGATAACGTTTGCACGGGGCGGTGCGGAAATGATCGCGCTTTGCGCGATGCCCATGCTCCGCCCCGCAACGCCAACATCGGGCGTCGTGGGGACCCCGGCCTGCTCACGCCAAAGCGAGCGTGACCAGGAGGGGGCACCCCCGGATTTTGTTTCGATAAAATGGGAGTATGCTGCAGCTTTCCGGCGCGGGGAAACGATTCGGACCGCGACTCCTTTTTGAAAACGCGGACTGGCTGATTACTCCCACGGAGCGGACTGCGCTGGTGGGGGCGAATGGCGCCGGCAAGTCGACGCTGATGAAGGTGCTGGGCGGCCTCGATGGGCTCGACTACGGCAGCGTGCAGCGGATGAAGGGCATGACGATGGGCTATCTGCCGCAGGATGGCTTGGCGCTTTCCGGAAGGACGGTTTTTGAGGAGTGCCTGACGGTTTTTGACGAGTTGCGGGCGATGGAGCAGGAATTTGAGCAGCTGGCGCATGCGCTGGCGGAACTGGATCCTGCGAGCAAGGAGTACGAGGCAGCGGCGGATCGCTACTCGCATGTGGAGGGGCGGCTGCGGCATCACGATGTTTACGCGCTGGATGCGCAGGTGGGCACCGTGCTGACCGGCTTGGGATTCGCGAAGGAAGACTGGACGCGGCGGACGGAGGAGTTTTCCGGCGGCTGGCAGATGCGGATCGCGCTGGCGAAGCTGCTGCTGGAAAAGCCCGACTTGTTGCTGTTGGACGAGCCGACGAACCATCTCGATCTGGAGACGAGGAACTGGCTCGAGAACTATCTGAGCACGTGGCCGAACGGATACATTCTGATCTCGCACGACCGGTATTTTCTGGACGTGACGGTCAACAAGATCATCGAAATCTGGAACAAGGGGCTGCATTTTTATCACGGCAATTATGAGAAGTACCTGACGCAGAAGGCGGAGCGGCGGGCGCAGCTGGAGGCGGCGTACAAGAACCAGCGCGAGCGCATCGAGCATCTGGAAGTCTTCATCAACCGGTTCCGGTATCAGGCGACGAAGGCGAAGCAGGTACAGAGCCGAATTAAGGAGCTGGAGAAGATCGAGCGGATCGAGATTCCTCTGGAAGAGCCGGTACCGCACTTTTCATTTCCGCAGCCTCCGCCTTCGGGCAGGACGGTGGTTGAGGTTGCGGGACTCTCGATGCAGTATGGGGGGAAACGCGTTCTTGAGAATGTGAGTTTCACGATTGAGCGCGGGGACCGGATTGCGCTGGTGGGTGTGAATGGGGCGGGGAAATCGACGCTGATCCGTTTGCTCTCGGGGCAGGAGACGCCGACCAGGGGCACGCTGAAGCTGGGGCACAATGTGGTCGCGGAGTATTTCGCACAGGATCAGTACGAGGTGCTCGATCCGGCGGCGCGGATGCTGGAGGATATTGGCAGAACGGCGCCTAGAGTAGCGGAGAAGGACCTGCGGAGTTTGCTCGGGTGCTTTCTTTTTTCCGGCGATGACGTGTTCAAGACGCTGGGGGTGCTGTCGGGAGGAGAGCGCAATCGGTATGCGCTGGCGCGGATTCTGGTGAGTCCGGCGAATTTCCTGCTGCTGGACGAGCCGACGAATCACCTGGATCTGCGCGCGAAGGATGTGCTGCTGGAGGCGATCGCGAAGTTTTCAGGCACTGTGATCTTTGTGTCGCACGACCGCTACTTTATCGATGGGCTGGGGCAGAAGGTGTTCGAGGTGGAGCGGAACCTCGAGGATCAATCGCGAGGGTCGCAAGTTCATGTCTATCCGGGCAATTACGAGGATTTTGTGTGGCGGAAGGAAGGCGGGGCGCAGGCAATTGCCGCTGCGACCGCTCGAGCGGAGCCGGTGATTGAGGCGCCCGTCGTCGCTGCTGCGGAGCCGGCGAATGGCGAGAGGACCCGGCGGGTGAATCCGATCAAGCTGCGGCAGATGCAGGAGCGTCTGGCGGTGGTGGAGGCGGAGATTCCGCGCGTGGAGAGTTCGCTGGCGGAGACGGAGCAGGCGCTGTCGGTCTACGTCAGCCAGGACGAGACGCAACGGCTGTCCGCAGAACTGAGCGCGTTGCGTGAGCTGCAGGCATCGTTGAACAGCGAGTGGGAGCAGCTGGCGACGGAGTTACAGGGGCAGGTCGAGGTCAGCTCTTAGCTCCTGGCTCTTAGCCTTTAGCTATTAGCTGTTAGCCGGTTCGGTGTTCTATTCACTCTTTGTTGTCGATGAGGTGGAGCTCGACGAGGAACTGCCGGAGTCGGACGAGCTGGTTGCTGGTTTGTCGGCGGATTTCGTATCGGAGGACTTCGTTTCGGACGCTTTGCCATCGCCGTCGGCGGAGGCCTTCATCTCGGACCGCCTGGATTTCGAGGCGTAGTCGGTGGCGTACCAGCCGGAGCCTTTGAAGTGGGCGGCAGAGGCGGAGATGAGGCGCTCCAGCGGGCCGTGGCAGACGGGGCATTCCTTTTCGTCCGGAGCGCTGAAGCTCTGGATTTTCTCGAACTGATGACCACAATTTTTGCAGCGATATTCGTAAAGGGGCACTTGTTCCTCTGGGGCTTTCGATGCTCTTCTTATTTTAATGGTTCATCCACGATTGAGGACACAGGGAGGACAGAGGACGGAGGGTCACCGTCCGCGCAGGGCACCTATAAATTTCCTACAGCGTGACGAGCCGGACGCCGGTGATGGCGGGAACGGCGCGGAGTTCGCGGAGGACGGCATCGGTGACTTCGCCGTCGATCTGGACCACAGCGATGGCGCTTGCGGGAGCGGCGTCACGGCCATCGGAGCGGCCGAGGGCGAAGTTGGCGATGTTGATGTTGTGTTCGCCGAGGATGGTGCCGACGCGGCCGATGACGCCGGGGACGTCGCGGTTTCGAATGGTGAGCAGCGTGCCCTGGAGCGGGGCTTCGATGTCGATGCCATCGAGGTGCAGCAGGCGGGGCGAGTCGCCGTGGAGGATGGCGCCCGAGGCGGAGATGCTGGTTTCGCTGGTGTGGAGCGACAACTGGAGAAGGCTGCCGGCTGCGGCGAAGGGGGCTTCTTTTTTCTCTTCATGCAGGCGAATGCCGCGCTCGGCTGCGACGGAGGCGGCGTTGATGCGGTTGACCTGTTCAAGGTGACCGAGCACGCCCGCGATGGCGCAGTTGCGGATGAGCTCGGTTTTGGTTTCGGCGAGCCTGCCGTGATACGTGATCTGGATGCTGTCGATCGAGCCGCGGGGGACCTGCGCGAGGAAGGTGCCGAGGCGCTCGGCGAGGGTCATCCAGGGGGCTAGTTCCTCATATTCCTCGTGACTGAGTGACGGGAGGTTCACGGCGTTCTGCGCCACACCGGATTTGAGGTACTCGCGAACCTGCAGCGCGATCTGGATACCGACAGCTTCCTGGGCTTCAGCGGTGGAACCGGCGATGTGGGGGGTGAGGATGACGTTGTCGAGAGCGGCGAAGGGGGAATTTTTGGGCGGCTCTTCATGGAAGACGTCTAGGGCTGCTCCGGCGACGTGGCCGTTTTTGAGCGCCTCGGCGAGATCGGCCTCGACGACCAGCTCACCGCGTGCGCAATTGACGATGCGGACGCCTTTCTTCATGGTTGCGAGCGACGCGGCGTTGATGATGCCTTCGGTCTGGGGCGTGAGGCCGACGTGAAGGGTGAGGTAATCGGAGAGGGCGAAGAGTTCTTCGGCGGAGACGAGGCGGATGGCGTTTTCGCGGGCGATGGAGGCGGAGACGAAGGGGTCGTGGCCGAAGAGCTCCATGCCGAAGTTGCGGGCGCGGCGGGCGACTTCAAGGCCGATGCGGCCGAGGCCGAGGATGCCGAGTTTTTTTCCGCGTAGCTCGGAGCCCTGGAGGGATTTTTTCTCCCATTTGCCGGCGTGCATCGTGGAGTCGGCGCGGGGAATCTGGCGGGCGAGAGCGATCATCAGGCCGAGGGCCAGCTCGGCGACGGCGATGGCATTGGCGCCGGGGGTGTTCATGACGACGATGCCGCGGCGGGTGGCAGCTTCGGCATCGATGTTGTCGACACCGACGCCGGCACGGCCGATGACACGGAGGTTGGGGGCAGCGGCCATCAGAGCGTCGTCAACCTGCACGGCCGAGCGCACGACCAGGGCGTCGGCGTCCGCGACTGCTTCGGGAAGGTTCTTCACCTGATCGTGCGTGAGGACTTGCCATCCGGCTTCAGCCTGGAAGACGGCCAGGGTCGCCGGAGAGACTTTTTCCGCAAGGACTACTTTCATTTTCCCCTTTCGTTATGGCTGCACCGCTCATGCAGCGTTGGGACGCTCAGGCAGGAACCATTTCCGGCGCGACTTTAACGTTTGCGGTTTGCCCGGATTGTTCAGCGTAGACCTGTTGGGCTGCGGCGAGGGCCTTGCCGAAGGCAAATCCAGGCAAGTTGAGCGATGTGGCAGCAACCTGTTCGAGCGCGGCGATGATGGCGATGGTGTCCATGTAATCGAAGAGGCCGATGTGGGCGATGCGGAAGATTTTTCCCTTCATCTCTCCCTGGCCGTTGGTGATGATGGCGGCGAAACGGCGCTTCAGCTCTTTGACGATGACTCCGGAATCGACGCCCTCCGGCGGCAGAACCGAGGTGGCCGCAGCCGAGGGCGCAGCGGGAGCAAACAGCGAGAGGCCGAGCGCTTTGACGGCGGCGCGGGTCATGGCGGCGCAGGTCTCCGCGTTGTCGATGAGCGCATCGCGGCCGGCGGCCAGATCGCCTCCGCCCTGGCCAGCGATGTAGTCCAGAGCAGCGCCGAGCGCGGCGATGAGAGCGACGGCCGGCGTGTAAGAAGACTCGCCCTTCTGCGCGTTTTTGCGCTCCTTGCGAAGATCGAAATAGTAGCGTGGGTTCTTCGAGGTTTCGGCGGCCTTCCAGGCACGATCGCTGAGGCTGAGATACGCGAGGCCGGGGGGGATCATGACGGCCTTTTGGGAGCCGCCAATGATGACGTCAATGCCCCATGCATCTACGTCAAGGTGGGTGGTGCCGAGGCCGGTTATGGCGTCGACGATGAGGAGGGCTTCGCTGCCGGAGTCTCTGAGGAGCGCGCCGATTGCTTTCACGTCGTGACGGACGCCGGTTGAGGATTCGGTGGCCTGGACAAAAACAGCGCGAGTGTCCGGGCGCAGAGCTTTCTTCACCTCATCGAGAGAAAGCGTGTCGCCATAGGGGGCGCTGACGAGATCGACCTGGCAGCCGAAGGCTTTGGCCAGAGATTCCCAGCGCTCGCCGAATTTGCCGGCGGAAAGGACGAGGACGCGGTCCCCGGGTGAGGTGAGATTGGAGACCGAGGCCTCCATGGCGCCGGTACCGGAGGAGGCGAGGAGCAGAACGTCATTCCTGGTGCCGACGAAGATTTTCAACTGGCCGAGGACGCGCTCGTAGAGGGCGCGAAATTCGGGGGTGCGATGGTGAATGTCCGCAGCAGCCATGGCAAACTGCGCCGCGGGGAGCAGGGGGGTAGGGCCGGGGGTAAAGAGTCGCGTCTTGCGAATCATGATGAAAGGAAACCTCGTACACCATTTTAGAACGGGTGAACATTCGGTCTTCTACCTATAATGAGGGGGTTTGAATAACACGAGAGAGGCGCAAAGATGGAGCTGGTGAAACAAATCGATCACGATATGGTTGCGGCGATGAAGGCGCACGATGCGGAGCGTACGGGCACTTTGCGCATGGCCAAGGCGGCGCTGAAGAACCGGGAGATCGAGAAGCGATCTGCGCTGACGGATGCCGAGGCGCAGCTGGTTTTCAATACTATGATCAAGCAGCGGCACGATTCGATCGAGCAGTTCACGAAGGGGAATCGGCCGGAGCTGGCGGCGAAGGAAGCGCGCGAGATTGTGATCATCGAGAGCTATCTGCCGAAGACGGCGGGCGAAGAGGAGCTTAAGAAGTTCGTTGAGGAGGCTTTGGCGGGGTCGAACCTGGGGCCCAGAGACATGGGTCCGGCGATGAAGGCGGTGCAGGCACGGATTCAGGAGGCGGGGGTTCGCGCGGACGGGCGGCAGCTAAGCGAGCTGGTGAAGGCGAGGCTGGCGCAGCAGGCGGGTGTGTGACGGGGGCCATGACAGGACTGAACAGGCGGGAATTTATGCGCTTCGCGGCGGCTGCTCCTGCGGCGGCTCAGGAGATGTGGTCCCATGCAGGCCAGGAAGCCAAGCGGCGGCTGCTGTTTGTAGGGACGCAAACAGGGTCGGGCAGCAAGGGAATCTACGCATATCACTGGGACCCGCTGACGGGTGACTTGGAGTCCGCCGGATTGGCTGCGGAGAGTGACAATCCCACATTTCTGGCGGTCGATTCGAATGCGAAGTACCTGTATGCGGCCAACGAGATATCCAGTTTCGAGGCGCGGGCCAGCGGGGCGGTGAGTGCGTTTGCGATTGATCATGGCGGCGCCAGGCTGAAGGCGATCAACGAGGTGCTGTCGCTGGGGCCCGGTACTTGTCATGTCGCGGTGGATCACCTGGGGCGAGCCGCCTTTTGCGCTAATTACAGCGGGGGGAGCGCGAGTTCCTTTGTGCTGAACGAAGACGGCCAGATCAGCGACGCAGTGTCGCATTTCCAGTACCACGGGCATGGACCGAACGCCGAGCGGCAGGAAGCGCCGCACGCACACCGGGTGACGGTGTCACCGGACGATCGTTTTTTGCTGGTGAACGATCTGGGGCTGGACTGCATTCACATCTATCGTCTGAACGACGCAAACGCTAAGCTGACCGCCAACGAGCCGGCGCAATGGAATGCTGCGCCGGGTTCGGGGCCTCGAGCACTGCAGTTCCATCCGAATGGGCGGTTCGCGTACTGCGTGCACGAGCTGGTTTCGCAGGTCGAGGTGCTGCACTGGGATGCGGAGAAGGGCACGCTCAAATCGGTGCAGAAGATCGGCCTGATTCCGGATGATTACAAGGGAATCACACGCGGCGGCGACATCGTGATAACGCGCAACGGGCGGTTCGCCTATGCGGCGAATCGCGACTACGATTGCCTGGTGAGTTTCTCGGCCGATCCTAAGGAAGGAAAGCTGACGATGCTGGCTCGCAGTTCGTGCGGCGGGAAGATACCGCGGCATCTGGCGCTCGATCCGAC
>PMSS01000434.1 GCA_003167515.1 Acidobacterium sp. | reverse complement strand
CGGTGGTGAAGGCGATGACGTCATGCTTGACTTCGGCTTCAATCTCGCGGATGCGGTCGAGGTCGAAGTCGCCGTGCTCGCGAATGGCCCGCGCCGCTTCTACGGGAACGATGCCGTCTTCGGCGAGCACCTCGCTCGAGACGATCTCGACTTCGAGCCAGGCGCGGAATTTGGCTTCGTCACTCCAGATGCGGCCCATGGGCACGCGGGTATAACGGGGGATCAATGGGGAACTCCTCGGAGAACCCTTCATTCTATCTTGCGCGCTGTCTCGCACAGATGGAGTGAGGGCGCGAGGGCTATTCGATGCCCGCCGCCGCATCACACTGAGCGGGATTGGGAGGAGGGAGGAGGAGGTCGGCTACGGAGAGGGTGTGGGTCTCGAAACCAACCTTGCGGATTGCCGAGAGAAGCTGCTCCTGAGTCCAGATACCTCCGAGGGGAGGGTCGACCAGCTCGAGCCGCCGGGAACCGTCGATGGACCGGCGAAATGCAGCCTTGTACTCGAGACGCAGGGCGCGATGAGATTCCTTACCAAGCGCAAGGAAAACGAAAACCGATCCCCGAGAATGGGCTTCGTTGGTGTATTCCACGAGGTAGAGCTGCTCTTCTCCGCGATACGGGGAGGGTTCGATGACGTAACCCAAGTCGAGCTGCGACGCGTCATGCGCGAGGCCGAGCCAGTCGTGGCCGGAGTTGGCGAGGCAATAAGCCGCGTCGAAAAGGGGCTCGGGGAGGGGCTCCGGCGCCTGAGCGCGCAGAGCGGTGGGCAGGCAGACGAGGGTCAGGCAGACGAGGGCCAGTGCGGCGAGGCATCTCAATAGAGTAAGCTCCGGAAGTGAGAGTACTTGCTCAGTTTTCCTATATAAGATGAGCAAAAAAGGACGGCAATAAACGGAGCTTCAAGGAGATTGTATGGCCAATGTTGTTACGATTGCCAATTTTACCGAGCCCATGGAAGCCGAAATGGCGAAGCTGCGCCTGGAATCGGCCGGGATCGAGGTGTTTCTCTCAGGCGAAAATGCGCGGATCATGGAGCCGGGGCTGGGGCCTTTGCAACTGCAGGTGAGCTCGGACGACGAAGAGGACGCGCGCGCGGTACTGGCCGATCCCGGCGCGCCGCAGGAGAGCGGACAGGCGCTGTAGGTCGCAGCAGGCGCTGTAGGTCGCGGCACGATATATCGTGCTACGATTTTTGTATGAACCTTTCGGAAGTCCACGGAGCCCCTTCCCTCGTCCGTAACGGACAAAAGCATGCGGCAGTCAAAGAACCGGCCCCGCTTACACGGGCGCAGATGCGGCGTCTGGCGGAATTCCGTTTTCAGCTGAGAAAGTTTCTGCATTTTTCGAGCCTGGCGGCGGATTTCGCGGGGATACGCGCGCAGCAATACCAGCTGCTGCAGTGCATATGGGGCATGCCCGAGGAGCTTGACCCCACGATTGCGAATGTCGCGGCTCGCATGCTGCTGAAGCACAACAGCGCGGTAGAGCTGGTTGACCGCACGATCGAGCAGGGGCTGCTGCGGCGCTGTCCTGACCCGACCGACCACCGGCGCATTCTGCTCAGAATGACGCCTCAGGGGGAGAAGCTGCTTGGCTCTCTGGCCGCGTGGCATTTGCGGGAACTCGAGGAGGCGGGGCCAGAGCTGATTCGCTCACTGCGGCGGGTGCTGCTGACGCCGCAGCAGCAGATCGGCAACGGGGACGTGGCGAAGATCGTCGGGAAACGGCGGTAGGCTGCGCGAATTAGGTTCGCGCTTCGCGCGATTCCCACATCTCGAAATCGAGATGTGGGGCACCCGGCTCGGTTTTACTCAAAATGCGCTGTAAACCTCTCTCGTTCAAATACTTGGGGGGGCAAACCCCTCCAACCAAAGTTGCAGAAATAAAGCCATCATTGTCCCGAAGACAAGGGGTCGCGAAAATCCTATTCTGTTCTTGATTTCAAGATTACCTCCTGTAATCCCCGAGCGCTCCCGAAGCGCTCGGGGATTTTTTTGCCCGGAAAAGCGCGCCTGCTAGTTGGCGGCGGGTTCTTCAATCGGTTGGGCCAGTGGCGGGATGATGCCGAGCTGCTCGTAGATGGGCCGCATTTCCCGGCGAATGGCGGGCAGCCGGGTCCAGAACCACATGCCTCCCGCGATGCAGCACGATCCTGTGAACATCACGGTGCGCGGCGCGCCGATCCAGTGTGCGAGCGATCCGGCGAGCAGGCTTCCGAAGGGCGCCATCCCCATAAACGCCGCAGTGTAGTAGCTCATCACACGGCCGCGTTTGTCTTCCGGCACCAGGGTCTGGATGATGGTGTTGCTCGCGGTCAGGCCCTGCAGCATGCCCCATCCGGTAAAGAGCATCAGGATGAGCGAGAGCCACAACCATCGCGAAAACCCAAACAGCACCAGGCCCCCGCCGAACACCATGGCCGCTATAGGAATCATCTTAGTGAGGCCGCGCACGGAGCGCCGCAGCACCAGAGAAAATGCGGAGATGAGTGCGCCCGCGCCGGCTGCGCCCATCAGAAAGCCGAGGGTATGCGGGCCGCCATGCAGGACATTGCCGGCGAAGACCGGCATGAGCACCATGTACGGCATGCCCATGAGGCTGATGAGGGCGAAGAGGGTCAGGATGGTGCGGATGGGAGTGAAGGCCGAGACGTAGTCCCATCCCTCACGCATCTGTTCGAACATCGACGTGGTGGCGCGGCGCAGGGCCGCAACGTTCAGGTGCATCATGAGCAGCGAGACAATCACGGCGATATAGCTGATACCGTCGACCAGAAAGCACCAGCCTTCGCTGCTGACGGCGATGACCATGCCGGCCAAGGACGGGCCAACGAGCCGGGCCACGTTGACCATGGAGGAATTGATGGCTATGGCGTTCGAGAGGTCGCTGCGATCCTGATTCGGGGCTCCCGGCGAGCCCGCTCGCTGGGGCGCGACCATCTGGACCATGAAGGACTGGCGCGCCGGCATATCGACGGCGTTGATGACCCCCTGAAACGAGCTCAGCACCAGAATTTCGGCGATGTTGATGCGATGGGAGAGCGTGAGCCAGGCCAGCAGCAGCGACTGGATCATCGAGAGGGTTTGCGTCCACACCAGCACCTGGCGGCGGTCGGCGCGGTCGATGAGCACGCCTGCAAACGGCGCCAGAAGAAACGTCGGAATCTGGCCGGCGAAACTCACTGTGCCCAGCAGCAGCGCGGATTTCGTCAGCCGGTAGACCAGCCAGGCTGTGGCGATGCGCGTCATCCACGTGCCGACGAGGGATATGGTTTGGCCGCCGAAGAAGAGACGGAAGTTGCGGTGGCGAAGAGCGCGCCATGCGTGGGAGAAGTCGCCTTTGGCCGCGTCTGCCTGGGATTCGTTTGGCCGGGTTGGTTGTGTTGGGTCGGAAGCCATGTTATTCGGGGGGCATGATTTCGGAGGGTATGCTCAGAAAGGCGGCGTTTCGGCGGTTTTCATCATGCGGTCAGATGCTTCTTCAGGAATTCGAGCGAGCGTTCGCGGGCCAGCTTTGCGGCTTCGGGGTTGTAGCTGGCGCGGTCGTTGCAGTTGAAGCCGTGGCCGGCGCCCTCGTACCAAAAGATCGGTATGTCCGGGTAGACGGCGGCAACTTTGGCATCGATTTCGGCTTTGGGGATGTGGGTGTCGTCGAGGCCGAAGTGGAGCATGATGGGGGCCTTCGGTTTTTCGGCGGCGTATTGGGTGATCTGGCCGCCGTAGTATCCCACTGCTGCAGCGGGATCGAGCCGCGTCGCTGCAAGCCAGGCCATCGATCCGCCGAGGCAGTAGCCGATGACGCCGACTTTCTTGCCGGTTTCGCGGCGGGCGTAGTCGATGGCCGCGGCTACGTCTTTAACGCGGTCGGCTGGGTTGCCCTGCCGGATCAGGCCAACTCCCTTCTGCAGGTCTTCTCCGGTGTAGCTCAGCTCGACGCCACGTTCGATGCGGTCGAACAACGCCGGTGCGACGGCGAGGAAGCCATCCTGTGCCCAGCCATCGGTGACGGAGCGGATGTGGCTGTTAACACCGAAGGCTTCCTGGATGACAACGAGTCCGGCGATGGGTTCGCCCCGAGGACGCGCGACGTAGGCGTCGAGTTCATGACCGTCGGATGCGTGCAGCGTTACGTGTTCGCCCATGGGTTTCTCCTGGAGAGTGCTGGAATTGCGGCTACTGATTGGGATGCGCGGAGGATGGGAGAGATTCGGGACCGGAGTGCTCATCGTCGCGCAGGATCGCCCAGTAGCTGTTGCGGGCCACCACGCGGGCGCCGTAATCCTGCGTGAGCTTTACCTGGATGGCGTGCAGTCCCGGCGTCAGATCGGTCGGATGAAAGCTGAGGATGTAGCGATTTCGGGCGTGGCTGGCGACCTCTGCGACGCGCGTCTCGAAACCTTTTTCCTTGGTGAAGGGATCGTATTCGCCACCGCTCAGCGCCGCCAATGTTTTCGGCGTGTTGCGTCGCATGGCGTTCACGGTCATCACCAGCGGAGCGAGGATGTTGAGTTCGTTGCCGCCATTCGTGTTGCCGCGGCCCCAGTCGATGATCTCCGCTTTCGAGGGCGAGAAGACCAGGCTGAGCACCAGCGTATTGCTGGTCCCGATGCGCTCGACGAGCTGGGGAATATTGAAATGATGGCTGCCGTGGTCGCGCGATTCGCTGATGAGCAGCAGGACGCGGCGATGATCGGGCGGCTGCTGCTCCAGCAGATTGACCGAGTAGCCGGCCGCATCGAGAATGGCCGCACCTCCGTCGCCGGCGGGCATCTGCTTCAGGTCGCGCGTGATCGAATCGAGGTCCTGCCCGAACGGTTCGACCCACGTCGCTTTCGAATCGAAGGCGACCAGCGCAACATCGCCCCGCCCGTCGCGGGTGAAAAGCTCGAGCAGCGGACCGAGCTTGGCAATTTTGTCGAATTCCAGCGGAGCATCGCGGCCACGCTCGATGCACACGACCAGCGAGACCGGCTGGGTGTCGAGATCGTCGTCGACGTGAACTTTCTGCTCGACTCCGTTATCGAAGACAGAAAAATCCTGCGGCTTGAGGCCGTAGAGGACTTCGCCGTTCGGCTTCTCGACGAGCGTTGGCACGATGACCACGCTGGTGCTGACGCGAAAGGTAGGCATGTTCTGGTTGGGATCGGGGGGGAAATCCTGGGGCTGGGTTTGTCTGGGCTGCTGGGTCTGCGGCTGGTTTTGTGGCTGGCTGGGGGGTTCTCCGGGAAACGGCTCGGCCTGCTGCTGCTGTTGCGGCTGCTGAGCAGGTTGGGTGGGTGGTTCGCCGGGAAAGGGCTGCTGTGCCGCGCACAACGCCGTCGCAAAGCAGAAGAATATCGAGAGAGGTACCGCTGCCCACCGGGGTCCCCAACACGCCCGTCGGCGTGGTTGGGTAGAACTTGACGTCATACCTTTATTACATCAGACGGACCAGCGTTCCATCAGGCGGGCCGGCACTGGGCGATGTTACGGAAGGTTCCGGCTTCCATTTGATCTGCGGGCATTCCAAGAATTGCAGTGGCATGAGCGGCTCTCGACGACGCAACGCGCAACGAACCCGAGAGAGCAACGGCGCGACAGGGTAGCGGAGCAGCGAGTGCTCAGTTTGCTGTGGGGACCTTGTCGACGGAGTCGATGACGACTGCTTCGACGGGGACCTTTTGCGGCTTGAGCAGCAGGCCAGTGGCCTGTTTGAGAGCTGCTCCGAGTGACGGGAGATTGCTGTCGGAGTCGGGCCTGACCTCGTAGCTGAAGGCGATATCGTAGCTGCCGGCGATGCCGGTCTGTTCGACGACGGGGAAACCGGCTGCGGGGGTGAGGTATTTGGCCAGCTGCATCATGGACCAGTTAAATCCACGCATCTGGCCGGAGCCAACCTGGACGCGGAAGCCAGGGAAGTGATCTCCCGTGGTGGGAGTGAGGTGCGGGTCGCCCTTCGCGATGACCAGAGCGTATCCGCGGCTGAAGCGAGTCTCGGTGTGGGCGACAAGGTGGAAGCGCTGCTGGAGCAGATCCTGCAGGCGGGGCCTGAGTTCCTCCCGGGTGAGATGGATAGCCGGGAAAGGGCTGCTGCGCAGCCCAAAGAGGCGCGGCAATGGAGAAGAACAACAGCAGGCGCACAGCGTGATCCCGGCTCAGCGTCATAGGTTTATTACAACAGACGGATGGAGGGAGGGCGAGATGCCCACTGTGCGAGAGGCGACGCCCCCACTTGCCGCTGGGGATCCTCCGAGCCACTGAGCTTTTCGCTCATCTTCCGCATGCTATAGTCTTTCTTTCGTCGCCCGTATAAGCGGTGAACTGGGGGGAATAGGAGTGGCTTTACGTGATTTAGCGGCCAGAGCAATCGGCAAGCTTCGGGGAGAGCTTGGCATGCCCAGGCCTTTCGAGTCGTTCACGCATGATGAGACCGAACGGACACGTTTGTCGGCCGCAGCCTCCAGCGATTGTGCAAGGATGTTTTTTACGCAACAAGGCCGGGTCGTCCATAAGTGGGTTCACTATCTCGACATCTACGAGCGCCATTTTGCCGTTTATCGAAACACTTCTGTGAAAATGCTTGAAATTGGCATTTTCGAAGGAGGCTCACTGGACCTGTGGCGAAGGTATTTCGGTATGGATGCCACCATTTGCGGAATCGACATAAATCCGGAATGCGCGAGTCGCGTGACACTCCCCAATCAGGTTCGGATTGGTTCCCAGGCCGATCCACAATTTCTCCGCGCCGTCATCGACGAAGTTGGTGCGCCGGATATCGTTCTGGACGATGGTTCCCATATCGCGCATCATCAACGCATTAGTTTCGATACTCTTTTCCCCTTGTTGCGGGTCGGTGGGTTGTATGTGATCGAAGACTTACATACTTCTTATGTCCCGGGGATTTATGAAGGGGGGTATCGGCGAAGAGGTACAGCGATTGAATACGTTAAGGAGATGGTCGATGACATGCACATCTGGTACCACAAGAAGAAGCCCAGGACGCCGACCCAGCAGATGATTGGAGCAGTGCATTTTTATGACTCGCTGGTCGTGATTGAAAAGCGGAGTATTGAGCGGCCAGGTCATATTAAGGTGGGTGGATAGCTCGAGTGTGTGGACCTTCCGCGTCCAGTAATTACTGCGCATCTGTGGTCCTTCACTCCTCATGACGGGCGAAGTCCTTACCGCTCCGAAAAGGGCTGCTGCACAGCGCACGACATTGTTGCACAACAGAATAATATCGAGGGGGAATCGCTGCCCGAACCCGGTGTGATGGGGTGAAGCTTCGCGTCGTACGTTGATTGCATCAGAACGGACCAGGCAGTACGAAGTTACGGAAGGTTCCAGCTTCCGATGCCCGCGGAGCACGCATAGCGAGCCGACATTGTTCGAATCGCCGGCCAGTAAACCGGCTTACTCGTACCGGCCGCGCGGCCCGCTCTGCCCCGGAGTGAACGGCGTATAGGGATCGCTGCCGGGCTGCGCTGCCCTTCTCCGGCTGTCGATGGCGTCGCGTTCGGCGAAGAAAGCCGGCGTGGGGTTGTAATCGTAGTCGAACGGAAGCGGGCGCTCGGGCTTGCCGTCGGGGCGCGCATTCTTCTTGCCGTTGAGCCAGGTGTAGCGGTCGGTGATGCCCCAGGTGAGAGCGACGTTGACGTTGGGCTCGGCCAGCATCATGGTGAGGTAGTCGCGATAGGTTTTTGCCACGATGGTGTCGCGGTCGGGGACCGACTCGGGCAGCTTGCGGTCGTTGACGTCGAGCTCGGTGATAAAGACCTGAAGGCCCATCGCGCGCAATTCGCGCACGAAGTGGATCAGTCCGGCACCCGGGGCGTCACCGGCGCCGAGGTGGCTTTGCACACCGACCGCATCGATGGGGACGCCGCGCGCCTTCAGGCGACGCACCAGCATCATGACCTGGCCACGCTTGTCGATCTGGTCGGGTGTGTCGAGTTCGATTGCGTAGTCGTTATAGGTCAGCAGCGCGGTTGCATCGGCCTGGCGCGCGGTGCGGAATGCCAGCTCAATGTAGCCTGGCCCGGCCAGTTCCAGCCACGGTGAGTCGCGCAGGCCGTCCGGCCGGCCGCTCTTGATGTCGACCGCCTCGTTGACCACGTCCCACGAATGCAGCTTGCCGGCATAGCGGCCGGCGACGGTGAGAATGTGCTGGGTGAGGAATTGGGCTGCGTTGTCTTTGGTGACCGTGCCTGCGAACCACGAGGGAAGGGCTTCGTGCCAGCACAGATTGTGCCCGCGCACCTTCTGATTATGCGAAAGCGCGAATGCCACTACGTCGTCCGCTTTGCGAAAATCGTACTGGTCGGGAGTTGGGCGCAGCGGTCCCCACTTGAGAGCGTTTTCAGGAACCAGAATGCTAGCCTGCTCGGCCACCGTCCTCGCGTAATCCGGTTCGCCGTCGAGTTTTTCGGGGACGACGGCGCAGCCCACGAGCATTCCGTGCTGGGCCGCGTGCGCGCGCAACGAGCGCGGGCCGTTGACCGCAGAGAGCGTGGGCGCAGTCGCAGGATTTGCGGGAGCTGTTTTCGGTCCGCCACAGCCGAGAGGGAGAGCGGTTGCGAGTCCGCTGGCTGCCGCGGCGGCTGCTGCATTCTTCAGGAACTCACGCCTGGTTTTTGGGCCTGCTTTCATGGATGACTGCCCGCTCGAGTCCGTCTGGCCGTGCGCCATCATTCTGTTCCCTGCCCATGGCTGGCTTTCTTCCATGACTCCATTCGGTCCGTCCAGCGCAGAAAGTGCAGCAGGTTTCCCTTTTCCTGCCAGACGAAGCCGAATACGTCGCGAGGCTTGAGCTCGTCAGCTTTTTTGCCGGAGTAGGTTTCAATGCGCCACTTGAGAAATTCGCTGCGCCAGGGCCGCAGGCGGTGACCGCTGGTGGCATTCCAGATAAATCGCAGAGAGGCAAGCAATGCGGCGGATCCTCGTTGGCCTTGAGTATAGTCGTGCGGGAGCTGGGAGCTGGGAGGCAGGAGGCGGAGACCTCCCGCGGGATTCGCTACTGGCCGGGTTTCAGAGCCACCTGCGGAGCTTCCTGCAACTGTCGCGCGCGAGCGCAGAGCTTCTTCAGCTTGCCTTCGACGCTGGCGTCGCCTATGTGCTCGTCCTGCAGGACGCCGTCGGCATCGATGGTGAAGGTGTGCGGAATGGACTCGACTCGGAAGAGTTTTGCGATGTCGCCGCCGCCATCGCGATATTGGAGCCAGGTCATGTTGTTCTTAGCTACGAATTGTTTCCAGGCGGGCTCGTCTTTATCGAGGCTGATGCTCATGACCACGAGGGGGTCGCCGGAAAATTTCTGCGCGATTTCGCGAAGATGCGGGAGGGCCTCGCGGCAGGGACCGCACCAGGTCGCCCAGAAGTCGATGAGGACGACTTTGCCGGCGAGAGAGTCGAGGGAAACCTGACGGCCGTCGAGCGTGGTGATCGAAAACGGGGGGGCCAAGCGGGCTCGGGCCAGTTCAGGATTCTCGATATAGCGCTGGGCTCGCTCGCGTTCCGTATCGGTTTTGGGAGCGATGTCGAGGTATTTCGCGAATTGGGCCTTGGCCGCATCGTCGCGGTTGAGCCGCGCCAGCGCTACGCCATCGTAGAAGCAGGCCACGGGAGTCCTGGGGTAAGCGGCGAGAGTCGCCTGGAATTCCCGATCAGCCTCGGCATAGCAGTCGGTCTTGTTCTTTTCGACGCCTTCGCGATACTGGACGGTTCCCCGCTCCAGATGCCCTTCCGCAGCCTGCAGTGGGGTCTTCGCATCGACGATCAGTTGCTGTGCGGCGGCATCGGCAGCCTTGAAGTCGCCAGTTTTAAGGCCGTATTCGATAATCTTATTGGCGCATGGCTCGCAGTGACCGCCGTCCTGCTTGTTCGCCTTCTTAAAGGAATCCACGGCCACGCCGGGCATTCCTTTGTGGGCCCATTCGAGCCCTTCGCGATAAGTCTTTTGTGCCTTCGGATCAGTGGGCCCCTGATCGTCCTGGGTGATCGCCGCATTGATACCAAGCAGAAAAACAGCGAGAACAACAATGGCGCCGCGCATCGTGCTATTCCCTCGCGACAGCAAGTTATCACGGATTGGTTGGGGGCGGAATACTTAAGTCAGGTGTGCGGTTCGGATGTCCCGCTCAGATATCCATGACGGAGTCTTCAATCGCCTGGCGGACATTGCCCTCGGCGCGGGCTAACCGCCGCACCGCTTCCGGCTTGTCGACGCCCGCTTTGAGCATCACCAGCGCGACCGGCACGCTGCGACCCGCGGACTTGATGACCTCGACCGCCTGCTCGCGTCCGACGTCGCAGGCGCGCATCAGGATGCCGATGCCGCGCTCGATCAGCTTTGAGTTGTGCATGTGCACGTTGACCATGAGGTTCTCGTACACATAACCCAGCCGCGTCATGGCGCCGGTGGTGATCATGTTGGTGATCATCTTTTGCGCGGTCGCCGCCTTCAGGCGCGTCGAACCGGAGATGACCTCCGGGCCAACCTCCGCCACGATACAGGTTTCCGCAGCGTGAGCCAGAGGCGTGTTGGGATTGCAGGTGATGCAGGCCGTTTTCGCGCCGAGCGTGCGCGCATAAGCGACGGCGGAGACAACATACGGCGTCCGGCCACTCGCCGACAGGCCGATCACGACATCCTTGCGGCTCGGGCGGCGGCGCGCGATGTCGCGCTTGCCCAGTTCCTCAGAATCTTCGTTGACCTCGACTGGCGAGGCCAAAGCCTTGGGCCCGCCGGCCATGATGTACTGCACGGTTTGGGGACTGGTGGAGAAGTAGGCGGGAATTTCGCAGGCATCGAGTGCGGCCAGGCGGCCACTCGAGCCTGCCCCTATATAGATGAGGCGTCCGCCTTCGCGCAGGCTGTGGGCCACCATGTCGATGACCAGCGCGATCTCGGGAATCGCCTTTTTTACCGCCGCCGCAACCTTCTGATCTTCCTGATTGATGATGCGCGCGACTTCCAGCGCCGACCGCGTATCCAGGCCGCGCGTGGCTTCATTCGCTTTTTCCGTGAGCAGGTCCTGAATATCGGCCCCCGACCCGTTGGATCCATTCGATCCGTTAGAACCATTCGAACCGTTGGACCCGTGCTTCGAGCCTTCCGCTGCCTCGGGATGTGGATTGAGTGTAGTTCCCATTTTTCCTGGATTTTGACCGTACAGGCCCTCGATAATTCTAACGCCTTATCTCTTGCACGCATAATCAATATTGCTGGACGAAAGTGGTACTGTTTCTCCATCGAAATGGGAAGAAAAACCGTTACAAGTCTACCAGGTGTGCTGCCCCACCGAACCCTTACCCGCTTCGATCCCGCGAATCTTCCCGTCCCGCATGTGTATGATGCGGTCCGCGATCGCCGCCGCCTCGGGGTTGTGCGTGATCATCAGCACAGTCTGGTGAAACTCCTTATTAGACCGCCGCAACATCTCGAGGACAGCATCCGAGTTCTCCGTATCCAGGTTTCCCGTCGGCTCGTCGGCCAGCACGATCGAGGGCCGCGTGATCAGCGCGCGCGCAATCGCCACTCGCTGCTGCTCGCCCCCGGACAGCTCCGAAGGACGATGACTGAGGCGCCCGGAGATGTTCAGCAGCTCGGTGAGATGGGCCAGAAACTTACCATCCAGCGGCTCCGGCCGATCCGCAATCTCGTAGGCGATCTCGATATTACCGCGTGCCGAGAGCGTAGGCAGAAGATTGAACTTCTGAAAGATGAACCCGATCCGCGACCGCCGCATCTGCGTCCGCTCTCCGTCTCCCAGGGTCGAGAAATCCACGCCGCCGATGAAAACGCGGCCTGTGGTGGCGCGCGTCAGGCCCCCAAGAAGGTAAAAAAGCGTGGACTTGCCGCTGCCGGAAGGGCCGACGATCGAAACAAATTCGCCCGCTTCGACCGAAAAGGTCGCGTCGCGCAACGCCGGAACTTCAAGCCTTCCTGAACGGTAGACCTTGCCAAGTTGCTCGGCGCGAATGATCGCATCCACTCAGCGATTGTAAACGGACCAGCGGCTTCCCCCCTGGTCCACTCACACGAAGTGCGCGACTCTGGCGTTAGTTGTCGCTCGCGGAAGTCCTGAAACGTCCCCTCAGGAAGCCACGGCGTGCGCCATCGGCTCGAACACCTCGGCCGCCGCACCTTCGTAGGCAGGCCGCAGCGACTTCTTCGGCCCGCGCTTGCGAGCGATCATGATTCGGATTCGCTCCAGCATCTCGCCCGGCGTCGAAGTCCCCTTGGGCAGAAATGCGTCGGCGCTGTTGCCGTGGTCAAACACCTTCACGCTGCCGCTGATCAGAATCATTGGCACTTCGGGAGCGATCTCCTTCATGCGGCGCACCAGCTCATTCCCATCCATCTGCGGCATCACCAGGTCGCTCAGGACGAGGTCGATGCCGCCCCCCCGAAACCGCTCTACGGCCTCTTTTCCATTGCGAGCGGGCACCACCCGATAGCCCCCGCGGGTTTCCAGCAGGAATTTGCGTACAGCCAGTGCCTGTTCATTATCGTCAACGCACAGAATCGTTTTCTTGGGTCTCATGTTTCTCCTGGCAATTCCCGCGCGAAGCGGGAGCAAAGCGGCGGGGCGCAAGGCACATGCGCCCGTCAGCGGGTTGATCGGTGGCCGCATCCCCAAGCGTCCCGGCCCTCGCGCAGCTCGCTTGCCCTGAAGCACGCGACGCCGCGAGCCCGCCGGAACGCGGGATGCGGGGAACAGTACGTTTGGCTCCGGCGTCATCGACGCGGCTCGCGCTGGTTCCTGATGATTCCCGGAATGACGGCGGGCGGCGGAAGTGCGCTCGTGCTGCTTTCGTTACCGTTCCAATTCGGTTTCCAGCTAAAACAAAAGTAATGTTCCTTTGAAGCGCCACGTCAGATTACAACGTCTGCCCGCCATGTAAATGGAGAAAAGTAAGCGAACAGAACGCGCATTTTTGGGCAGCGTTGCACCGGGCTCTGTTAGGGCCCGATGAATATTGCCTGACACGCATGCCGGGCCTGTTGAAAGGATGTGGATCGCCCAGGGAAAAGCCGATATTTTGCAGCGATTGCGGTGCGCCCCGCAGGAGGAGTTCGTCCCATTAGCAGCTTAGCAGCAAACTCAGGTCGCTTTCTCAGCGACGGAAGATCTGCGACATCATCTCCGACTGCACCTGGTTCAGCTGCTGAATCGTAGCTTCGAGCGTCGGGCGATCGTCCAGCGACGCGCCCGTCATCAGCTCTTTCAGCCGGAAGGCGGTGTGGCGAACGAGAATCTCCGCATTCTTCAGCTTTTTCGCATCCCGCAAAAAGCTCATCTGGATTTTTCCCGCGTAGCC
Organism: Acidobacterium sp.; assembly: GCA_003167515.1. GTDB lineage: Bacteria > Acidobacteriota > Terriglobia > Terriglobales > Acidobacteriaceae > Palsa-343. The sequence goes on along the minus strand of PMSS01000434.1, from coordinate 4,711 downwards.
CTGCGCGGCCTTCAGGGAAGCGGAGGCGTGTTCCTGATCGCCGGCCTGGAATTGCGCGGTGGCGATCTCGGTCATCGAGTGCACCAGCTCCGCGTAGATGTAGGGTTGTTCGTTAGGAGAGGCAACCGCCGCCCGGGCCTGTAAATCCGCCAGCTCGCGCGCATCCGGCACGCGGTCATCCATTCCATGCGCCCAGGCGAGAGAAGCGGGAAGAACCACAGCTGCAACCACGGCGAGAAATCGCATGGTGCACCTCCGGGGGGGGGAGCGTTCGGAAAACCATACCTCAGATGCGGTGCTTTGCGCTACTAACAAATAGCGTCGGACTTAAAAAGGCGCCATTCCGAAGTAACCGCGGCTTGATCCCCAGGTGCGCACCTGAATACATTACTGAACACGCGCCGTGAGCACCGTCTATTTGGCAAGAGCGGCCAGCCGGTGCTTTGCCTGCCACTCCTGATCCGGGAATTTTCCCTGGGCGGCGGCCAGAAAACGCTGATAGTAGCCCACCGCTGCCTTGCTTTGATGGAGATTATCGTACGCAGTTGCCCAGAGAAACAAACTTGCTGGATTTTCTTCCGCGTACTTTGATCGCGTGGAAAGCGCAACGAGCTCGTCCTGGTAGAGATGGGTCTCGGAGTCGGCAAACGCAATCCCCGACCAGGCGTCCGCGTCGTCCGGCCTGGCGACGACCGCTTTCCGGAAAACGGCGATGGCCTCGACGTAGCGCCGTTGCCGGATGAGAATGTGGCCCCGCTCATCCAGCAGCGCCGGATCGTTGGGAGACTGCGCCAGCAGCTGCTGGTCAAGCGCATCGGCTTCGTCCAGATTGCCCGCCTGGAAGGCGGCGTCGGCCAGCATTGAGGTTACGGCGCGGCTGGCGGGCTCGAGATTGTGCAGCTTCTCCAGCACCGCAAGCGCGTCGGCTTGTTTTCCCTCGGCGTTCAAAATGGCGGCCAGCTGGGCGTTGAGGGCCGGATCGGCAGGATCGCGACGGAGCGCGGCCTCAACGATCGGCTGCGCGTCGGAATAGCGCTTCTGGTCGATGAGCAAATGAGCCAGCCCCGCCGTAGCATCCGACGAATTGGGATCGGCGTCGATGGCCTTGCGGTACTCCTGCTCGGCAATATCGCCATTGCCCGCGGCTTCGGCAATCTCGGCGGCCAGCAGCGTGTCCGCCGGAGTTTCGGGAGTCAATTTCAGCGCATCGACCAGCGCATCCCGCGCGCCAGTGGGGTCTGAGGACCGCACCAACCGCGCCAGCACCCGGTCGGCGTGTGCTTTGGCGGCTGGATTCGGGGGATTCGGCTCCAGCTGCACGGCCGTGTAGAGCTGCTCTCGGGCGGCTTGGTCGTCCTGGGAATCGCCTTTCGAGGCGAACAGGAGGCCGAGGGCCACATGCGCCTCAAATTGCTTTGGGTCCGCCGCGACAGCTTTGAGGTACCAGTCCTGCGCGGCGTCGGTGTGTCCTTGCGCGTCCTCCACGTAGCCGCGGTCGAAGAGAGCCCGCGCGTCCTGAGGATGTGCGGAGAGGAACAACTCGAGGCGTGCGGCAGCCATCGTGTAGTTCTTCTCTTCAATGGCGGATTCAACGTCGCCCAGCGGGTCGGTTGTCTGTTGCTTTTGCTCCTGGTCGTCGGTGGTGGTGCCGGGAGGCAGCGGCACGGGCTGAGCCGCGGCGATCCTTAACGAAGCGACGAGGACGAGCGCACAGAAGCCGGCCTTACCGCACGACTGAAGTCGTGCCCTGACACAGGGCGGGGCTGCGATGGGGGTTCGCTTCATTGGAAGACTTCGCTTTCTGTGGCGTGCGCCAGCTCTGGTGCGGCGTGGCCGCCCAGCATGCGGCTCAGCCATTGCCCCGTGTGCGAAAGCTCATTGCAGGCGATCTCTTCCGGCGTTCCGGTGGCCACCACCTGCCCGCCCTGCGAGCCGCCCTCGGGGCCGAGATCGATCACCCAGTCCGCCGACTTGATCACGTCGAGATTGTGCTCGATCACCACGAGCGAGCCGCCGCTATCGATGAGTTTGCGGAAGGCGACCAGCAGCTTGCCCACATCGTCGAAATGCAGCCCCGTAGTCGGCTCGTCGAGGATGTACAAAACGCGGCTGCCGCCCTTCCGGCCCTCGGACGAGCGCGATTCAGAACGCGTCGCCGCCAGGTGTGCCGCTAGTTTCACGCGCTGCGCTTCTCCGCCGGAAAGCGTGGTTGCCGACTGCCCCAGCCGCACGTAGCCAAGGCCAATCTCCTCGAACACCGCCAGCTTATCGACAATCTTCGGGTGCCCGGCAAAGAACCGCAGCGCTTCGCGCACCGTCATCTGCAGCACCTCATAGATGCTGCGCCCCTTGTAGTGAATCTCCAGCGTGGTCGCCTTGTAGCGCGTCCCGTTGCACTCCTCGCACGGCAGCTCCACGTCGGCCAGGAACTGCATTTCGACGGTCACGGTCCCGTCGCCCTCGCAAACATCGCAGCGGCCACCCGGCACGTTGAACGAGAAGTGGCCGGCGGCGTACCCGCGCCTTTGCGCCTCAGGCTGTGACGCAAACAGCTCGCGCACCGCGTCGAACGCCTTGATATAGGTCACCGGATTCGAGCGCGGCGTGCGACCGATCGGCGTCTGATCGACCATTATGATGTCGTTCAGCCGTTCCACGCCCTTGATGTCTCTGTAAACGCCGGTTGGATCGCCGCCTTCAATTCGGCCCAGCCGATGCGCGACTGCTTTGTACAGCACATCGTGCACCAGCGTCGACTTACCCGACCCGGAGACGCCGGTGATGGCAACCAGCAGGTTCAGCGGAATGTCGACGTCGATGCCCTTGAGGTTGTGAGCGCGCGCACCTTTCAGCCGCAGCCACTCCTTCGACGCGCCGGGTTTATGACGCCGCGTCGGCACCGGAATGGTGAGATGGCCGCTGAGGTAGCGCCCGGTGATCGAGGCGGGGTTGGCCGCGACCTCCTCGACCGATCCAGCCGCGAGCACCTTACCGCCAAACTCGCCCGCGCCCGGACCGAGGTCAAGCAGATAATCGGCCGCGCGCAGGACGTCGGGATCGTGCTCCACGACAAGGATCGTGTTGCCCAGGTCGCGCAGCTCGTCAAGGATGCGGATCAGGCGCGCCGTGTCTCTCGCATGCAACCCGATCGACGGCTCATCGAGCACGTAGAGGGCACCCACCAGCCGCGACCCCAGCGACGTCGCCAGCTGGATGCGCTGCGATTCTCCGCCGGACAGGGTCGATGCCAGTCGATCCAGCGTCAGATAATCCAGCCCCACTGCGTCCAGGAACTGAAGCCGCTGGCGAATCTCGTCCAGAATGCTGCCGGCAATCTCCTCCTGCATCGGAGAAAGCGTCAGCGTTGAAAAGAACCGCGCAGCCGCACCAATGGTCAGCGACGCTGCCTCGCAGATGTTCCTGCCGCTCTCACTTCCCTGCTCGCCGATGCGCACGGCTCGCGCCTCAGCCCGCAGCCGTTGCCCTTTGCACTCTGGACAAAGCGCATAGCCGCGATATTTGCTGAGCATCACGCGCACGTGCAGCTTGTATTTCTTCCGCTCGAGCAGCGCGAAGAAGCCGTGCACACCCGGAAACGATCCGTTGCCATCGAGCACGAAGGCTTGCTGCTCCGCCGTCAGATCCCACCACGGCACGTTCAGCGGAATCCCATTCGCCTTTGCGGCGCGCCGCAGATCCGCCAGGTATGGGCGATACTTCGGCCGATTCCATGGATCAATCGCGCCCTCGTCGAGGGTCTTCGCCTTGTCCGGGATGATCAGGTCCAGGTCGAAGTCGATCGTGTTGCCAAAACCCTGGCAGCCCGGACACGCGCCGTAAGGATTGTTGAACGAGAAGAGCGTCGGCTCCGGCTCGCGATACACACGGTGGCAGTTCTTGCACTCGAAGGCCGCCGAGAAGCGCAGAATCGAAAAGGCAGCTCCTTCGACTGCGCTCCCGTTGGTCGCTCCGCTCAGGACTCCGGTCGCTGCGCTCCCTTCGGCGTTGCCCCCCGGAGGTGATTGGTCACCCCGTCGAACCATTTCGAAAAGGATCTCGCCCGATTCGCGATAGCCGATCTCAGCGGCGTCGACGATGCGAGCGCGATTCTCTGACGAGACCGCGATGCGATCGACCAGCACGAAGACAGGCAGCGCGAAATTGATCTCCAGCAGCGACTCGGGAGTCGAAAATTCGTAGATCGCGCCGTTCTGATAGAGGCGGTTGAACCCCCGCTTGCGCAGGTCGGCGAGCCGCTCCCGCAGCGCGTCGGACAAGGCGCCAGCTCCGGCTTCCGGGGATTTTTCGGCCGTCTTGCGTGCGCCGCGCTTTGGTTTGGCCGCGGCCTCGGGGGCTTTCGGTTCGGAAGGCGTAGTCGACAACGGCTGCACCGGAAACAGTGCATGGAGGCGCGTTCCCTCCCCCAGCGCAAGAATCGCCGAGGCGATTTCGTCCATCGTGTCGCGCTTGACGATCCCGTTGCAGACCGTGCAGTGAACCACGCCGCAGCGCGCCCACAAGAGCCGCATGTAGTCATAGATTTCGGTCGCCGTGGCTACGGTTGAGCGGGGGTTGCGCGTGGTGTTTTTCTGGCGGATGGCGATGGCCGGCGCGAGGCCGTCGATCAGGTCGACGTCGGGCTTCTCGATGCGCTCCAGAAACTGCCGCGCGTAGGCCGACAGCGACTCAACGTAGCGCCGCTGGCCCTCGG
>PMSS01000059.1 GCA_003167515.1 Acidobacterium sp. | reverse complement strand
TCCCACGATCGGATCCACTGGCTTGGTAAAGGATGTGCTCGTCTTGTTGACCGGCACGTCGAGTAGACAAACGGCGCTCGCGGGGAGCGTGTCTCCGGTCTCCGGGACGGTGACATCGTGCGCCTGCCAGCGTATGCAGCCCAGTCGCAGACGAAGGATCTCGTTCTTACGCAGGCCGGCGAAAAGCCAAACCAACGCAAGTGCTCTGCACAACTCGATCGGATAAGCGTGCGGTCGGGTGAGTCCTCGTTTTGCAGGCCCACGACGGGGGAGATCGTCGGCAGTGAGGTTCAACCCGGCCCAGACCAGCTTGGCCCAAATGTCGTCGGCAATGGCCCGTGGGTTCGGGCCGATAAGTGCGACCAGGCTCTTCGGAGTCATCAGGCTTCGGTCCGGATCAAACCGGCGTGGAATCAGCTCCCAGTCCTGAAGATCGCGAAAGAAGACACGCAGTATGGAGATGCGCCCGGCGCGCGTGCTGGGAGCTAGAATCTCGCCGCGGCTTTTTATGTGCGCGGGCGCAGGACTGCACCAATCACCGCCGTGCCACTGACAGATGACGGAGACGGCTTCGGCTGCCAGCTCCCGGCTCCAATCTGCAGGAGAGACAACTTCAGGATGAGCGTGGCTGAGCCATCGGCCAACGTTGAGCAGAAAATAGTAGTTCTTGTGTTTACAATGCTTCGAGATGGTGGCCCGATCAAACCATGCACGAGCGAGGCGCACCCACTCAGCGGGAACGCCCAGTATGAGTTCGGGTGCCAGCTTCCTGTCGGTCACGGGATGCCCAACCCTGAGAGCTTCTGTCACGGTGCCTATGCTGGCTAGAACACGCGAAAATGCAACCTTGCGATAGCTGCCGGTGCGCGGCGGATGGCGTGCAACTACGGTCTGCAGATGTTCAATCGTAAGTTCATCGAGATGTGGCGACCGAATGTGCAACAGGGCCTCACAGACGGTTCTCAGCACAGCCCGTTGTGTTCCGCCCAAATAACCCCACTCGGCAAGGACCTTCTGCACGCGCTCCGCAATGATGTTCACGTACTCGCGGCCAAAGACCTTGCGCGCCAGACATAAATAGATGATGTGATCGTTCTCGATCCGGTGCAGGTCTGAGAATCCGCACAGCAGAAAAGCGATCGCCAAGATGTGCTGCCGCTCCAGCTTGCGGCGATGAATCGTCTCAAGCCACTCGTCGGTGGTCCACCCCCAAAATGCGCGGCGGCGCTCTGCAATCTCCCGGAGAAGAGAGAGAAGAGTGTACCTGCGGTAGTTCGTGCGAATGCCGATGTAGTCGAGCGCATCGTTCAGTGGACGCACCAACCGGTCCAATGCGGAGCCGAAATCCATGTGGCGCCCAAAGCGATAGAACCGATAAGCTTCCGCATAGCGCGTCAGCGAGTCTACTTCGACAGTGGTAAGCGTACTGGAGTGATCGTATCGGTCGAGATCAATAGGCCAGACCCAAGGTCCATCATCGGCCTTCTTCTGCTCCTGCTTCTGCGGTCCCCACTGGGCGCGCGCTGCACGCTGAAAGAGCTGCGCACGCTTGTCGGCTGGCAACTTCTCCAGCCACCCGCCAATGTTGTTCGGCCATGGCTTGCCGTTCTTCCTGACTCGCTTCAGCTTCATGTTCATGCGTTCATCTCCGCCAGCATCTGCGTGCGGCGCGCGTGTATCTGGGCCATGCCTGCAGCAAGCTTCGCGGACAGGTCCCGACCGCTCAGGTGGATATAGAGCAGCGTTGTCTGAATGCTGCGATGGCCTGCGAATGCCGCGATCTCGTGTATGTCCCAGCCGGCGCGGGCAAGGTCAGTCAGGCAGAGATGCCGAAGCGTGTGCGTGCTGAATCGTTCGACTTGAGCTCGCCGCGCAACTCCGAGGATGACCTTCGACCAGCTCCAGATGGAGATCGGTTGGGTGTAGTTACGGCGAGACTCTGAGAGGAAAAGAAGGCCGCGCTTCTGCCCCAGGGTGCGCCGATGTTGAAGGTAATGGTGAAGCAGCTCACCGCTAGTGACCGAATACGGGACGATGCGCTCGCGCCGTCCCTTCGTGGTCTCTGCGCGAATCCTGAGCGTGCGCCGTGAAGGATCGATGTCATCGCTGCGAAGACTGCACAGTTCTTCACGCCGCAATCCAGCGTCGTAGGCGAAAGCCAACATGACGCGGTTGCCAATCGGCTCCTGCCGGGCCGCGTCAAGAATCAAGTTCCAGTCGTCCTCGTTCGGAATCCACGGCAGCTTATGATGCCGCGCAATCAATGGCCTGCCTGTGTGGCTATGCGCAGCCGGGTTGTTGGCGCGCACCCCTTCTTCCATCAAATATGCGTGGAATAATCGAATGACTGTCAAGGTCTGCTGGATCGTTGCGTTCGCAAGACAGGTGCCGTTGCTCCGCAAGCTCGAAAGATAGAGAGCAATCTCGGTACGGTTCACCGATACGCATGAGAAATGGTGTTTTATGAGGAAACTCAGATAGCGTTCGAGGGCTCGTGAGTAGGCATCGAGCGTGTTCGGAGCCAAGCCGCGATGGGACTGGAGAGTGAGCCAGGCGCGGGCATGAGGATCGGCTGCAGCCAATGGGCATCGATCCCAACGGATAGGGTGGACGACAAAATCACAAGCCAAATGAACCTCCGGGTGGAGGTTCCAGAAGAACAGATGGCTGGATGGCCGCGACTCACGCGGGCCGCGCGGCGGCAGCGAGCCAACAGGAAAGACTTGCGGTTGCCCAGATTCCACATAACTTACACGAATCGTGCTGCTTCCCGATACCCTCAAACAGGAGTGTGTTGTGCCCGGTGCGCTTGGGGCAATCAACGCAGGAACCAGCCTCGGGCACCAGTTGCGGATCGTCTTTTGAGAACGGCGCGGTGGCAAGCTCCAGCAGGATGTTGTGCTCGATCCATTCCCGGAGATGGCGAACGGGCAGCAGAATCCGTTTCGATTTGCTGCCGTTCCCATAGCNNACGCCGATCTCGTCTTTCGCGAAGGCTTCGACGACTGCCGGGGCCAGTTCGGTGAGGCGAATCCTCGAAGCCACATACCCCGGCTGTTTGCCGCACTTCGCCGCGATTTGCTCAATGGAATAGGCCGGTTCTTCCAAACGCAGCAGAGCGGCGAAGCCCTGCGCCTCCTCCAGCGGATGAACATCCCGCCGCTGCAGGTTTTCGACAATCGACATTTCGAGCGCCTGAGCGTCGCTGAGGTCGGCGATACGAACCGGCACATAGCCGATTGCGGCCAGTTGCGCCGCTCGGTAGCGCCGCGCCCCGGCGACAATCTCATAGGTCTGTGGCCCTTTCGGCCTCACCAGAAGCGGCGAAAGTACGCCTTGGGTGCGGATGCTTTCGGCATTTTGTTCCGCAGACC
>PMSS01000347.1 GCA_003167515.1 Acidobacterium sp. | reverse complement strand
GTAAAACGGAAAATGCTCTAGTGTTCAACGCGATTGAGACTCGGCACATTTGAGAACAGCTGTGGGGTGAACCTGCGCTGATGCGGGCGTGGAGGGTTGGCACCGCCGTCGGCAACGTGCGTAACAATGGGCCGGAGCTGCCTGGAAGAGACACAGGCCACGACGTTGTTCTGACGATGAGAAGATCTTTCCTCAGCGGCTAAAGCCGAATTCATTTGGGGCATTGACGGCATAGCTGAAGCTGTGCCCCTTCAAGCGGGAAGCTCTTTGCGGCCTATCGCTTCAATTGTCAGCGACTTTCTGTAGTAAGGTTCAGCCAGAGTGGAATATCGAAAGCCGCCTTCTCCGTTGGTGATGATGGGTTCGTCCACCCTTCCACCCAACTGCACCGCCATTCTGTACACCGTTGCGGCGAAGTAATCAGTAAATCACCGGACATCCACGTAAAGCGCAATGTCTCGTTCAGCTTTATAAGCTGCCATAAACAAACTGAGTAAGCCAATATTAGTGTGAAGTGTAAATCTGAGAATACCGTCTATGGCTCGGTATAGGACCCGGAGTTACTCACCGATTGAATGGTTCCGCTGGGCGGACTAGTGAGGAGAGGATCGCCTTGATAGACGCTTGCACTCCAGCTGACAGTCGTGCCGGAAGGCGGGGTAGCCAGGAATCCCGTCAGGCTGGATAAGTCGGGAACGCTCATTGCAGTCGATCCATTCTGATAGTTTGCGGTTGCATTCATAGAAATGTCGTCGAAATCTGCGGGTATCCCAAAAGCCCATGTACTCAGATCCCAATAAATAGCTGCTTGCTGTGAAATATTCGACATGCCGGAGAATCCCGAGTACGCAAAGTTGAATGTGGGCAAGGCGGCTGCGGTTGGACCGGCATACGACCATGGCGCTGGGAAGGTAAACGACTGCGGGCCAGCGCTTGACGTGTACTTTTCGACCGAAACGACTCCGTTGCCTGTCACGTCGCTGGCGTCCGCAATGAAGTCGTAGCAGTCGCCGCTTTGATATGCGTCTGACGGCATGGCCGGGTATTGCGTCGCTGCAGCCTCGTTGTTGAGGAATAGTTGGACCCCAGCTCCACCGGCTGTAAAGTAAACGACGTCACTGCCCGCAAGAGAATACCCATTGGGCACATTGTTGTAGGCGATCGTTTGCGGCACTGTTTCATCGGCGGTTTCAAAGACCACCGGCGCGCCTCCGTTGAGAGCGCCGGGAATCGTCTGGTCGCGCAGAATCCTGGCGGCAAGGGCAACGTATGGCCCTTCGGCGCCGGTCACGACTACGGGAACATCGTAAGTCCCGACAGCCATGTCCGAACTAAAGTTGAGAGTGTTGCAAAGCGAACAGCCCTCATAACTCCCGAGAGAGATCCCCTCGGCTCCAGGAATCGCGGCGGCATTCACCTGGATTGTTGCGAGGCCTCCCCAGGTTGGCTTTTGGGGGACATGTCTCGGAAAACGCCGTACCGTCGAGGGTGCTCGCCTGATTGATGTACTCCTCATTAATAAACGGGCCCACCGTAGGCGAAGGGCAAAGAAAGGCAACGGAATAATTGGTCTCGCCGTCGGGAATCGAGATGGTCAGCGTGCCGGACGTGAGCGTCGCCGGGGTGTACGTGCCAGTGCCGATCTGCGTGGCAACAGTCACCGGCGGTATGTTATTGCCGTTGAAAGTATAAGTCACAATGGTCGTGCTGCCGCCACTGCCCGAAGTTTCCCCGCAGCCTGCAAGGCCCGCCAACAGAAAAAAGCAGAAGGACAACCGGGGGATGGATGTAGACATATAGCCCACCTTTCAGAATGTTGGACGGCACGGAATTCCCGTAGTTTATGGGAATTCAACCGGAATCTCCTTTTTCGGCACCGGTTCCATGGAATTGGATCGCTCCTGAGGCAGATTGCGAGGCTAAAAGAACGTTTGCCCCGAAAAAGCCAGCGTTTGCGAAAGAAAAGCCGGGCGAGTCGCAGCCGTCCTTGCCTCGCCCGCCTCATCGAGAGCCCTCCCAGTCAATTGCGCCGACACCTATCCATCCTCCTTCGTCCTCCGTGATTCGCTTTGCCGTCTTTGCCGTCGGCCGTTCAGTTTGCCGGAAGCGGCAATTTCAAAGCAAAATGGTTCCTCGTCAAGCCGGCCTAAGGGGTTGGGTGCGTCATGCCCAGTCCGGCGGTGATCATCGGCAGTCCTGTCAACGGCCAATGGCTTACCTGGGCTTCAATGTTTGGAGCTAGTGCGCAGTCGGGATTTGTGACCGGAGTTATGTCGACATTCCAGCCATCGAGAACGACGAGGGGCGTGTCTCCTTTGAGATCGGCGAGGGCGGCGTCGATGGTGATGGTGCGAGTTTCTCCTGGCGCGAGCCAGACGTAGTTGTCGGAATAAAACACCGGGAGAACGCGGTCACCGGTACTCTTACGCCGGAGTTGCAAGTGCGCCATCAGGGCAATGACTCGCCCTGGATTTTTCAGCGTGACCTCAAGGCCCAGCCGGCCGTTGGCGTCGTGGCGCGTGATGGTTCCATCGAGCTTGATGGTTGGCAGTAAGTCGAGAGGAGTCAGGTCGTCGCCCTGCGACGGGTTGGGTTTCCAGTAGAGATTGCGGGAGATGGTCTGTCCCTGGGCGTCATGCAGGTCGAGCTTGACGATGTAGAGCGGTGAGAGATTCGCGGGCAACGGCACGGGGCCGAGATCGATGGCGGTGTCGGCGGGACCGCTGACGGGGATGTCCTTTTCGAGAGCGGGACGGCCACCGCCGTAGATGGTGTAGACGGTGACGTGCGCGGTGTCGCCGGCGATGGGTTGCGGGAGGTTGTCGATGACCTGGAGCGCACCGTTGGTTTCGTTCATCTGGATGTGGACGAGCTCGGAGGCGGATTTGACGGCGAAGAGCGAGGAGTTGGGCTCGAAGTCGTAGTGGTAGAGCTGCCAGACGAAGCTGGGCTGTGCGGGATGGCTCATCCAGGTGAGGATGCCGGTGTCGGGTGCGAAGAGCCGGGCGTTGCGGCCTTCGTACATGGCGCGGTAGGCCTCGTAGTTCATCATCTGCGCTTTGCGAACGAAGTCGGCGAGGTTGGCGATGCGGCCGTAACGGCCGGCGAGGACGTAGGGATAGGTGTCGCCATGCTGCGCGCCTTTGGCGAAGTCGTGCGCGGCCCAGTCGTCGTTGATCGCGTCCCAATCCTTCTGCGGCATCATGCCGTGGATGGACTCGAGGGTGGGAACGGACATGCTGCCGGTTTCGGTTTTAAAAGGGGCGTCGGGGACGTAGAAGGCTTGGGGCTCGCGCCAATAATAAGGGCCGTGCGAAACAACGCCGCGGCCCGCGGTGGAACTGGGCTGATAGAGGCGGGCGGGGTCGAGATCGGGGATCATTTTCTCGAGGGCGCTGTCGATCTCGGGCGGAGGATAGCCTTCGTTGCGCGCGCACCACAGCGCGATGGAGGGGTGGTTGCGGAAGCGCAGGATTTTGTCACGGACGTTGGCGAGGTAGATGGGTAGATTGTCGGGATTGGGGCCGTCGCTGGGGTTGGGCTGGAAGAACTCGTCCCAGATGAGGATGCCGTATTTGTCGCAGAGTTCGTAGAAGTCCTGGCTGGTGCTTTGGCCGACCCAGTTGCGGATCATGTTGAGATTGGCGAGGGCGTGCATGTGAATCTCGGCGTCGAGGCGGGCGCGGGGGATGCGCTTGAGGGCTTCGTCGAGGCCCCAGTCGCCACCGCGGATGAAGACTTTCACGCCATTGACGGAGATGGTGAGGGCGTCCATGCCGCCGTAGGTGATTTTGCGGATGCCGAAGGTGGTGTCGTGGGCGTCGGAGTCGGAGCCGCGCTGCACGAAGTGGAGGTGGAGGGTGTAGATATTCTGCGGGCCGTAGCCGTTGGGCCACCAGAGTTTTGGATTCGATATGTGGAGGACGGGTGTGGATTTGGGATCGAGGGTGATGGTTTGGGTTTCCTTTGGCTTGAGGGTGACTTTCTGCGAGAACTGAACAGAATCGCCGGGCGCACCGCTGCCGAAGTTGCCTTCGAGGGTGCCGGTTTGCGGCTTGTCGGAGGTGTTCTCGAGGGTGGACTTGATGGTGATGTCGGCGGTATCGGTTATTGGCAGCGGGAGGTCGGTGATGACGAGGGGATCTTCGACGAGGACCGGGCCTGATGCGGAGAGCCAGACTTTTTGCCAGAGGCCGGTATCGCGGTCGCGGACTGCGTTGAGCCAATCCCAGCCGATGGTCGAGAGGAAGGTGGCGCCGTCGAGGGCGGTGATGCCACCATTTTTGCCTACTCCGTTGGCGATGGTGTGCTCGTGGGGAATGCCGGGGTGGGGCTGCGGCGAGACTTTCACGGCGAGGACGGCTGTGTCGCCGGGCTTAACGAGTTTGGTGATGTCGAAAAGGCCGCGGATGAATGCGCCCTGGATGGTGCCGACCTGCGTGCCGTTGACCCAGACTTCAGAGGAGAAATTGGCGCCGTCGAAATGGACCCAGACCTGGCGGTGGGCGTATTCCTTTGGGATGGTAAAGACGGTGCGGTACCAGTATGAGGTTTTGTTGAGGCTCTCGGGAATGACCGTCTCGCGGTTATTCTCGCCGTACGTGGGCTCGGGATAGACGCCGTCGTTGACCATGCTGGTGAGGACGGTGCCGGGGACGGTGGCGGCGATCCAGCCGGTGGGCTGATAGCTCTTTGCAGAGACTGCGGGGCCGGCGTCGGAGACTTTGGCGGAGTCCTGGAGCTGCCAGCCAGCGGTGAGTTCTACGGGCGCGGGTGTTGATTGGGCGAGCGCCGCGCTCGCTACTAAAACGATGGAGCTCACTGCCAGCTGAACGAAACCTCTCGTGCTTGTGAACACTGATTGCCTCTTTTCTTAGCGCCCGCCGGGAGCCTGGAATCTGGCCCCGTCCAAGTATTCACATTCCGGGGGGAAACTCAAACGAGCCGGGAGCTGGGAGCTGGGAAAAGCTGGTCGGTGCGATTACAGAAGTCAACCATTGAGAGAGTGCCGCGGTCCCGGTATGCAGGCGGGGCGAAATGACGGTCGCGCAGTGTGAACCACGAAGCCACGCCGATGCATCTAGAAGAACAGAGGGGTGGGTATGCCAGATTCTTCCGCCGCGATTCCTCTGCGGCCTTTTGGGAAACATGCGGATGTGAAAATTTCTGCGCTGGGGCTGGGTGGGCATCACATCGGCCAGGCAGCGGACCAGAAAACCGCGATCAACATTGTGCATGGGGCGGTCGATGGAGGCGTGACCTTTTTCGATAACTGCTGGGAATATCACCGCGGCAAGACAGAAGCGTGGATGGGCGCGGCGCTGAAGGGGAAGCGCGACAAGGTTTTTCTGATGACGAAGGTCTGCACGCATGGGCGCGATGGCAGCCTGGCGATGCAGATGCTCGAGCAGTCGTTGACGCGGTTGCAGACGGATCATCTGGATCTGTGGCAGATTCACGGTGTCGTGTTCGAGAACGATCCGGAACTGTTCATTCGGCCCGGCGGCGCGGCCGAGGCGCTGAGAAAAGCGCAGGAGCAGGGGAAGGTGCGGTTTGTGGGATTCACGGGACATAAGCGGCCGGATATTCATCTGGCGATGCTGAACGTGGGGTTTCCGTGGGACTCGGTGCAGATGCCGCTGAATCCTTTTGACTCGCATTTTCTGAGTTTCGAGCGGCTGGTGCTGCCGGAGCTGAATAAACGCGGCGTTGCGGCGCTGGGGATGAAGCCGATTGGGGGCAACGGCGATATGGTCAAGAAGGGCGCGGTCACCGCGGAGCAGGCGCTGCGCTATGCGATGAGCCTGCCGGTGACGACGACGATCACGGGCATGGAGACGATGGACGTGCTCCGGCAGAATCTGAAAATCGCGCAGGGATTTACGCCGCTATCGGATGCGGAGATGCAGGCGATTCGAGATCAGGTGAAGCAGCCGGCGGGAGATGGGCGATTTGAGCCCTACAAGACATCGCTGAAGTTCGATAATCCGGAGGCGCGACTGGCACACGACTATCCGCTGGACGATCAGTCGGTGGAAGTGAAGGAGATGTTGAAGGCAACGGAGAACGAGGGGCATCCGTGGCCACAGGTGTCGGCATGAACGGCGGTGCCTTCGCTGTTTCCAGGAGAACATTTTTACGATCGGCCGCGCTGAGTGGGGTGGGTGTGATGGCAGGACGCGAATCGAACCAGACACAGCAGGCAACGGGAGAATCCATGCCTTCGTATACGGTGCCGCGACGGCCCTTTGGAAAAACGGGAGAGCAGGTTTCGATTATCGGGATGGGCGGGTTTCATCTCGGCGCGACGAAGGATCAACAGGAAGCGAACGCGATGGTGGGGCGCGCGATCGATGCGGGGATCAACTTTTTCGACAATGCCTGGGAATATAAGGAAGGGGTGGCAGAGGAGCGGCTGGGGACGGCGCTTAAAGGCAAGCGCGATCAGGTGATCCTGATGACGAAGGTCTGCACGCACGGGCGTGACAAGAGCGTGGCGATGCAGCAGCTGGAGGAGTCGCTGCGGCGGCTGGGGACGGATCATCTGGACGTGTGGCAGATTCACGAGGTGGTTTATTACAACGATCCGGACTTGATTTTTCGGCCGGATGGCGCGATTGAGGCACTGGCGGCGGCGAAGCAGCAGGGAAAGGTGCGGTGGGTGGGATTCACGGGACACAAACATCCTGACATTCACCTGAAGATGTTGAGCCACGATTTTCCTTTCGACACGGTGCAGATGCCGCTGAATGTGTTCGACGCGCGGTTTCGGAGTTTCCAGGAGCATGTGCTGCCGGAGGCGAACCGGCGCGGGATCGCGGTGCTGGGGATGAAGAGCCTGGGCGGCAGCGGTGAGATGGTGACGCATGGGGCGATCACGGCAGAGGAGGGTTTGCGCTATGCAATGAGCCTGCCGGTGGCGACGACGATCAGCGGGATGGACTCGATGGAGGTGCTGGAGCAGAACCTGGCCATTGCCGGGAATTTCAAACCGATGAGCGAGGCGGAACGACGGGCGCTCGAGGATCGGGTGTGGCAATGGTCGGCGGATGGGCGGTTTGAGCTGTTCAAGACTACGGTGAAGTACGACGGCGATGTGGGGCGGCAGCAGCATCAATTTCCGACGCCTGAGAAGTTGCCGGCGTGACCGGTGGGTAGAGTTGGGAGTTTGGGGATTAGAATTCGGGGGCGTTCTTCGAAACTCTGCTCCGCTTCTGGATTTACGACTTTAAGAGAACTGTTGGCGCGGCGCCAATTTTTGACTGCACTGTTGGGATTTCAAAGAATGGAGTTATACAAGCTGTGAAAGCCGCAGGCGGGTGCGCTAGGGACAGCTGGCGGAAAAGTGTCCGGGGCGGGTTGATACTTTATTTTTTCCAAAACGGTGCGAGACGGTACTTTCGGCTTGGACCGGGAACGAGTCGTATGGACTTCGGGGCGGCAGGGGAGTTTGCTTCTT
>PMSS01000383.1 GCA_003167515.1 Acidobacterium sp. | reverse complement strand
CAACGTCGGCAAATCCACGCTCCTGAACGCGCTCACCGGATCAACCCGCGCCATCGTCTCGCCCGTCGCCGGAACCACCCGCGATGCCGTCGACGAATTAATCGACTACAAAGGCCAGGACCTTCGCATCGTCGACACTGCCGGAATCCGCCGCAAAGGCAAAACGCACCTCATGGCCGAGAAGCTCTCCGTCATCATGGCGCGCCGCCATCTTGAAGCCGCCGACGTCGCCCTCCTCATCATCGATGCCACCGAAGGCGTCACGGCCTCCGATGCCACCATCGGCGGCTACGCGCACGAAAGCGGCCGCTCCGTCATCATCGTCGTCAATAAATGGGACCTCGTCACCACCGCCCGCACCGATGGCAAACCACCGGCGGACCGCGCCATCTTCGAGCGTCAGCTCCGTTCCGTCCTCAAATACCTCAGCTACGCTCCGGTCCTCTTCATCTCCGCCACCGAAGGCCGCAACGTCCCGCGTGTTCTCGACACGATCCTCCGCGTTGCCGCCGAGCGCCGCAAGCGCGTCTCCACCGGCCAGATGAATCGCTTCCTCGACAAAATCGATTTCCAGCGAGCCAGCGTCCCCATGTCCAAACGCGTCCGCATCTTCTATATGACGCAAGCTGCCGTCGCTCCGCCGACCTTCATCCTCTTCACCGACCGCGACGTAAAGCTGCACTTTTCCTTCGAACGTTTTCTCGAGAACCAAATTCGCGCCGCCTTTGGCTTTGAAGGCTCTCCCATCTGGTTCAAAGTCCGCGCCCGCAGCGAAGCTCCCTCTCGAAAATAAATCCGCGCTCGTACCGTTCACCTCCAAAAAACTGGCAACGCCAGACCCACTCCCGCAATCGAACCAGATACAAGGCGGAAACGCTTGCAATCCGAAGAAGGAGGATGGATGTCCACAGTAGTTCGGACGAAACCAACCGAATCGGCACGAAAGCGAAATGTCTTCGCCGATGTCTCCATGAATCGGCAAATCCGCGGGAGAGCAACTCGAGCCGAGTTACCACTCTCGGAGCCTCTGCTCGAATACATCAGCCCGTCTGGAGGCAACCTCAAATGGTGCAGCCTCTATTACGGAGGCGAATCCAGGGCGGGCAACTGAGCTTCCTCGGTTGATGGAGTACGCATCCCGAGAGTGGTCATGGCCGCTCGCCGATCTCTCCAGGAGATTGGCCATGCCGTGAAGCCAGGCGCGATGCCCAACCGCGGAAGCAGCAGAAAGGCCGGAGGAAATTCAGGAGTTCCCCCGGCTCACGCAAATCCTGACTCGGTTCACCTCAAACCCGAGCCAAAATCGAGCGGGCTGTTCGGATACGGACAGCCCGTTCTCATTTTCCTGCGACCCTTCCCGCCTGCATTGCATATCCCACGCAGTGCCCCTGTAGTCCGCGCATTTTCTGAAGCGCATAATTAGCCTGCCGAATCTAATGATCCAACTATCCGGGAAAGAGAATGATTCAGCACAGAAGACCCCGCGCCCTTCCTGTATTCTGAATTGTTTCTGGTTCGTACCCATTCGGCTCTGCCCATACTTGTTTTGACACTTGTTCGAGGTCCCGCTGTGAAGATCGCTGTGAAGGTCCCCGCCGTGAATGTCCTTGCTGTGAAAACTGTGAATATCGTGAAGTTCGTCGCAAGAACGCATTCCATCGTCCCACTCCTCGTGCTGCCTCTGCTCCTCGCCGGCGCCACAGGTTGCGACAAGGCGCAGCCGCAGCCTCCGGCCGGCGCAGGTATGCAGGCCCTCCCCGTCCAGACCCTCACTATTGCCGAAACGCCCGTCGCGCAATCCGATGAATACGTCGCCACCATCAAGTCGCGCCGCTCCGCCACCATCAATCCCCAGGTTGACGGCAACATCACCAGCATCCTCGTTCACTCCGGCGACCGCGTCACCGCAGGCCAGCTCCTCATGCAGATCGATCCCTTGAAGCAGGAAGCCACGCTCGCCTCCCAGGCCGCCACCGAACAGCAGAAGCTCGCCGTTTACCAATACAACCAGCTTCAGGTGGAGCGCCAGCGCAAGCTCTTCGCCGCCGGCATCATCAGCAAAGACGCCCTCGACCAGGCTGAACAGGCCTACGCCAACTCCAAAGCCGATTACGGATCCTCGACCGCCTCCCGCCAGGAGCAGGAGAAGCAGCTCGCCTACTACCGCATCGCCGCGCCCTTCGACGGCGTCATCGGCGACATCCCCGTCCACGTCGGCGACTACGTCACGTCGTCCACCATGCTCACCACCGTCGATGAGAACAAAGATCTCGAAGCTTACATCTACATCCCCACCGAGCGAGCCGCGGCAGTTCGTAACGGTCTCGGTATCCAAATCCTCGACAACACCGGCAAGCCCGTCGAAAACACCTCCATCGACTTCGTTTCCCCCCAGGTTGACGACCAGCTCCAGGGCATCCTCGTCAAAGCTCCGATCCATTCGCCGCTTCTCCGCACACAGCAGCTCGTCAAAGCCCTCGTCATCTGGGGCATGACGCCCCGGCCCATCGTTCCCGTCCTCGCCGTCACGCGCCTCGGCGGCCAGGCCTTCGTCTTCGTCGCGCAGAGTGCTGGCCCAGGCAAGTTCGTCGCCCACCAGCAGGCCGTCTCCCTCGGAGACACTATGGGCAATAACTACGCGGTACTCGGCGGCCTGACTAATGGCGACAAAGTCATCGTCTCCGGCACTCAATTCCTTGTGGATGGCATGCCGGTGTTGCCTTTGCCCCCTCGTCCCCCCGGACCCGCAGCCACTCCGCCCGCGGCCGGCTTCTGACCGTCATGCGAGATCAGAGATGAACAACGAGGCTCTCCTTGGTTGACTTCTTCATTCACCGCCCGGTTTTCGCCACCGTCTGCGCGCTCCTCATCATTCTCGCTGGCGCCGTCGTCATTCCGTCGCTCCCCATCTCTCTCTACCCGCAGCTCGCGCCGCCCCAGGTCATCGTCACCAGCGCCTACATCGGCGCCAACTCCAGCCAGGTCGAGTCCGCCGTTACCGTCCCTCTTGAAGAAGCCATCAACGGCGTCCCTGGCATGCGCTACATCCAGTCCACCAGCGCCAACGACGGCTCCAGCGCCATCACCACCACCTTCAACACCGGCTACAACCTCGACATCGCCGCCGTCGATGTGCAGAACCGCGTCTCTTCCGCCACCGGCCTTCTGCCCGCCGAAGTCAACCAGACCGGCATCACCGTCAGCAAAGCCAACACCAATTTCGTTTTCGGCGCAGGCATCTACGCCGAACATGGCGAATACAGCAACCTCTTCATCAGCAATTACCTTGACGTTTACGTTAAAGACGCGCTGAAGCGTGTCAAAGGCGTCGGCGATGTCGTCGCCTTCGGAACCGGCAAATACGCCATGCGCATCTGGCTTGACCCCGTAAAGCTCGCGGCCCGCCAGCTTACCGCCACCGACGTCGTCAACGCACTCCAGGAACAAAACGTCGAAGTCCCCTCCGGCCAGCTCGGCGCGCCGCCTGCCGACGAAAAGCAGGCCTTCCAGATCACCGTCAATGTCGTCGGCCGCCTCACCACGCCCGAGCAGTTCGGCAACATCATCGTCAAAAATACGCCCCAGGGCATCGTCCAGATCAAAGACGTGGGCCGCGCCGAACTAGGAGCCGAAACCTACGCCAGCACCCTGCACTTCAGCGGCATTCCCGCCGTCGGCTTCGGCGTGCAGCAGCTTAGCAATGCGGACGCCCTCCAGGTCGATCGCGACGCCAAGGCCGAACTGTTCCGCCTCGCCCAGTCTTTCCCGCCCGGTATGAAGGCCGTGGTTGCATTCGATACCACCACCATCATCGGCGCCTCCATTCACGA
>PMSS01000016.1 GCA_003167515.1 Acidobacterium sp. | reverse complement strand
CGCGCCGCCCTCTCCGCCGAACCGCGCCGATAGTTGGCCTCATGCAGGCCGTTCCCTGTTCCCTGTTCCCTGTTCCCTGCCTCTAGTCCTTCCACGCCCCAAGCAGCCGCCGCAACAACACAAGCTGTCCTAAGTGATAGCTCGTATGCTGCCCCGCCACCAGCACCTCGCGCAGCAGCGTCTGCCCGTCGCCCCACGGGATCGTCGCATACAAATTCGATTTCGGATTCGTGACCAGCTTCTCGAAATCCGCCAGGTCCTTCTTCACTGCCCTCACAGAAGCATCCCACGCTTTGGCGCTCGCCGGAGCGGCTTCCTTCGGCCAGTAATCGGCCGGCCATTGCGGCTGCACATAATTAGGATTCGTCGAGAAATCCAGCAGATCGTGCAACGCGATCCGGATATGCTCCAACTCCTGCCACGCCGAATGCTCTGCTCCCTTCGGCACCACCCCACGCGCCTTCACCGGGAAGTCGTCCACCACCGATTTCAAATCCGCATGAGCCTGCCCACCTCGCAGAAACTTCACCAGTTCCTCGCGCAGTCCGCGATCCTCAGCATTCGCCATCGAAATACCCCTCTCAGCGTTAAGATGCGCGGCCACCATGGGCGGTCCGCGCCCCGACTCGCGCCCGGCGCTGTTCCCTATTGCCTGTTCCCNNCGCCGAATCTGCGCCCCCACCCCCCGCAGCTTCTCTTCGATCCGCTCGTAGCCGCGATCGATGTTGTACACGCGATCCAGAATCGACTCGCCATCCGCCACCAGCGCCGCCAGCACCAGCGATGCCGACGCCCGCAGGTCCGAGCACATCACCGCCGCCGCCGACAACGGCGTCCGCCCGCGCACCGTCGCCGTCCGCCCATCCACGCGGATATTCGCGCCCATTCGCACCAGCTCCTGCACGTGCATAAAGCGGTTCTCGAAAATGTTCTCCTTCACCGTCGACGTGCCTTCCGCCTGCGTCGACAGCGCCATGTACTGTGCCTGCATATCCGTCGGAAATCCCGGATACTCCTCCGTCGAAATGTCCCCCGCCTTCAGTTGCCCATCGCTGCGCACACGAATCTGATCCCTGCTCAGAATCTCCACCCGAACGCCGCACTCCTGCAGTTTCCCCATCACCGCCGTCAGATGCTCCGGATTGCAATGCGCCACGCACAGATCCCCGCCCGTAATCGCCCCCGCGATCAGAAATGTTCCCGCCTCAATCCGATCAGGATTGATCCGGTGCTTCGCCCCATGCAGCTTCGAAACTCCTTGCACGTGAATCGTCGACGTCCCCGCGCCCTGAATCCGCGCGCCCATCGCAGTCAGCAGCGCCGCCAGGTCCGTCACCTCCGGCTCCCGCGCGCAATTCTCCATCACCGTTTCGCCCTCGGCCAGCACCGCCGCCATCAGCAGGTCCTCAGTTCCCGTCACCGTGATCCTGTCGAAAACAATGCGCGTGCCCTTCAACCGATCCGCCCGCGCCTCAATATACCCATGCTCGTAGCTGATCTTTGCGCCCAGCATCTCCAGGCCCTTGGTGTGCAGATCGATCGGCCTCGCCCCGATCGCGCATCCGCCCGGCATCGAAACCCGCGCGACCCCACAGCGCGCCACCAGGGGTCCCAGCACCAGCGAAGACGCCCGCATCGTCTTCACAATTTCGTATTTCGCCGTCGGATCGGTAAGCGCACGGCAGCTGATCGTCGTCCGATGCTGCGCGCGCCCGTACCCCAGCTCCACCTCGGCGCCCATCGACACCAGCAGCTTCCGCTCCGTCTCGATATCCCGCACCTGCGGAATATTCTCCAGCACCACTTCGTCTTCCGTCAGGATCGCCGCCGCCATGCAGGGCAGCGCAGAGTTCTTCGACCCACTCACCCGAACCGTGCCCAGGAGGGGATTGCCGCCGCGAATGACAAATTTGTCCATTGCCGTCCCTTCAGATTAAATGCAATGTCCGGGAAAGTGATGCACGCTGAAGATAGAAACGATCCGGGGGGATACAAATCCGGGTGCCCCATGTCTCGATTTTGAGACATGGGTTCTCACAAAGCTGAGTGTCCTACTTCTTCGGTTGTCCTGCCGGCTGTGCCGCCCCTTGCGGCTCGTCTTCCGTCCAGATCACTTCCCCCGGCCGCGCATAGTGCAGCCGATCACGCGCCTCACGCTCAATCGCATCCGGATCCGTCTTCAGCGCCTTCACCTGCTGCTCCAGCCGCGCATTATCCTTCTGCAAATCAGCAATCCGCTTCTGGACCGCCCGGTCTTCCGTGCGCCGCTGCTGGTACACCGTCACGCCGTTTTCACCGAAGATTGCGTGATAACCAAACACCAGCGCCGCCGCAATCACCGCACCTGTCGCGACACGCCGCCGCATCCGGTACAACGACTGCCCAACACGCTCCAACCATCCCGCCTGCTTCTGCCCCCCGCTCAATGAACGCCGCCTGTCCTCTGCCTGTCCCCGCTTTTGCAGTTGCCGTTGCTCTTCCTGTTCCCTATTCCCTGTTGCCTATTCCCTGCCTTCAAAGACCCACTCTTTAGCCGCCCGGCTCAGCGGCTCCCGATCGCTCTCTTTCCGCGCCTCGGAATAAACCCGCACCACCGTCTCCGTCCCGCTCAGCCGATAGCACACCCATGACCCATCCGCCAGAATCAGCTTCAATCCATCCGTCCGGACGACTGCCGTGACTCTCCGCCCACCCATTTCCTGCGGGTCATTCTTTATCTTCTCAGTGAACTTTTCCTTTACCTCGGGCGTCAAGCGGAAATTCTCCCGATTTGGGTAAAAGGAACCTACCCTGCTAAATATCTTCTTCAATTGTTCGCCCAGGCTCTTGCCGCGCACCGCCACCATCTCGGTCGCCAGCAAACCCGCAATCACCCCATCCTTCTCCGGAACATGCCCGCGAATCGTCAGCCCCGCGCTCTCCTCGCCGCCAATCGCAATCTTGTCCTCGTTAATCAGCTCCCCGATGTATTTGAACCCCACCGGCGTCTCAAACAGAGGAACCCCAAATTCATCCGCCAGTGCATTGATCAAATTCGTGGTCGCCACCGACTTCGCAACCCCGTTCTTCCATCCCCGCGACTCCACCAGATAATCGAAAAGCAACGCGATGATGTAATTCGGCTGGATAAACGTCCCATCCCCATCCACAATCCCGAACCGGTCCGCATCCCCATCCGTCGCAATCCCAATCGCCGCGCCCGTCT
>PMSS01000444.1 GCA_003167515.1 Acidobacterium sp. | reverse complement strand
AACAGGGAACAGGGAACAGATACACTCTCTTCGCTGGTTGGATTTTCTGCGGCTCATCTGGTTCGATTCTCAGAAGGAAAAATCATCCGTTTCGTGACCGTTCAGCTTTACGCTCGGTGGGCGCCCAGTTTTCTTGACTTAGCGCGGAATTTGAACGGGGCGCACTTGCGAATACAGGGTGCGGGGGGTCCAGCGGTAAAGTGGAGAGATGCGGTTGCGTGTGAAGTGGTTTTGGTGGGTGTTGGCGTTGGCTGCGACGTGGGCGCCGTTGCCTGCGGCGGTCTGGGCGCAGGACGTGGTGGNNGGCGGCGGCGATGCTGCCGCTGCCGGCGCGGGCGCAGGACGTCGATGTTCCGTATGTTGCGCCGCGACCGGCGAACACGCTGGTGATGCTGCCGGATGGGTCAACGGTGCATGTGGAGTTGGCGACGACTCCAGCTGAGATGGAATACGGCCTGATGGGGCGGACGAGTCTGCCGGAGGGGCGGGGGATGCTGTTTGTGCATCAGGATGTGGGGACGCATCCATACTGGATGTATCACTGCAAGATTGGGCTGGACATTGTGTGGATGGATGCCGATCACCGGATCGTGGAGATGTCTCCGGATACGCCGCCGTGTAAGGGTAAGTCGAGTACTTGTCCGAACTATGGCGGGCATGAGTCTTCTAAGTATGTGATCGAGTTACCGGTGGGGTCGATTAAGAAGCATAAGTTGGCGGTGGGGGAGACGGTGGCGTTTGGACTTTGAGCAGGGTACAGGGTAGAGGGTACAGGGCACAGGTTGTGGGGTGCAGGGTGCAGCGTTCAGGGACATTGGAGGCAAGTTTCGGATTGATGGAAATTGGCGGCGGTGGCAGGCTTAGATTAATGACGACGATTCATGCTCCGTTGAAAGATGTTTCTTCTTCTGATAACGCTGCGCCGTTCGAGGACGTACTTCGTCAGGCTTACGAAAAAGCGATTGCTTATCTGGCTGGCCTCGATACTGCGGCGGTTGGGGCGACGGCTGATTTGTCGACATTGCGGCGGCAGCTGGGGCGGCCGCTGGCTGAGCAGGGAATCGCGGCGGAGCAGGTGATTGCCGACTTGGTCGCGGATGTGGAAGGTGGTCTGACAGGTAGCGCCGGCGGACGGTTCTTCGGATGGGTGATTGGAGGCGCGGTTCCCGCGGCAGTGGCGGCGGACTGGCTGACGGCGGCGTGGGATCAGAACGCGGCGGTGTACGCGACTTCTCCAGCGGCATCGGTGGTGGAAGAAGTCGCGGGCGGCTGGCTGAAGGAGATTTTGGGGCTGCCCGCGGGCGCGAGCTTTGCGCTGGTGAGCGGTTGCCAGATGGCGCACGTGACTGCGCTGGCGGCGGCGCGGCATTTTGTGCTGGCACAGTGCGGCTGGGATCTGGAGCAACAGGGGTTGAGCGGCGCGCCGGAGATTCGCATCCTGGCCAGCGATCAACGGCACGCTTCGGTGGCGCGGGCGCTACGACTGCTCGGTTTTGGGCGTGCTCAGGTGGTGGATATTCAGACGGATGGGATGAGCCGCGTGGAGCCGGAGGCGCTTGAGGGCGCCCTGCTGGAGAAGCCCGGTGCTCCGACGATTGTGGTGTTGCAGGCGGGGGATATCAATACAGGCGCGTGCGATGCTTTCGAGACGCTGGTGCCGATGGCGCGGGCGCACGGCGCGTGGGTGCATGTGGATGGGGCGTTCGGGTTGTGGGCGGCGGCGAGCGGGAAGTATCGGAATCTGGTGCGGGGAGTGGAGGGAGCGGATTCCTGGGCGACGGATGGGCACAAATGGCTGAACGTTCCGCATGACTGCGGGTATACGTTTGTTGCGCATCCGGAGGCGCATCGGGCCGCGATGTCGAATAACACCTCGTATGTGACGTATGTTGCCGAGGCGCGGAACGAGATGGAGTGGAATCCGGAGTGGTCACGAAGGGCGCGCGGATTTGCGACGTACGCGGCACTGCGGCAGCTGGGTCGCGAGGGTGTGAGCGCGCTGGTGGAGCGATGCAGCGTGCATGCGAAGTCGCTGGGGACGCGGATTGGGGCATTGCCGGGAGCGGAGTTGATGCGCGAGCCGGTGCTGAACCAGGCTCTGGTGCGGTTCCTGGATTCGCGGCCCGGGGCTGGTGAGGCCGAGCATGCGAAGCGGACGGATGAGGTGATTGCGGCGATCGCGGCGACGGGCGAGGCGTTTTTCACGGGCAGCACGTGGAAGGGACATCGCGTGATGCGGATCAGCGTGAGCAGCTGGCGAACGACGGAGGAGGATGTGGAGCGCGTGGTGCGGGCGGTGGAGGGAGTGCTGCGGGGCTAGCGCTGGTTTCGTACTGGCTAAGGCCCGTTTTTCAGTGTTCCTTACGGCACGGCTAGTTATGCCCGTCAAAGCTGGGCGCCAATGAGCCGGAGAAAGGCGACCAGTCTGCGGAAGGAGTGCAAGGGCGGAGTCGACCCCTGTTCGTTTTCAAAATGGTGCAAGGCAGTACTTTCGGAGTGAACCCGAATGGATTCGCATTGACGTCCGGGTCGCATGGGAGTTTGCTTCTTGCTGTGGGGTGAACCTGGCCTTCTCCGTGTTGGGTTTGGGCTTTCTTCTGCAAGCTGTGAAGCCGTGCCCCATTCAAAACAGCGGCTCCGTGCCTCTTCCAGAACAGCGGCTTAATCGGAGCTTACTTAGGCTGCATTTTGTCGATCAATGCAACTAACGCTTCTTCTTTTTCTTGTCGGGCCTGGTGGGTTTTGCTGGCTTCTTTGCGGCTTTCTTCGCTGAGGATTTCGGGGCGACTTTGGCGGCGCCGGGTTTACGCGCGGGGGCGGAGGCCTGCTTTTTTGGCGCGTTCTTTGGCTTGGGCGCTGATTTTTTGGCCTGGGGTTTTGTGGCTTTCACGGCCGCTTTGGCTGCGGGCTTCGGCGCGGGTTTGGGCGCTGGCTTTTTCGCGCTGGGCTTCGCGGGTTGCGGTGCTGGCTTCTTTTCAGGAGCTTTTGCTTTGGCGGCTGTCCTGGGCTCGGGCTTGGCGGCGGTTTTGGCCGGGGCCTTTGCGGGAGCTTTCTCGGGCGCTTTGGGTTTTTCGGCGGTCTTCGCTGCTGGCGCTTTTTCAGGGGCTTTGAGCGCGACCACAGGCTTCTGAGTTTCTTTGGCTGCTTTCGCGGGAGCTGGCGGGGGCGCGGCTTTTGTGCCTTTGGCGGTCTTTACGGGTACGGGCGCTGCTTTGGTGGGTGCAATTGCGGCTTTTGCAGGCGCGGCTTTCGCAGGAGCGGGGACAGCGCCTTTCTTCGGCGGGAGTGCTACTGAGTCGTCGAGCAGTGAGCTGCCCCGAGGCACGAGCTCGCGCTCGTCTTCGGATTCGTCGTCGCCATTGCGAACGGGAGTCTCGATCTCCTCGTCTTCCTCGATTTTGATTTCGGCACGGCGGCCACGGGGGCGACGAATGACGACGGGCGGCGGCGGGGCGGGTGGCGAGAAGGGCGCGAGGAAGGCGCGAATCTCCTCTTCGGTCTGAAGTTTGCCGTCCATGAACTGGAAGAAGAGGGCTTCGGCGATGTTGCCGTAGTCGGGCAAGTCGGGGGTGATGCGCATTTCCGACATGATGGTAGTGGGAATCTTTTGGCGGGCTTCCGGCCAGATGTTAAAGAAGTTGTTGAACTTCTCTTTGACCTGTGCGTTTTTGGAACTGAAGGCGAGCCACAGAACGGCTTCAGCCTGATGGCTGACGAGGAGCTTCCATGCGGCGGAGGGGTTTGCGGCGGCTTTTGACAGTAATTCTCTCGATAAGTCTTTAGCGCTTTGCTCGAGGTTGTTCCACTGTTCAACGAACCCACGGCGCGGAAAGAGGCGCTTGAGGTTGGCTACATCTTTGGGCTGCATTTTTGCGGTGAGCAGCTCGAGATGGGCGGCGGAGGGATCGGGATTGACGCCGAGCATGAGGAGGCGGATGAAGATTTTGTTCAGCTCATCGAGGTCTTTGGTGTCGGCTTTGGCGGAGGTCCATGGGGGATCGAGGTCCTTCATCCAGCCTTCGGCTTCGAGGGCGCGGATGGTGCGGAGGGGGTCTTCCTCGTGGGCGATCTCCTCGAGCTCGTAGCCGCGGGCGTAGGCGGAGAGTTGCTCCATGAGGCCTTCCGCTTTGGCATTGTCGTAGCGGGTTTTGGTGCGCTCGTCCATCTGCCAGCCGGTGCGGGCGGAGAAGCGGACGGCGCGGATCATGCGGGAAGGATCTTCGATGAAGCCGTAGTTGCTGGCGAGGCGCAGGTGGCGAGCCTCGATGTCTGCAAAGCCGTTGAGGGGGTCGAGGAGCAAGCCCCAGGATCCCTCGTTGAGGGAGATGGCCATGGCGTTGGCGGTGAAGTCGCGGCGGCGAAGGTCCTCGAGGATGGGCGCCCAGTGGTAGACGGGCTTGCCGGGTTTTGGATATTCCTCGCTGCGGGCGCTGGAGACCTCGACGCGGACGCTGCCGGGAAACCAGAAAAAGAGGGTGCGGGAGGGCTCATGGTCGCCCCAGAAGGTGGCTCCGGCTTTCTCCAGCGATTTCTTCAGCTTGAGAGCATTTCCCTGAACCGAAAAATCAAGGTCGCGGACAGGGAAGCCGCTGGTGAGGTCGCGAACCGCGCCTCCGGTGAGGAAGAGAGTCATACCCGCGTCACGGGCGGCGTCTCGAACCTTGCGAAGGGCATTCTGCTGTGTAGGGGAAAGGCGATTTTCAAGAAGGTAGATGTAATCGGGCATGTGCTGGTGTATTCTTCTGGAGAGGCCGTGGGGCCCCGCCTCTGCTCCCCGGTAACCGTCCCTAACTCATAACAAAATAAAGGGTTATAGGACTGACAAACTGCAATCCAAACTACCAATGTAACACAAAAGTGTGCACTTGAGGGGACGTATTCTGCACAATTTTTGATGCTTCACAGTGGAATGTGCAACAATCCTGTTCTCCCTCCTGGGTTGTCTGAAACGAATGTCTTCCAGCCGCAAAAAGGCGATCTTCCGTAAGTTCACACGTGACTGGGTGGCGGGCTATCTGCCGCTGAGCGGGTTCGTGCGTGAGGGCATGGTCGAGATGCTGGATCTGGACGGCAAGGTGTTGTCGCTGGCGGTCGAGGATCTGAAGTGGATCTGCTACGTGCGCGATTTCAATTCCGGGGAACTCAACAATCCTGAGCGGCTGGTGCGGAAGACGTTTGCGGGGCGGCCCCGCGGGGATGGGCTGTTTGTGCGGGCGCGGATGAAGGATGGCGACCTGATCGAAGGGCTGGCCGCCAACGATGTGAGCCTGGTGGGGAGCGAGGGCGTGTTTTTGACGCCGCCGGATTTGCGATCGAACACGCAGCGGCTGTGGATTCCGCGAGGGTCGCTGGAGGAGCTGGAGATTGTGGCGGTGATTGGGGCGGCTAAGCGGAAGGTGGTTGTGGCGGAGAAGGCGAAGGATGCCGCGCAGGAAGAGCTGTTCCAGGAGCGGGCCGGTAGCCGTTAGGGAAGCTCTGACTTAGCTTCCCGATTTATCCCACGGGGCTGAAGCCGCCTCAGGGCTTGGTCTGCAACAGCTGAGAAATGGGGTGTGGAAGTCCTTTATCACGCCCCAGCTAAACGGCGAGAAGCCAGGGGTGACGGCGCTGTTGCTGGAAAAGGAGAAGACGCTTTGGGTCGGATTCGGCCGGAGTTGATCGCGAATTTCCTCGCCCGGTGTGTCTTCGATCGTTCTCTTTTTTGCTACACAGGCTGGGTGGAGATGTTTCGGCCGGCCCGAGGGCACCGTGGCGGCCGAGTCATTACGGCGGGCAGGAACAGCGGCACGGCTGGCCGCGATTCTGCCGGCTCCGCCGAGGCGGCGGCCGGAGCGGATGAATCGCTACAGCGGGCTGATCCTCGAGCGGATGCGGCAGATGGGTTGGTAATCGCGGGCAGGCTGTGCCCTGACACGAAACCGAAGTGGTCGGCGAAAACTTTGCCGTTGGCCAGGCCGGTGGGCGTCATGGAGCCTTATGGTTTACAAGGCGAGTTCCAGTCCTGGGTAGCGCATATTCCTTAAGTCGGCGATCAGTCCTGGCCCGGTCGGTTCCCATCCCAATTCCTTTCGGGTTTTCGCGCTGGAGGCTGGAAGGTCCAGACCGGCAAACATAGCGAGCCAGCCGAAATGCGCCTGGGCCTCTTCCGGAGTGAGCGAGACGACCGGCAGATTTAACCCCGTGCCGACAACCTCGCAGATCTCCCTGGCCGGGATACCTTCTTCAGCGACTGCGTGATACGTGGCTCCCGCAACTCCCTTTTCGAGGGCGAGCCGGTAGAGCCGGGCAACATCGCTCACGTGCGCCGCGGGCCAGCGGTTCTTTCCGTCGCCGACATAAGCAACGACTCCCTTTTCGCGCGCGATACGGATCGCATAAGTCACAAGGCCCTGCTTCACCGTGTCGTGCACCTGAGGAAGCCGCACGATGTTGACGCGAACGCCCTGCGCTGCGGCCAAAGCTGCTGTCTCTTCCGAGGCGGCACGAGGATTCGGGTTCCCAGGCACCTTCTTAACGTCCTCTGTGGCCGGAACACCTGGCGCTGAATTCGCCATTCCGGTTCCCGAGGTCACGATTAGCGGACGGCCTGAGCCCGCCAGCACCGTGCCCAGCGTTTCAATCGCGCGCCGATCGGTTGTGCAGTTCTCCAGGAATTTCGAGAAGTCGTGGATGAAGGCCAGATGGATCACGGCATCCGACTTGGCCGCGCCGCTGCGCAGACTTTCCAGATCTTCGAGATCGCCGCGGTGTGCCACGGCGCCGGCTCTCGCCAGAGCCTCTGCGCCAGCGTCGGAGCGAGCGAGTCCCAGGACCTGATGGCCTGCGTTAATCAGCTCCGGGACCAGAGCCGATCCGATAAATCCTGTCGCGCCTGTAACGAAAACACGCATATGAATACTCCTTTTCCTGAACCTGGGTTGTGAAAAATGCGATCCCTACTCATGCTGCGAGATTGGAATCGCGGCATCTTGTCTGGACACTGCATCGAGATCGGCAAGCACCTCAGCGGGAACCTGCAGGGCCGCCGCCTGGAGATTTTCGCGAAGATGATTGATAGAAGATGTTCCTGGGATCACCAGGATGTTTGGCGAGCGCCGGAGCAGCCACGCAAGGGCAACCTGCATCGGCGTGGCATGGAGGCGCGACGCCGCTTCCGACAAGGTCCCGGACTGCAGTGGACTGAACCCGCCAAGTGGAAAGAACGGAACGTAGGCGATGCCGTCACGGGCAAGGCCGGCGATGAGCGCATCGTCGGCCCGGTGTGCCAGGTTGTAATGATTCTGGACGCAGACGATGGGGGCAATCCGCCGCGCCTCCGCGATCTGTGCGGGCGTCACGTTGCTCAGCCCGATATGGCGAATCAAGCCCTTTTGCTGAAGCTCGGCCAGGACGGTGAGCGGTGCCTCGATCGAACCCTCAGCCGGTTGATGGACGCTGAACATGCTGCGCAGATTGACTACATCCAGCACATCCAGATCGAGATTGCGGAGATTATCGTGAACCGCTCCAGTCAGCTCCTCGCGGGAGAGACCTGGAATCCACGACCCATCTTCGCCACGCCGGGCGCCGACCTTGGTCCCAATGACCAGGCCGCCAGGGTAGGGGAAAAGCGCCTTTCGAATGATCTGGTTGGTGACGTGAGGACCATAGAAATCGGCGGTATCGATATGGTTTACACCGCTCGCAACGGCTTCCCGCAATACATCAATCGCTCCTTCGACATCGCGCGGCGGTCCCCACACCACCTTGCTGCCGTCTCTCCCCGCAAGCTGCATGGCTCCATAGCCCATGCGGTTCACGCTGCGTGAACTGCCGGGCAGCGTGAAGCTGCCGGCCAGATTGACTCCCTGGACCATTCCATTCCTCCTTAATGCTCTGTCGGCCTCTTCGTTTGTATCCGCATTGACGAATCGCTGCAGCATACAATAAAACGGAGACAGCCTCCGAATGTATAGATAATCGGAGAGTGTCTCCGGTTGCAAATGTTTTGCACATGGCAAAGAAACAGTCACAACTCGTCCCACGGAAGCCCCGCACCGATGCGCAGCGGAACCGCGAGCGCATTTTGGAGGTCGCGAAGGAGGCGTTTACCCGCTTTGGCGCGAGCGCCAGCCTGGATGACATTGCCAGGCAGGCGGGGGTGGGAGCCGGGACTCTGTACCGTCACTTTCCGACCCGAGACGCGCTGATCGAAGCGGTCTATCGGAGTGAAGTGGAAAAGCTGGCTGCGGCGGAGCCCAGGTTCGCCGAAACGATGCCCCCGATTGACGCATTACGGAGCTGGATGCTGCTGTTCGTGGACCACATTGCAGCAAAGCAGATCATTGCCCCCGCGCTGAATAGTGTGGTGGGAGGCCCCTCGAAGCTCTATGAGGGTTCTCGGGAGCTGATTCAGGGAGCGATTGAAGCGCTGGTAAAATGCGCGATCAAGAGCGGCGAGATACGAAAAGATGTCGAGCCGTTTGACCTGCTTCGCGCGCTGATCGGTGTTTCCCTGGTAGCGTCCGATCCTGGCTGGAAGCAGAGCGCCCGGCGGCTGGTGGATATTCTCATTGCTGGTTCTCGGCCAGTCCGATAGCAGAGCCGCCCGTCGATGGGCGGGATGAGGCTCGGTCATGCTTTGGCTTCTGCTTGGCGCCTTCGGGTGGCGGCTCCTTCAGGGTCGGTGAGTATATCGACCCACTGTGGGTGAGGCGAGGCTTCGGCGTCGTAGTTGTCGTGCCAGTTCCACCACTTGTAGGGCGGGGTCTGTGGGTAACCCTGTGGCGAGTCCTCCCAGGTCTCCTGACGGCCGAGCGGCGTGATGTCGAGGTAGCTCCAGGTGCTCCCCATCGCCTCGTCGCCGCGGCTGTTGATGAAGTATGTCCGGAACACCTTGTCGCCGTCGCGGAAGAACACGTTGTGGCCGTGCCACTGATCGACACCGAAGTCGATGTCGAAGCTGTCGGTCATGGTGTACCAGGGCATCTTCCATTCCATCCGCGCCTTCAGGCGCGCGATGTCCGCCTGTGGTGCGCGTGAGGCCCAGGCGAGGGTGGTGTCGCGGGCGTTCAGATGAGCCAGGTGGGAGACCTGATCGGCGCCCAGGGAGCAGCCGCGGCAGGCGTGCTCGGGCCAGCCGAAGACTCCGGGCTCGAAGAAGGCGCGATAGACGATCAACTGTGGGCGACCCTCGAACAGGTCGAGCAGGCTAACCTTGCCCTGGGGCCCCTCGAATTCGTACGCCTTCTCGACGGCCATCCACGGCATNNAGCTGCTGGCGCGCAGCCTCCCACTCGGGCTGCGAGACGATCGGGGGTGTATTCATCGCGAGATGACCTTTCTTGTGCTCCGGTCTCTCTCCTTGTTTGTTGACATCTTTGTCGTCATCGTCTTTTGCTCCCTTCGTCGGATTCTAGACCTTCGTTTTGTTCCGGAAGAGAATGCCCCGCCTGTGTTCTGGAGTCGGGGTCAGAGTCGGAGGACCTGGCGGAGGTGGTGGACGGCGGCGGGTGTCTGGTCTTCGGGGGTGTTGCCGAAGCCGAGGATGAATCCCTGGCGCGCGGGGGTGGTGGAGTAGCAGGTGGAGAGGGGCCAGAGCCAGAGTTTTTCTTTGGCGGCGCGGGTGGCAATTTCTACGTCGCTTGAGCCGGTGTTTTCGGGGAGGGTGACGGTGAGGTGCATGCCGGCTTCGGAGCCGTGAATCTGGAGGAGGTCGCCGAATTCGGTGTGGAGGGAGTTGACGAGCGCGGTGCGGCGGGCCTTGTAGAGGGAGCGCATGCGGCGGATGTGGCGGACGAAGTGGCCGGCCCGCATGAAGTCGGTGAGGACTTCCTGAAAGAGGTAGGAGGGGAAGATATCCATGGCGAAACGGACGGCGGCGAAGCGGTCGACGAGGTCGGCGGGGATCACGATGTAGCCGAGACGCAGCGAGGGGCGGAGGACTTTGCTGAAGGTTCCGATGTAGATGACGCGGTCGCATGGATCGAGGCCCTGGAGAGAGGGGATGGGCATGCTCTCGAAACGATATTCGCTGTCGTAGTCGTCTTCGACGATCCAGGAGGAGGACTGGCGGGACCACTCGAGGAGCTGGAAGCGGCGGGATGCGCTCATGGTGACGCCGAGCGCGTAGTGGTGCGAGGGCGTGACGAAGGCGACGCGGGCGTGGGGGGCGAAGCGGATTCCTGCTTCGACGTCGAGGCCCTCTTCATCGACGGGAACAGGGACGGGGCGGACGCCGGAGCCGAGCAGTAGGGAACGGACCAATGGGTAGCAGGGTTCTTCGATCCAGGCTTCATCGCCGGGGTCGAGCAGAACGCGGGCGGTGATGTCGAGGGCCTGCTGGGAGCCGGAGACGATCATGATCTGGGCGGGATCGCAGCGGACGGAGCGGGCGGTGCGCAGGTAGGAGCAAACGGCGTCGCGGAAGACTTCAAGGCCAAGGGGATGGAGGTTGTGAGCGGAGTGGATGCGCAGGGATCGGCTGTGGCGGGTGACGAGCTTCGACCAGATGTCGAAGGGGAATTGATCGAGGGCGGGCTGATGGACACCGAAGGCGCCCCATCCGTGACGCCAGGGAAGGCGATCGTAGGGCGGGAACAACATAGAGCGGCGCGAAGTTTGGCGGGAGGAGCCAGAGGCTGGGGCGGAAGGACGAGTGTGGCCGGGACGGTGAGGCAGCGAGGCGGAGACGTAGGTGCCGGAGCCGACGCGGCTTTCAAAGTAGCCTTCGGCGAGGAGTTGCGCGTAGGCGTCGAGGACAGGGAAGCGGGAGATTTCGAGCTCGGCGGCGAGTGCGCGGCTGGAAGGGACCTGTTGGCCTGCGGCCAGGTCGCCGCGGAGGATTGCGTCGCGAAAGCCGGCGTAGACCTGGCGATGGAGCGGCGTCGCCGATTCGCGATCGAGGGGGATGACGGGAAGCAGGCCTGCGGAGACGTCGGGCATTTGCAGGGCATAGTAGTGGTTAGGCCGGATTGGTTGCAAGTTGTCATGGAGGGTTACCACTTTTCGGGGAAAAGTGGTCGGTGGTGAGGGGGGAATTGGGGGGGATTTACAGCCGGGTTGAAAGGGCAGCGGAATCCTGGGTCTCAGAATCGTCGCGAGCTAGAAGTGGTGCTGGGCGGATTGCCAGGCGGCAGAGGACATGTTCGGGGTGAAAACCCGGTAGCCGTTGCGGCCCTGGGCTTTGGCCTGGTACATGGCCGCATCGGCTCCCTGCAGCAGAGTGGTGGCGTCGGTGCCTCCGTCGGGATAGGTGCAGACGCCCACGCTGACGGAGACGGAAGCGTGCAGGTTGCCGAAATCGAAGGGCTTCGAGAGCGAGGACACGACCATGGCCGCGATCTGTTCGGCGTCGTTGCGGGTTTGCAGATCGGGGAGGAGGACGATGAATTCGTCACCGCCGATCCGGGCCACAGTATCGGTTTTGCGCACTGAGGCGCCAATCCTCTGGGCAACCTGGCAAAGGAGCTGATCTCCGGCGTGATGGCCCAGGGAATCATTGACTTCTTTGAAGCGATCCAGATCCACCATGAGCACAGCGAGGGTAGTTTTGAAGCGCCTGACGCGTTCCAGAGCGACATTCAGACGGTCGTAGAACAGGGTGCGATTGGGCAGGTCGGTGAGCGGATCATGTTCGGCCATGTGACGGAGGCGTTCTTCATTGCTGCGAATGACCTGGGTTTGCTGCCGGACGCGGCGGCGCAACAGGACGATCCAAAAGATCGCGGCGATGGTGAACAATACGACGATGGCCACGGTGAACAAGGCGTGGCGAGGTGTCCACCACGAGGGCTGGCGCAGGACGGCTATATCCTCGGGCGAACGGAGCAGGAGCCGGACGGACTGCGTTCGGACAGCACCTTCTAACTGCGTCGAGCCCTGTGCATCGATCTTTATCGAGCAGATTCCGGTCACACGGAGCAGGCTACCGTCCTGCCAGGGAAGATTCTCAATGCCAGCGACAGCAGTTGGGAGAAGGACGGCGATGAAAGAGTTGCCGCTGCGGAGGAAGAGGGTGGGGTTGGCGGTGGCTCGGTCCTCGTCAACGAGGACTCCATCGATGGTGATCAGTTCGCCGTCATGGCCGCCCTGAAAGGCCTGAGCGAGCGTGATGGAAGCGGGCGATGGCGCCGCGCCACTTGCAGCTACCCGAAACGTCGCATTCTCCAGGGTCGCCTTGTAATCGCTGGGGATGGGAAAGCCGACGACATCCACCCGATCGCCGGTTTTTGCGGGAGTGAACTGGGCGGTCTGCATACAGAGCCCTTCGCTCGCGTGCTGGATGCAGAGGATCTGACCGGGCCATTGCAACGTGACTGTGCCCTGGAGGTGCATCCTGTGGCGAAGCTGGACATTGGGGGTGTAACGGAGCAGATCGTGGATCGACACAACCGGCAGGGCAAAGGGATCGGCGGGGGCGGCCTGGATGACCTTCACCTGATCAAGGCCGGGGAAGTAGAGGTGAACGCCAACCATCTGGCTGGTGCGGTTGAATACAGGCGCGGAGTTGGCGTGGATGGTGACCAGAGAATCGACGAAGCTTTCGTAATTCGGTCCGGCTTGTAGTGGGGTGGTGGCGCTGACGGGGCCGCCGAGTGTGGCAAGCTCGAACGTAACGTTGGTCGGCGTGAGGCGCACCGCGTGGATGAGGCCTTCGACCTCGATCCATTGGCCGTCCACTGCACCGGAGGTGAGCTGCGCCATGGTTACCTGAGGGGCTTCCTCCGGAACGTGGGACTGACCGACCACGGTGATTTGCGAGGGGCGCACAATCGGCGCGTAATCTCCGATGTCGGTACGACCTTTGATATCGAGGACGGCGCCGGCGGAGATGGGGAGGAGCGGGAGGGAAGGTACAGCAATGAAAATGCTGCCGGTTGCGTCGTGAACAAAAAGAGCGGCGTGCCTGGAGTCGATGTAGGGGTCGTAATAAGTGACCACGGCCCGCAGGTGAACGGGATAGGCGCGTGCCGCCTCTTCCGGAGGAAGGCTGTGAGCTTCGTGTGCGGTGAGGAGCGTGCGCAGCGGTAAGGTGGGTTTCGCGGTTTCCTGCGCACCCAGTGCAGCGGAGGCCAGGGCAAAGGTCCAGACAAATGAGGTTCGGATGGCAAGCCACCGCCGAACTGCCGTCACGGATCGCAGGTTGGGATGAGTACCGGTCACTAGCGACGCCATTCGCCATCCCCTATTGGCGGCACGGCGCACGGCCGTCGCGCGGGACGCGGTGATCCACTCTCCAGACAATCGTACACCAGTTCGCCATCGATCGGCGGAGCCAGGGCCTACTTGCCGACTGGCTCTTTGACGGTATTGTGCGCGGAGGGCCAATGGGGCTCGCGCTTTTCGAGGAAGGCACTGACGCCTTCGTGGAAGTCGGCATTAGAGCGGGCATCGACGCTGGCGCGAATGGCGGCTTCGATGTCGTGGGGCAGATGGTGATCGGAGAACTTGCCGAGGAGGCGCTTGGTGGCTTCCATCGCGGCGGGACTGTTGCGGATGAGGCGTGTGGCTAGGGTACGGGCCTCGCGCAGGAGGTCGGGCTCGGCGACGATGCGTGTGACGAGGCCGAGCGAAAGAGCTTCAGTCGCAGAGATGAGGCGGCCGGTGAGGAGCAGGTCGCGGCTGGATTTTTCGCCGAGCTGAGTGCGGAGGAAGGCGGAGACGATGGCGGGGACGAAACCGATGCGGACTTCGGTGTAGCCGAATTTAGCTTCTGGGACGGCGAGGGTGAAGTCGCAGAGGGTGGCGATGCCCATGCCTCCGGCGATGGCGGGGCCGTTGACGGCGGCGATGCTGGGCTTGGGCAGGGAATAGAGCGTGCTGAGGAGGGTCGCGATGCGCTGGGCGTCTGCGTGGTAGTCCTCGGTGGCGGAGAGATGGCCGGGCGCGGCTGCCATGTCGCGGAGGTGCTCGATATCGAGGCCGGCGCAGAAGGAGGATCCAGCGCCGGTGATGATGACGACGCGGCAGGTTTGACTGGCGGCGAAGGCTTCGAGGGCCTGGGTGAGGTCCTCCATGAGCTGGTGGTTGAGGGCGTTCCGCTTCTCAGGACGGTTGAGAAGGATGGTGTGAATGCCGGAGTCGGTATGGGTGTGCAGCGTGGAGTAGTGAGTCATGGGAGCTCTCTCGCGGAGGACTCAGAATCTTAGAGCATTTTCGCATTTATGGCACAAGGAAATGTGAGAGGCGAGGAAAAAGCGGTTAGCAAAGAGCAGTTAGCGAACAGCGATTAGCAAAAGGCGGTCGAAAAACCGGCAAAGAAAGGCGAGCAAGGAACTGTCAGGACGAGAGGTCGCGATAGGCGTTCCTGGTCTCAGAATAGAGAGTCGGGCCCAGCGATTGTTCAATGAACAACCCCACCCTGCACGCGCCAAAGGCGGGCGCGTCCAGGATGGGGCACCGGGAATTGTCTCAGCCGCGCCAGTGGCCGTCGACCCAGAACCAGCCGCCGGGCTCATGACGCCACTCGCCCGGGACCCAAACCGCGTGCTCGTGAGGGGGTGCAATCCAGTAGCCGTGCACCCAGACGTAGTGGTGGCCGTCCCATTGGTGGTGTCCGTCAACCCAAATCCAGCCTCGGTGAGGGCGCGGGCCGTGATGTTCGACGATGACGTGTGGAGGGTCGATTTGGACATAGACACGCTGCGCGAGGGCTGAGGGGATGCTGGGGATACTCAGGATTGCCGCCGTAGCGACGAGGAGGAGCTTCTTCATAGGAGTGGGTTTTTCCTTTCTGGAGAAAATTCTCACGACTTGCGGCTGGAATTTTACATGCTGCCGCACAGCCGATGGAACCCGGCGGGGGACGGGGGGTTGCGGAGAAATCTTCTCACAAACGGCGTATTCACGGTTTGCGAGGGATGAAAAGCGGGGCGGGCGGATTCAGGTTGTAGGTCTCGGCGAAGTTGCCCTGGTTGATGGCGAGGGAAAGGCGACCGCGCGAGTCGATGTAGAAGAGAGGTTTGCCGATGGGGACGTCGCTGAAGGTTTTGTGGAATGGGATCGTGTAGGGCTTGCCGTTGAGGGTGAGGGGGACGGCGTCGCCAAGCTGGTAGCCGAGCTGAGCGAAGATGGGCTGCGGGATGTCGAGGATGAGGTTGCCGAAGGGGCCGTCGGTGCCGATGACTTCGCCGTGGAGGCCTTTTGCGTCGACGGCGGCGGTGTGGATGTCGAGGCGAACGAGCTGGGCGACGTCGAGGGCGGGACCGGCCTGGGTCCAGTCATCGCCGCGGGCGAGGTGGGCGCCGGCAGGAGAGAAGATGTCGCGGCCATGGAAGGTGGAGGATAGCTTCGAGCCGATCATCCAGTCGGGGTTGGTGATTGTGCGCGCGGCTTCGATGCCGTCGCGGTCCTGGACCAGGGTGAGCAGGCCGTTGTCGGGGACGACGAAGAACTGGCCGACTTTGGATTTCGCGATGATCGGCTTGCGGGTGCTGCCGACACCGGGGTCGACGACGCCGACGAAGACGGCGTCTTTGGGAAAGTAGGGCGCGGAGCCGGCGAGGAAGCGGGCGCCTTCAGCGATGTCGTAGGGCGTGACCTGGTGGCTGATGTCGATGACGCGCACGCCGGGGGCGATGCCATCCATGACAGCTTTGCAGATGCCGATGGCGTCGTCTTTGACGTCGAAGTCGGAGAGAAAGCCTATGACCTTGAGGGGTTGCGGGATTGGGGCAGGCGTTGATTGGCAGGCGGTGAGGCTGAGGGCGAAGAGAGCGGTACAGGCGGTGAGGAAATGACGGCGGGATGAAGACATGGGAAGGCTCCGGCGGAGAAGAATGAGAACGAATCTATCATGATGGCGGGGTCCGGATTGCCGTATCATCCTCGTATGCAAAGCACCATCACGATCCCGGTAGATCAGCAGGTCGCACAAGCATGGGAAGCCGCTGGTGAGCAGGAGAGACAAAAGGCCCAGGTGCTGGTCGGGTTGTGGCTACGAGAGGTTTTGTCAGAGAAGCGGCGCTCGCTGGACGAAATAATGGAAGAGGCTGGGCGCGAGGCTGAGGCTCGCGGGCTGACGCAGGAGATCCTCGGCTCCATTTTGAAAGACCGCTAGCCCTTGCGGTGCGTCCTCGATACTAATGTTCTCGTAAGCGCGTTTCTTATGCCGCGTTCGACGCCCAGGCAGGCGCTTCTGCGTGCGCGCAAGGCCGGGAAGATTTTGCTGTCGGCTGCCGTGCTGGGCGAACTGCGCGACGTTTTGGTTCGTGAGAAATTGCGACGCTACGCGGACGAAGACCTTGCCCTTGAGTTCCTTTCGGAAGTGTCGGCTGAATCGGAATGGGTAAATCCCGATCGGGAAGTCGTGGCGTGTCGTGATCCGAAGGATGACAAGTTTCTCTCTTTGGCGGTTTGTGGGCGGGCGACCCATCTCGTGACCGGAGATGCGGATTTGCTGGCGTTGAATCCGTTTGAAGGGATTCGAATCGTAACGCCGCGGCAGTTCTTAGAAATCTGACGGATCGCTGCAACGCAGTTGACGCGCCAGCGCGAAGGCGATGATGGTATTGCCGGTGAGGCCGGTGGTTTGTTCGGCTTCTTCGGTGAGAGAAGATTCGAGCACGGCGGCTGTTTCGAGATGGACTTCGCAGGCTGCGATGTCTTCGCTGCTGGCGCCCTGAAAGCAGAGCTCGCAGACTCCGAGGGCGGCGCTGTCGGAATCCTGGTCGGAAGCATCCATCCGCAGAGGCGGGCCGAAGGTACGGCAGGTCATGGGGCGGGCGGCGTAGAGGTCGCAGAGTCCGGTGGCGGGATCGAGGGCGGGGCAGGGTTCTTCGTTGGCGAAGTTTTCGAAGTCGGCGGCTCGGTCTTCGTCGAGGATGCCTGTGCTCGGGTCGCCGGGGAAACCGGGAGCGAGACGAGCGATGGCCTGATGAGCGCGGGCTCGAACGGCTGCGGCTCGTGGGGGATCGGCGGAGTCGAGGCTGAGCAGGCCTTCATGCAGACGGGTCGCGTCCAGTTGCGAGATAGGAAAGACACCGATGCAGCACTGGGTGCATCCCGGAGCGCATTTCAGCCAGGAGCCGGAGCGCCGGGCTGCGTCGGCTACAGCGGCATCGACGATCTGGATGAGCTGGGCGTCGCCGTTCGTTAGGGGCATGGAGTCAGATTACGGGGTCAGGGTGGTGGAGCGTGCGAGCTGATGAAAATCTCTTAATCCGCAGAAAGTATGCTGCTGATGAGCCGGCTGGGTCATCCTGAGAATGGGCGGTGATGGAGAGGCGGCGGAAGATTGCGTCTTGATCGAGCAAGGAAGACAGTGCTGAAGACGATGCTGAGAATTCTGCTGGGGTTTTCGTGCTGGATTTGCTTTTCAGCGGCGAGCGCTGTGGCGCAGAACAACTACGAGATTCAGGTCTATGGGTCGGACACGGTTGCGCCGCAATCGACGATGGTGGAGCTGCACAGCAACTTCACTGTGCAAGGGACGAAGCCGCTGCCGGGGTTGGTGTATGCGGCGGATCGGATGTTCCCGACGAATCATGCCGAGCATGAGACGGTGGAGATCACGAACGGGATTAACAGGTGGTCCGAGGTGGGCTTTTACATTTTTACCGCAGAGCGCAGCGGGCAGGGCGTGCAGTGGGTGGGGGATCATATTCGGCCGCGGGTGCGCGCGCCGGACAGTTGGCACTGGCCGGTGGGAGTGAGCCTGTCGCTGGAGTTTGGGTATCAGCGGCGGGTGTTTTCGACAGACACGTGGACGCTGGAGATTCGGCCGATTATCGACAAGCAAAAGGGGCGCTGGTATATGGCGTTCAACCCGGCGATGGACCGGTCGTTTCATGGGGAGAGCGTGAACCAGGGGGTGACGTTCGCGCCGGCGGCGAAGGTGAGTTACGACTTTAACCGGGTGGTGTCAGGGGGGCTGGAGTACTACGCGGATTATGGGACGATCTTCAATCCGGATACGCTGCACAATCAGCAGCAGCAGTTTTTTCCGGCGATCGACCTGAACGTGTCGCCGGAGTGGGAGATTAATTTTGGCGCGGGNNNNTACTGGTACTGCGACGATTGTTGCGGGGGGTGCAGTATTGCCCCCGGTGATGCGCAGATTGCGGGGCGCGGGGCAGGGAGCGCCGGGGCCTGCAGACGTAAAGCTGGAGATCGCGCCGCTGAAGCTGGAGATTGGGGCGAAGAAAGTAATCGACACGGTTGCTTATAACGGGGAAGTGCCGGGGCCGCTGATTCGGTGGCCGGAGGGGAAGCCGATTG
>PMSS01000072.1 GCA_003167515.1 Acidobacterium sp. | reverse complement strand
GATGATCAACTGCAACGCCGCTATCTTCGTCCGCTCCAAAGATGTCGTCGTTGTCGACGCCCACTCCAAGCCCTCCGCCGCCGCAGCCCTCATCCAGCAGCTCCAGCGCGAAGTCACCACAAAACCCGTCCGCTACGTCATCAACACCCACTTCCACTGGGACCACACTCAGGGCAACCAAGCCTACCGCGCCATCGGCCATCCCATCGACTTCATCGCCAGCAACACCACCAGGCAGCTCATGACCCAATTTTCCGTCGCACGCCTCAAGGAATCCATCGACGGCGTCCCCGCGCAGGTCGACAAGCTCCGCGACCGCGCCGCCCGTTCCAGCGATCCTGCCGAAAAAGCTTTTTGCGTTGAGCAAATCCGCCAGATGCAGGCCTACGCCGCCGAGCTCCGCGACTTCCGCCTCGAGCTCCCCACCATCACCTTCGACACTTCTTACGTCCTCCCAGACCCCGCTTTCGATCTCCACATCGAATTTCACGGCCACTCCCACACCGCTGGCGACGTCTTCGTCTTCTGTCCCCAGGCCCGCGCCATCGCTACCGGCGACGCCATCCACGGATTCCTCCCCTTTATCGCCGACGCCTACCCGCGCACCTGGCCCTCCACCATCGACTCGGTCGCCCGCGCCGACTTCCATTTCCAGATGGGCGGCCACGGCCCTTATCAAACCGACCGCACTGTCATGACCAGCCAGCGCAACTACATCGAGGAACTCACCAGCCGCGTCGCCGACGCCAAACAATCCGGCCTCTCCCTGGCCGAGATGCAGCAGCACATCACCGTCGCCTCCCTCCGCTCCCTGCAATCCAACGGCTATCAGGATTTCCTTGTCCGCACCCGCGACGAAAGTGAGCCCCACTTCGGCCCCGTCACTCCGCTTCAGGAAGGAGTCAACGCCAATATCCGCGACGTTCTCGCCAACCTGGATCACGTCTAGTTTGCTGTTTCTCAGAGATTGCCATCCCGACCGTGGCGCAAAGCGAAGGGAGGGACCCGCTTCTTCCCGGCTGGAGTGGAGGAAAGATACCCCCAATGGAGATCTCGACCGGCCCGGAAGTCGGCAAAGAGTCAGTGGAATGGTGACATCGCCCAAAAAGCCAGCATCCCCGGCGAGCCAATACTCTCACCGGGGACGCGAAGCTACCTATAAGACTGCCATCATTGCTGCAGCAGCTTCGTCACCATCTGCTGCGTGCTGTTCGCCTGCGCCAGTGCGCTGATTCCGGTTTGCGTCAGGATCTCGTACTTTGACATCTCCGAGGTCGCCGAAGCATAGTCGGTCGCCGAAATGGTGTTCTGTGCCGCAGTGATATTGGTCATCTGAGAGCTGGCGATGTTTGACGCCGCCGTCAGCGTGTTGATGTTCGCCCCCACCTGGCCCCGCTGGAAAGCGACCGCGCTCACCGCGTTGTCGGCCGTCGCCAGCGCTGCTTCCGCTGCCGCCTGCGTGTTCAGATTGGT
Organism: Acidobacterium sp.; assembly: GCA_003167515.1. Taxonomy (GTDB): domain Bacteria; phylum Acidobacteriota; class Terriglobia; order Terriglobales; family Acidobacteriaceae; genus Palsa-343. Next base: position 8,923 of record PMSS01000072.1, on the reverse strand, counting down.
GCCCGCCAAACTCGTGCCAGCTCCGGCGCCAGCCTGAACGCCCCCGGTGCCAACAATGTTTCCGACCGTTGCGGTGATGCCGACACCCATCACTGAGTCCAATGGCGACGTGCCCACCCCCGCACCGGAAAGAGCGCCCACTGTCACGTTGTAATTCTGGCTGCCGTTGGTGGTGCCGTCTCCCGTGTAGACGTCGATCCCTCCCTCTATCGGTGTCTCCTGCGATGCCGCCTGCGTCGCCGCCTCGGCCACCGTGAACGAAGTGATCCCGGTCGCCGCCCCCACCGATGAGACGTAGATCGACAGGTTGCCCAGGCCCAGGGCTTGCGTCGCGGCCGTCGTGTTGTAGGCGACGGTATAATCCGGCCCCAGGTCTTGCTGTATCGTGCTTTGCATGTTCGCGGTGGTGACGCCCTGCAGGTCGACGTTGACCGCCGATCCGGCGCCCGCCGACGTGGTGGGGGTAACTGTAAAGTTGCCCATCACCGTGTTCGCGAGGTTGATGTTTGTAACCGCCACCCCCGATTCCCCCATTGCAGTCGCTGGGGTGTTGCCGTTTGCAATGGCGACCGAGTCCACGTTGGCCGCGAGGCCCGTTGCGTTGACACCGATGGTCAGCGTGCCGACGCCGCTGCTGACGTTGTAAGCCAAGTTGTAGTCGCTCGCCGAGCCAGGCGAGGCCGCGTTCAGCGCCGCGTTGACCGTGGTGACCAGGTTCGACGTATTGACGCCGTTCAGGTTGACTACGACTGGACTGTTCGAAGCCACTGCGCTGATCGTCGGCGTAATGGTGAACTCCCCGCTCAGCTGTTCACCGTCGGTAAACGCTATACTGGCCGCCGTCGGTGTCTTCTCCGTCGCCGTGCTGGACAGAGTAAGGCTGGCAATGTCGTCCGTGGCTGTGGCATACGGCGTGAGCGCCACCGTCAGAGTGCCGGTGCCGCTGTTGTAGCCGACGGTGTAGTCCGCGTTCGATGCTGTTTTGCCGGCATTCAACACCCCCGCAACCGTGCTCGCCAGGTTCGCTGTGGTCACGTTGGTCAGCGGGATGTTGAACGTGTTACCAGGGGTTGTGCTGGACGGTGTCTGCTTGAATACGGTGGGGCTGCCGCCGATGGTGAGCGCCGTGACGCCCGCCGTGGTGCCGGCTGCCGAGATGCTGAAGGTCAACGCGCCGCTCCCGCTGTTGTAAGTGGCTGCGTAGTCCGTCCCCGCCAAATCGGCGTTCAGCGTGCTCTGCAGGTTCGCAGTCGTCACGTTGTCCAGGTCGATGACTGTGTTCGGACTTGTTGTTCCCCCCGGATTCACAATTGGCGTGGTCTGGGAGCTGCCGTTTTGGGTAACGGTGAACGCGCTCAGCCCGTCCCCAGGTACTCCGTTAATCGTGATGGCCACCTGCCCGGTGCCGGCGTTGTAGGCGACGTTGTAGTCGTTCCCGTCTCCGCCCGCGGCAGTAATGTCGCCCCGGATCGCGGCCTGCATCGCTGCCTGGGTGGAGGCCACGCCGGTCAGAGCAACGTTCAGGCTCGCGCCTCCCGTGCCCCCCGTTTGGCCGAGGGTGATGTTGCCCGAAAGCGTGTTGCCGACCGCAACGTTCGTGGTATAGTCGCTCGCGCCGCCACCCCAGACCAACGGTGTGCTCACGCCACCGGTCTGCGGAATGGTACCGCCGATGGTGATGCTGCCGCCTATGTTGTCCGCGGACGGCAGGTTCGCCGTGATCGTGGCGCCGTTGTTGGTGAAGTTGACAGCGGTCTGCGCTCCGGCTGCAACCGCGGTGTTGGGAATAACGGAGATTGACCCGCCCAGTGCGCCGCCATCCGCCACGGCCAGCGTGAAGCCGGTCTGCGCGGCTGCCGCACCGGAGGTCGTCACGTTCGTGGCCGGGGCAGCGGTGAATCCCGTGATATGGTCGGCAGCGGCGTCGGCGCCGAGGCCGATCTGCAGCTGGTTGTTCCCAACCACCGTCACCGTGTAGTCGCTGTCCCCGTTCCCTGCCTGCGCGTTGATCAGAGTCTGCAGGTTGGCTGCCTGCGCGCTCAGCGAGCTGCCCGTAACATTGGCCAGATCGATGCTGATCGCGGATGCGGTTCCCCCGCTGGTTGTAGGTGAAAAAGTAAGTGTGCCGGAGAGCGCGCCGCCATTCGGGATCACGCTGGAGGTCAGGGTCTCCGTGACCGGTGAACTGCCGGTGATTCCGTTCAGGGTCCAGCTCATAGCCGCCGGCGTGCCGTAGGCGGCGGTCTGCACCGGTGCCGCTGCTGCCGCCGATCCGCCCGCCGTGATCGCCCCGGCAGCTACCGCCGCCGACGATCCCGTGACCGAGGAGGACGTTCCCACCCCGTTCGCGCCCCATTGCAGTGTGCTGAGGGTCTGATCGCTGCTGAAAACCGTGATCCCGTTATATTCTGTCGTGGCGCCGATCGTCCCGATCTGCGTCATGATGTCCTGGTACTCCTGGTTGACAGCGCCCATCTGTGACGAGGACAGTGTGCCCCCACCCGCTTCGGTAGCCAGCGTGATCGCGCTGGTCAGCAGACTCGTCACCTGCGACAACGCCCCATCCGCCACCTGCAGAAACCCCGCTCCCTCGCTCGCGTTGCTCGATGACTGCTCCAGCGCCGCGGCATTCGCCGCCAGCCCGTTTGCAATCGATAGACCCGCCGGATCATCCGCCCCGGAATTGATCCTCGACCCGGAAGACAATTGCGTTAACACATTTTGCAGGCTCGCCTGCGTCTGATCCAGATTGTTTTCCGCGTATACCGCCGAGATATTGTTCAGGACACCTAAAGGCATGACATTGCTCCTCTTTTGAATTAGGTCCCTGAACTTGCCGGTGGCCTTGCCACCTTGGTTCCTGGGATCCTTCCTGCTACACATGTCTCATCGGCGGACACCCTCAAGTTCACCAGTTCCCTGCCGAACCCTGGCACGCTACGTGCGCCCCCTCCCCATCCTCTTCTCCCACCTCACCTTGCCGCTTCCGTCCTCTGTACTCCATACCCATCCGCTGCTGGAACTGGTCTCATAATCCTCATACGATCGAAATGGAGCGTGTGAGTACCCCGCCAATAGGCGTTGCACTATATGTGAGACCAGTTCTATAGTGCCGTTGTCGATGACCGGCGCCAGCCTGCACCCCGCAAACTCTGGCTTTGCCCGATTCGTTGCCGAGGAACCTGCATCCACTTGTACCCGGCTTGTCTAAAATCCAATCACGGGGTCATTCACCCAATGAAACTCAGCAGAAGATTAACCGCCTGCCTCGCGGTACTCTCCATCTCCACCGCTCTCCACGCCAACGCGCAGGCACCCTCAGCCGTCGACAACAATCCCGACCTCATTGAGGCCCGTAGGTACACCCTCACCATGGATAAGATCGAGAAACTCGCCGCCGCCACCGATACCATCAATAAGTTGACGGCTTCCAATCCGGCACTCAAAAGCAAAATGGACGCCGCCTCGACCGGTAACCTGTCCATCGATCAGAGAGCGAAAAACATCGACGCGAATTTCCCCCAGGTCGCCACCCTGATCCACGGCAACGGACTTACCACCCGCGAATACATCGTTGTCATGATTGCCTTCATCAACGACGTCACCTTCGTCGGCATGAAGAAGCAGGGCATCATCAACGACTATCCGCCCAATTCCGTCACCCCCCAGAACGCGGCCTTCGTCGAATCCAACTTCGATAAACTCCAGCAAATCGGGCAGAAACTCTCCCCCGCCCAGAGCTAAGGCCCTGTCTCAACACGCAGCCCCTCACCTATAGCCCGCCGGCCCAAAACGAAAAAGGGGAGCAGCCCAAGCCGCTCCCCACATCGCTTTTCTATTCCCTATTGCGTATTCCCTGCCTTTGAGCTGTTGCCTGTTCCCTGTTCTTAGGCCGCCACAGCCATCGCCCGTATCTCTTCCTTGCGCACTGTGAGCCTCTCGACCAGATCCTCCCGCACTTCGAAGCCGCGCCCTGGCGTATCCGGAACCGCAATCTCGCCCGTCCGCGAAACCTCGACCTCCGGCTCGATAATGTCTTCTTTCCAGTAGCGCTTCGACGCCGAAACATCGCCCGGCAGCGTGAAATTATCGAGCGACGACAGCGCAATATTGTGCGCCCGCCCAATCCCCGTCTCCAGCATCCCACCGCACCACACCGGCACGCCCCGCTCCTGCGCCGCATTGTGAACCGCGATCGCCTCGCTGAAGCCGCCAACCCTCCCGCACTTGATATTGATGATCCGGCACGACTCCATCTCGATCGCCGCCAGCGCATCCCGCCGGTTCCGTATCGATTCGTCCAGACAAATCGGTGTCTCCAGCCGCTTCTGCAGCATCGAGTGAAAATAAAAATCGTCGGCCCACAACGGCTGCTCGATCATCAGCAGGTTGAATTCGTCGAACGTCATAATATGGTCCGTGTCGTTCAGACGGTATGCCGAATTCGCATCGCAGCTCAGCTGAATCTCCGGCCACCGGTTCCGCACCGCCTCAAACACATGCACATCCCAGCCCGGCTTGCACTTCAGCTTGATCCGCTGATACCCCGCCGCCACCTCCTTTTCTACTTCGGCCAGCTGCCGTTCCAGCGTGGGCTGAATCCCGATCGATACGCCGCAGTCAATCGTCTCGCGTGTCCCGCCCAGCAGGCTCGCCAGCGGAATCCCCCGCATCTGCGCCTCCAGATCCCATACCGCGTTTTCCAGCGCCGCCTTCGCCATCCGGTTCCCGCGCACCTGCCGGAAAATCCCCGGACACTTCCCTCCGTGCTCCGGATCGGCGCTCGCCAGCAGCGGCGCCAGCTCCTGCTGCATCACCAGCCAGGCCGAATCAACGGTCTCATCCGAAAAGAACGGATGCTCTCCAGCGACACACTCACCCCAGCCGACCAAACCCTCGCCGCGCAGCTCTACCAGCAGGATGCGCCGCTCTGTCGTGGTTCCAAAACTGGTTTGAAAAGGTTGAACAAGGGGAAGGCGTAGCTCGCGCATGAATATGGCGTCGATTCTCATAGAACTCCAGGTTGCTGTAGTTGTCCGAGTTCGAAAATGCCGTTACCTTCGTTGTCTGTACGGAAACCCACCACCGCCAAACCGCGAGCAAACGCATCCAGAAAGCGGTGACGATTCTCAGCCTGCACCGCCAGCGCTCTGGAGACACCCGTGGCTTTCCACTCACTCACTTCTTTTGGAACCATGATTGTTTCCAGAATTTCCTGCGGCGCGCCTGGGGTCCCGTTCATTGTAGCCTTCACACGTTCCGAATCCATCCACCACTCCGCGTGGAGACGGTCCGTGGGAAGCCCACCCTGCAGACGTGATGAGGATACACCATAAAAATTCGGTGTATAGGACCGCACAATCACCCCAAGCCTGTGGATATTCAAAAAAGCGTTCTTGATCTCCAGCGGATCAAACGTCCATTCCATTAAAGTAAAACCTCTACTCAGCGCCTCATCTCGCTGATAAAGCTTCAAATTTCGCCCGATCCCTGCGTCCCGGTACTGCGGCTTAACCGCCAGCATATGTGAGTGCAGGTAAGCCCATGGTCGTCCCTCGTCAGACGCCATCTTCTGCCTCACTCCAGGCAATGACATCGCGAACCCCACCATCTCCCTTCCTGGCCCAGATCCCACATTATCTGCTGGCGCAAACGCCCCGATCACCTGCCCGCCAATCCGCTGCGCCACAATAAACATCCGCTGCGGGATCACATCCCCATCGTTGTAGCCCCAGGTCTCTATCTGCAGGCGGACGCATGCCTCAAGCTCCTCAAAACCCTCGCAGCTCCGCAGCACAACTTCCGTCCCCGCCGGCGTTTGCAGGACCTCAGGACTCACGACCGCTCCCCGCGTTCGGAAGCTTTACTCCCTTCCCAAAGCGCTTCCAGTTCCGGTGCCGATAACTCTTCGAGCGGCCGCTCCGCCGCCGCCTCCATCGCCGCAAACCTCCGCCGGAACTTCGCATTCGCATCCCGCAACGCCAACTCTGGATCCACGTTCAAGTGCCGCGCGAGATTCGCTGCGGTAAACAACAGATCGCCAATCTCTTCCGCCACGGCAATACGATCACCTGCCGCCATCTCCGCCTCCAGCTCCCGCGTCTCTTCCCACAGCTTTTCCACAACCCCGAGCGCGTCCGGCCAGTCGAATCCCACCTTCGCCACCTTCCCCCCAATCTTCCCCGCCTCGCTCAACGCCGGCATCGACCGCGCAATCGAATCCAATCTGCCCGCGACCGCCTCTCCGGCCCGCGACTTCTTCTCCAGCCTCTTGATCTCGTCCCAGTTCCGCAGCACTTCCGCCGCGCCAATCACGTCCGTTTCCAAACCCGGCGCACGATTCCCCGCCAGCGCCGAAGCCTCTTCCCCGAAAACATGTGGATGCCGCCGCACCAGCTTCCGATTCAACCCCGCGATCACATCGCCAATCCCAAAATGCCCAGCCTCCGCCGCCATCTCCGCATAAAACAAAACCTGCAGCAGCAAATCTCCCAATTCGTCCGCCAGATCAGCCCAGTGTTCGCGCTCAATAGCGTCCAGCACCTCATACGTCTCTTCCAGCGTGTATTTCCTGATCGACGCAAACGTCTGCTCCCGATCCCACGGACAACCCCCCGCACCCCGCAGCCGCGCCATAATCGCAACCGCCTCCGCGAACAACTCCCCAACGCGCGAATCGCCCCGCGCGTCCGACTGTGAGTTCAGGCACAAATGAACCTCGCGCTCAGGAACGGCGCTCGTCAAACCCGCATCCTTTTCAGGGGGCATAGCCCTACTTTACAACGGTGAACATGGGCTGCTGAAGATCAGCGGCAACCGGCTTGTGCGCGCATCAGTTCGCCCGTTCTTTCAGGATGCTCGCAACATCGCGACTGGCATGCAGGATCGAAACTATCTGCAGCGGTTTTGTATCCGGACGATAGATAATCAGCCAGGACCAGGCGGGGAAAGACTTTCACTGGCTCATCGGCAAGGTCCCGGCGAAAGTGTCCGATCCCGGATTCTCGGCAAGGAAAGCGATCTGGTTTCGAATCACACGCTCGGCCTGTTCCGCCACTTTCTCGCCCGCTTCTCCCCTCAGATCGGCATTTCGGATTTCGATATTCACGGAAGCCTCCTGACCTTGCATATTCTACAGTGGTACCGGAGCCCAACCCTGACCCCGCTCATAGCCATCTTCGTCGTCCTCTTCGGCCTCGCCCTCGGCAGCTTTCTCAACGTCTGCATCTCCCGCCTGCCCCGTCACGAATCCATCGTTCGCCCACGCTCCCGCTGCCCCCGCTGCGGCGCGCCCATCGGTTCCCTCGACAACATCCCCATCCTCAGCTGGATTTTTCTCCGCAGCCGTTGCCGAGCCTGCCGGCAACCGATTGCCTGGCGCTACCCGGCCGTCGAATTCGCTACCGCCGCCCTCTTTCTCCTGAGCTTTCTGTGCTTCGGCCTCAGCTTCAAAGGCGCAGGCATGGACGCTCTCTGCTTCCTCCTCCTCGGCCTCGCCGCCATGGACGCTGAAACCATGCGCCTCCCCGACGCCTTCACCCTCCCCGGCGTCCTGTTCGGCTTCGTCTACGCAGCGCTGCGGCCGGAGGACACCCTACGCGACCATCTCTGGAACGCCGCCGCATCCATCCTCTGGGCCATCGGCGCTGCCCTCTTTCTGCTCCTGATCCGCTGGCTCTACTCGCTCGTCCGCCACCAGGAAGGTCTCGGCATGGGCGACGTCAAACTCATCGCCATGATCGCCGCCTGGCTCGGCCCTTTGCCGACCGGCCTCACCCTGCTCCTGGGAGCTCTCGCCACCGCGCTATTCGGCATCCTCGCAGTCGCCCTCTCACGCGGCAAACGCCCCTTCCTCACCACCCGCCTGCCCCTCGGATCTTTCCTCTGTGCCGCTGCGATCTACACCATCTTCGCCGGCGACCCAATCCTCAGGTGGTACCTGCACTTCTACGGCATAACTTATTGATCTCCATGCGCTCTGTGTCCTCTGTGATGAAGGATTTCTAAACCTTTGCCGCCCCCACTGTCCCCCGGCACTCACCAAACCCAATCCGAGCATACCCCTCCCGCTCACACCACCCGCGCAAAATCACCTCGTCCCCGTCCTCCAGAAACCTCCGCTGCTCCCCATTCGGAAGCAACAGAGGCTCCGCTCCGCGCTTGGTCCTCTCCAACAGACTCCCCACAGACTCCGGCGTCGCCCCGGACACCGTCCCCGTAGCCAGCAAATCGCCCGGCCGCAAATTGCACCCGTTGCTGGTGTGGTGCGTCACCATTTGTGCCAGTGTCCAGTACAAATCCTTCATATTCCCGCGGCTGATCCGCACTGCCGCCGCGCCCGCCTCCCGCATCTTCGCCGTCGCCAGCCACACTTCCAGATTCACATCGAACCCGCCCCGCTCCTGGTCCCCCTGCGACCACAAATACGGCAGCGGCTTTGGATCACCCCCCGGCCGCACCCATGCATAAACCCGAAACGGAGCCAATGCGTCAAGAGTAACCACCCACGGCGAAATCGTCGTCGCAAAGCTCTTCCCCAAAAACGGCCCCAGCGGCTGATACTCCCAGCTCTGAATATCCCGCGCCGACCAGTCATTCACCAGACACAACCCAAAGATGTGCTCCTCCGCCTTCTCCAGCGGAATCGTCTCGCCCAGCCGGTTTCCATCCCCAACGAAGAACCCGATTTCCAGTTCGTAGTCCAGCATGCGGCTGGGACTGTAGACCGGTGCCGCAGCATCCGGAGCCTTCGTCTGCCCGCACGGCCGACGCACCTCAGCTCCGCTCACCACAATCGACGAAGCCCGTCCGTGATACCCAATTGGCACCCACTTGTAATTCGGCAGCAGTGGATTATCCGGCCGAAACAACCGCCCTACATTCGTCGCATGATGAATCGAAGCGTAGAAATCCGTGTAGTCGC
>PMSS01000045.1 GCA_003167515.1 Acidobacterium sp. | reverse complement strand
TCATATGGTCTCGGTACTAGTTCCAAGTTCCGCGGAACTCACGATCGATCGAGCCACTGAGCTTTCTGACCTCGAAAAATGTTAAGAAGCGTCATCGCCCTCTGTTGTCAATTGATGCGAACAGCCCATCGCTCATCGAGCTTCAATTTGAGGCTTCCCGGTGGATTAGTAACGGAAAATGGGGGTGCCGAAACGTCCCACAGCGGTGGCCAACAGGGTGGCGCTTGAGCGGTGCGCCCCGTTTTACGACATCGCGGAAATGTGGCAATTCCTGTTCGTCAAGTTGAACTCTAAGGGGCCGGCGGGAACGCATTTACCGTCCAATAGCCGTCCAATAGGCGGCGCCAGGAGGTCTTTTAGGGGACTGAGGGAGCCACCCGTTCCCTATAGAGTCAAAGACTTACCTCAGCCTGGCTGACTTTCACGACGATAACGGGTTCAACGCGGCCCCGTGCCGCGCACCGCTCCGTCTGAGATGACGTAGGCGGCGGAGAGTCGAAGGGTGTGTCGGCCGTGCATGAGAGTCGCGTATGGACATGAAGACTGCCTTGCCATGGGAAGTGGCTTCGTCTACTGGAAAGCCTGGTCGGCCCGGAAGCGGACGATGGTCAAACCGAGGGGGTTCACAGCCAGCTCGTTGTTCTTTACCGTTTCGCGGAAGACGTAGGTGACGCTGGCGGTCCATCGCTCCCGCCTGAGCTCGGTGTGATCCGAGGGATTGGTGAAGATGTTCTCGAACTCGATACGCGCCGAATAGGGCGACTGGCGCAGGTCGTCGAGAATGACATTTTTGACCTCCACATCGACGAATGGGAGCGAGCTGTCTTTGGCGTAATTGGCGATGATGTTGTCTTTGCGCTCCTGGTCGATCACCGCGCGCTGGACGTCGCCGTTGAGAAAGCAGAGGGAGCTGGTCTGATTGCGGTCGCCTTGTGACATGGAATGGGATCATTTGCACCTCCGCGGACGACGAACGTTGTCAGCCATGGCGCAAACGTAACGCTGGTAGAAAACGGAGTCCAATCACTTCTCGGATCGGCGTTATTCCCAGCGCTTATAACGCCCGGGACCGCCAACAAAAACAGCTAAATGACGGCGATGGGCGGATCCTCCTGTTGTGGACCGGCGCGGCCCACCTGAGGGTTGGCTTGTCGTGACGCACGATCAGTAACGACACGCCATTTGGGAGGTCATCGGGAGCACCCGCGCGACCGGCAAAAGGAGCCCGCTCGTCAGGTGGCCGGACGAAGCCAGAGCGGTCAAACGAGTGCAAATCGCCAAAGCTTGTGTTTAGGTCGAAAGAGAGTCGGGTCCGCGCCCATTACTGAGCCAGCGCTGCCAGTCGAACACCGGTGCCCGGCCTGCTCCGGCATCATGTTGCTCGTCGAATGCATCTCCGCCGCACAGATGTATTTTCGAACCGATGTGCGCCAGCCAACAACCCACCTCGGAATAAGTCTCCTCTCCGAGCTTTCGATCTGATCGTCGTATTCCCGGGTTCTGCTCCGTAATTGTCTCCAGCGCATCGAACAACTGTGGAAATGCGACTTGCAACGGCGGCGTCAACGTTTTTCCCATCGCTGGTCTGAATGCCTTCGGCTTTCCGGCCGCGGATTCGTTCCCCAAGAGATTTCGTTTGCGGCCGAGCCGCGCAGATCGGCGCCGTCCTTGCTCTAACCAGTTCATGGCTCGCCTGGATCATCGAGAGATCTGCCTGCGTATCAGAACTGCGATGCTGAATGGGCGGCACAACTGCGGATGGATTCGGACCAGCCAAGCGAGAGCCTCAAGGAAGGTAGGTTGCGAGCGGAGGAGAACGGGGATATATTGATTCGCAGCCGAATGACAAAACTAAATCCCGGTTACTTCGTTCGGATCTAGGATTTACAACGATCGCGGTTCTAGCGAGCGATCAGATCGTCGTACAACTGGTCGCAACGGTGGAATCTAGCGAATTGAAATTGGAGAAGGGGGACTCCAGCTTGAGCAGCTGGACGCCGAGCATCATATTGGCATTCGCGGGAATAGCGTTCTGTGTCGCTCGTGCACAGGGACCGCAGGCAAATGGCACGAGCCTAACGACTGCGGAGAGGCTGGAAGAGCCCGGCTGGTGGCCGACGAAAGGAGATCCGCCGCGCAGCCAGTATTCGGGAAGCGCTGCCTGCGCCGAGTGCCACCAGAAGATGGCACTGCTCCAGCAGTCGACACCGATGTATCACGCCAGTGTGCCCGCCTCGCGGTCGGATCTATTGACAAATCATCGACTGCTCCAATTTAAAGAAGGCGGCTTCAGCACCTCTGTCACGACCTCGCTTGAACGGGTCATTTTCGGCGCGACTGACGGAATTAATACTATGTCCTTGTCGGCGAGTTGGGCTTTTGGATTCAAGAATGGACAGACTTATATCCTTGAGAAAGACGGCGCTTACTTTGAGAGCCGTTTGAGTTTTTTCACAAACATTGGTTCCCTGGACATTACTCCAGGACAAGCTCCCGACGTGCCGGATGGCCTGGAAAGTGCGCTGGGCCGAAAGATGGGCATTGACCGAGCAATCGGCTGCTTTAAATGTCATACAACCGCGGCTGTTACTTCCACGTTGTTGGAATCGGAGAAAGCTAAGCCGGGGGTTACCTGTGAAGCGTGCCATGGACCGGGAGCCGGCCACATTGCGTCCATGACTGCGAATGACCCGGAGCAGGGGACGGCGATCATGGATCCTGCGGATCTTTCCCCCTCTGATTCTGTCGACTTTTGCGGGGCATGCCATAGCACATGGGCGGATGTGATGGAGGCGGCGGGCACGCCTGGCCCCGGGCTGATACGCTTTCAGCCGTATCGGCTTGAGGAAAGCCGCTGCTGGGGACGAAGTGGCGACGCTCGGATTACCTGCGTGGCCTGTCACGACCCGCATCAGCCACTTGTTCACGAACCGAGAGCCTATGACTCTAAATGCCTGGCGTGCCACGGGGTCAACAGGGAGTCCAAGGGGGCACATGCGGCGAGGACAGTATGCAAGGTGGCGGCCAGCAATTGCGTCACCTGCCATATGCCTAAATATGAGGTGCCTCAAACACATGCGGTGTTCACCGACCATGAGATTCGCGTGGTCCGTACGAGTGCTGTCGATACTGGCAAGTTGACCCGCTAGAATCTCCGTCGGAAGGGCCCCAAAACCGCTCAGCAAAATCATCACGCCGGACGAGCACTGAATAGCTTCTGACTGGATTCTTTCTTCGGACAGTCTGAGGTACGATACTGCAGCCGATTTTCTGAGTACCTGCTGCAACGAAATGGACGCTCCTCAGGATATTCGGCTCTTCAGCAAGAGCCGCCGAAACTCGGAAACTCGCACCATCTCTGCCACCTCGCGCCTAGGACAGCTGTATGGCGCGGTGCCGCGCGGTTCAAGAGGAATCAATAACGCCCAACCGCAGGAATCGCGATTCGAGTAAGCACCACCGGAACGGGTCATCTGCTTGCGTCCCGGAGAAGCCTGTGATGTGTTTAGTCTCAAGCAGCGCAGCGAACAGAAAAGAACGGGACGATTCTTTTCAAGCCTGAACCACCTCCCGCAACCGACACGTGGCTCACCAGCAGTAGGTTGCAACCACTTCAGGTGTGCCGGGAAGCTGATTAGTCACGATGGTGTGCAAGACAATTTGCAAGTTTTTCCTCTCCCATCCGTTGGGAAGGGACTTCACTAGCCTGAAAACCGACTGTGGTGTCGTAAGGAATTCAGCCGCGGCCTGAGTTCCTGCATAGCCCACTCCGGCTACTGCAATCACTGTTGTGTCGGTTTTCGAGTTCACGATCCTGGACACGATCGCGTAATCCTCCGTAAAGGAATCATTGGCAGACCACCTTTTTTGAGGGTTCGAACGGTCCACAATGGCATTACGCCCGCTGAAGACGTAGCGCAGATTTCCGGTCATGGCAAGCGTCCATGAGTTGTTATGCGCTCCTATGAGAATAGTGGGGCTTTGGCGAAGGTCGCCGTAGGTGACGTCTTGCCCGTAACGGATGTCAAATTGTCTGTTGCGACGTACCAAAAGAGATTCGACCTTCGTAATCGCGGCAACATCGCCGATCGTGACAAACGTATCCTTTGCCGGAAAGAGGTCCTTGGCATCGATCTTTGTACCCGAAGGCCATTCAATATAAGATTCGAATCCCATCTCTTCAGTTTGGTTTGGAGGGTGCTCCCGGTAATACTGGTCCATGTAAGAGATCGACAGTTGATAGACGGCATTCCCCCCCACGTAGATCAGGGCTGTATGCGGGTTGTCCAGAACTGGCGACCAAAAATGATTGAAGGCGCGCGACTCGGAAGAAAACAGGTTGTGCTGTATTGCAAGAATCAAGATCACCAATGATGCAGCAGCGGCGATCCACCAGAGGCGACCTCGAAATCCTGCAGAGCGCGGTCTGGCGCCAACTTTATTTTCCTGCCGGACCTCTGTGACCACCGGTTCGGCCGGGCTCTGCATCAGAGGTGGGTCTTCTGATGCTGCCAGGGGAAGCGGAACTGGATTCCTGTCGATACGCTCGAAAAAAGCCTTGAAGGACCCGTGGGGAACGCTGATCTGCACGGCGTGCCCCGGCACAGTCTGATAGTAGAGTGCGAGACGTTTCCTGAGCTCCCCGACACGTGCACGAACGATCGGGTCGGCATTGGTGTCGTAATCCGGGCGCCGCCCAAAGACTTCGATCCCGATCACTCTCTCTTTTAAGAGTTCGGCATGTCCTGACAGAGATTTGTCCACGATGTATTGGAGGAGCTCCTGAGTCTGCTTACTGGATCGGAACGGAGTGCTCGTCATCATTTCCGCGAGCGCCTCTTGAATCTCCGATGCGGGGATCTCGAGAGCAGGCGAAGCATGCTGCGATGGTTCTTCGCATTCGACCGTACGTCCCATGGGAACCTCCGCCCGTAGTCTGGCCTGCGCCGTACTCTACTCCACGAGGAATGACGATGACAAGCGCCGCATTTTCTTCGCGATGGGCACGTACAGTACCATACAGCACCTTGCAAATTGCGTTAGAGTTATCGTTTACTGGCGCCCGTTGCAAAAAATGATGTTCTCTTCAGCGTTCGTTTTTGGCAAGATGCTTTCCCTTCAATAAGTTGCAAAAAAATGGGATGCCAGGAAATCGGAGCGGCCAAGGCGACCGGTAGACGAAAAATTTGACGAATTCCCCAGGAGGCAAAATGACGAGGTTACGTTTCGTAATCGCAGCAGTCCTGATGGCCGTGATCGGACTGGCCTTCCCTCTACTTCATGCGCAGTCGAGGAGTACGACAGCTTCGCTGTCAGGCACCGTAACCGACCCCTCCGGAGCCAGAATCGCGAAAGCGACCGTGAGGCTTACCGACCCTGAAAATGGGATTGTCCGCACTGACACGGCGAGTTCGACGGGGGAATTCACCTTCGCCCTGCTCGTGCCAGGGAACTATACCCTCGAGGCCGGCGCTCCGGGTTTCACGACAACCAGGCAAACCGGCATCGTCCTCGCTGCGGGAGATTCGGTGACCCTGGGGATCAGTCTGACGATCGGGGCAACGGAGAAAATCACAGTCAATGCGACTGGGCCGCTGCTTCAAACCCAGGACGCCACCATCAGCACCGACGTCTCCGCCAAACAAATTGAGGAGCTGCCACTCAATCTCAGAAATGTGCTTTCCTTCGCAACGCTGGATTCCGCTGTGAACGTGCAAGGCGACCGGCAGCTGCTGGCGGCGGGTGGGAGCGAAGACACGGCAGACCAGGATTACTCCTTCCTGAATTTTGGAGGCGGCTACTTCGGAACCAATCTGTTCCTGCTGGAGGGTGGCTACGATGTGGCCCAGGGCTGGGGAGGAGTCCTGTATTTGCCTGCCCCGGAGGACACCGACCAGGTCAAGGTAACGAGCTACTCGTTTTCGGCCCAATACGGATTCAGCACCGGCAATGTGATCAGCCTTACAACCAAGGCCGGTACCCACGACTACCATTTCGTTGCCGACGAGTACATACGCAACCCGGATCTGGACGCCAACCTCTACTTTAACAATTTGGCGGGCACCCCCAAGCCGAATGACCATCGCAATCAGTTCGGAATCGCCGGCGGCGGGCCGTTGTACATCCCGGGCATCTATAAGCAGCGGGACAAGACCTTCTTTTTCGCCAACTATGAGGGGTTGCGGCTCGACGGGGGACTCAGCTACAGCGCTGAGGTGCCCACTACCGCTCAGTTAGGAGGCGACTTTTCATCGGAGCTCACGAGCACTTCTCTGGGTACGGATTGCCTGGGCCGGACTATTTATCAGGGGGCGATCTACAACCCCTACTCGTTAGGCACGTGCCCAAATGGGTCGGCAGTGCGCAATCCCTATCCGGGAAACATCATACCCACAACCGGGCCAGGGGCAATTGACGCTCTGGCGAATAAGTTT
>PMSS01000459.1 GCA_003167515.1 Acidobacterium sp. | reverse complement strand
GCCACCGGCCTCGTCGTCGACGACGCCATTGTCGTCATCGAAAACGTCCAGCGCCACATTCAGGAAGGCGATAACGAGCCGCACCACGCAACTTCTGCCGCCATGGGCGAAGTCACAAGCGCCGTCATCGCAACCTCTCTCGTCCTCGTCGCCGTCTTCGTCCCCGTCTCCTTCTTCCCCGGCACCACCGGAATCCTCTACCGCCAGTTCTCGCTCACCATCGCATTCTCCATCGCCATCTCCGCATTCAACGCGCTCACCCTGTCGCCCGCCCTTGCAGCCTTACTGCTGCGCCGCGAAGACGACAAACATGGCCTCCTCCACGCGGCTGAACGCGGCATCAAAGCTCTCGGCCGCGGCTACGCACGCGCCATCCACGGCGTCCTTCGACTCCGCTGGATCATGCTTCTGCTCTTCATCGCCGGTCTCGGCGCCGCCGCCTGGGAATACCAGCACGTCCCCACCGCCTTCGTCCCCCAGGAAGATCAGGGCATCATCATGATCCTGGTCCAGGCCCCACAGGGCGCTTCCCTCTCCTACACAACCAATATTGAAGAAGAAGTCAGCGCAGTCCTCAGCCAGAACAAAGACATCCTCGGCTCATTCGCCGTCGGTGGCTTCAGCTTTTCCGGCAACGCCCCCAACTACGGCATGATGTTCGCAGCCCTCAGCGACTACGACAAGCGCCGCGGCAAGGGTCACTCCGCGGCTGAAATCGTCGCTGGCCTGCGCATGAAGCTATTCATGATCCCCGGCGCCCTCATCGTTCCTCTTGAGCCACCCGCCATCTGGGGCATCGGCAGCTTCGGCGGCTTCCAGTTCGAGCTTCAGGATCTCGGCGGCAACACCCTCGGCGACCTCGATCGCACCGCGCACACCATCGTCGCTCGTGGCAACCAGCGCAAAGACCTCACCGGCCTCTTCACCAGCTTCACCTCCAACGATCCCCAGGTGCTGGTCCGCATCGACCGCGAAAAAGCCAAGGCCCTCGGCGTTCCCTTCAGCCAGATTTCCGACGCACTCCAGGTTTACATGGGCTCCGAGTACGTCAACAATTTCGACTTCAACAACCGAAGCTATCGCGTCTACGTCCAGGCCGATCAGCAATTCCGCGAGAACGCCGCTGACATCCGCCAGTACTACGTACGTTCCGCCACCAACCAGATGATCCCGCTCGATAACCTCGTCACCCTTGAGAACACCTCAGGCCCCCAGGTCATCAGCCACTACAACCTCTTCCGCTCCGCCGAAATCGACGGCTCCGCCGCGCCCGGCTTCAGCACCAGCGAAGGCCTCCACGCCATGGAGCAGGTCGCCCAGCAGAACATGATGCACGGCATGTCCTACCAGTGGACCGGCCTCGCCCTCGAAGAACTCGAATCCGCCGGCAAGGCCATCATCATCTTTGGCCTCGGCATCCTCGTCGTCTATCTCACCCTGGCCGCTCTCTACGAGAGCTTCGCGCTCCCCTTCATCATCCTGCTCGCCGTCCCCATGGCCGTCCTCGGCGCTCTGCTCGCCCAATCCCTGCGCGGTTTCCCCGACGATATCTACTGCCAGATCGGCCTCGTCATGCTCATCGGTCTCGCCGCCAAAAATTCCATCCTCATCGTCGAGTTCGCCGAGCAGCTCCGCCGCAAGGGCAGCTCCATCGTCGACGCCGCCATCGAAGCCGCCGAGCTGCGCCTCCGCCCCATCCTCATGACCTCTTTCGCCTTCATCCTCGGCGTTATTCCTCTGGCCATCGCCTCCGGCGCGGGAGCCCAGGGCCGCCGCTCCGTCGGCACCACCATCATCGGCGGCATGCTGGTCTCGACCGTCTTAAACCTTTTCTTTATCCCTGTGTTGTATGTCATGATGCAGACGCTGCTTGGCGCCTTCAGCGGCAAACGTCCCTCGCGCCGCCCCTCGCAACGCGTCGACTCCGCCGACCTCTACGAAAAGACAGCCGTGGGAACCAGCCAGCCCTGACCTACGTATAGTTCCTTAGGAGGCAGCTATGATTCGTGTGCTCATTGCCGGAGTTGCAGCGTTAACCCTCTTCTCCAGCATCATCGCAGTCCAGGTTGTCACATGTGTTGTGCCCAAAGTCGTAGGAACCGTCGTACCGGCAGTCGTGCGCACCGTCGTACCCGCCGTAGTCGAGGCCGTGACGCAGGACTCGCGCTGCACGCCCGACTAAACAACTCTCCCAATGCTTTTTCGCAGGCTCTTTAGTGGCGCCATACGACGCAAATCACTCGGGCCTCAGCCCCTGCGGGAGGGTTTTTTCTTCCCGGCCGACCTCTTCTCTCGCAACTCTCCGAGATCCGGCAGGCGCCAGGCACAAGGCATGGGCGGCTGGTTGCGTCCCTCTTCCATGAAAGGCACACCGCTGAAGCGGTCCATCTCCGTGAACCACGCATCGATACCGATTCGAGATGAGCCGTCGCCGCCGCGTTCGATCCGCGAACTACGCATGGCAATATTTTACCGCCGCTGAAAGTCAGGCGACCCCAGCAGCAAACCACCCAGCAAAGCCGCCTGCTGGTCCCCCGGCGGAGGCAGCGGCGCCACCGACTGCAACAACTGCCCAAACTCCCGCGGCCGCACAAAATTGACCGGTTTCGGAGTCTGCGGACGCTGCCCATTCCCCACCGCCGAGCCCTGCTGCTGCGCAAGCTGCGTCAAGACCACGTTCCGCGTACGATCCGACACCTCCCCATCCAGCAGCAACCCTTCGAGCTTCGCCTCCTTCGCATCCCCCGTCACACCCGGCTGCCCGTCGATCCCCATCAGCTTGTCCCAGCCCATCACCGTTCCCGCATTGTTATCCGCCAACGCCAGGCTGAAATTCATCCGGTCCAGCAGCTCCCCGCTGTTCAGCCACGCATCCGCGCTCCACGAGTAGCCATTCGGCGTCTGGCATCCATACAGCGGCATCCCCAGCTGTCCAATCGCCTCCACCAGCGCCGCCGGATGCACCACCTCCCCGCCCGTCGCCCGCACCGCCGAAATCACATACTCCTCCGGGGTCTTCACCTTCGCGCGATATGCATCCTGCGACCAGAACTGCGGAGACTCGAGCATCGTCCGCAGCACCTCACGAATATCGCCGCCAGTCTTCACCCATGTCGCCGCCATCGTATCCACCAGCGCCGCCGGCGGATTGTCGCTGACAAACCTCTGCGCGATCTGAAGCGACACATGGCGCGCCGTCACCGGACTCACCGCCAGCACGTGCAGCATCACCATTCCCTCATGCTGCCCGCCATCCTGGATCCGATTTCCCAGCACCAGCTTCGGTCCCGGCTCGTGCCGCCGCGGGTTGAACACAAACTCACCACCCTGGTCCGCGCGATCGATCCCCCACCCGGTAAAAACCTTCGCCAGCTCGGTCACATCGCGCTGCGTGTACCCGCCATCCACGCCCAGAGTGTGCAGCTCCATCAGCTCGCGCGCGTAATTCTCATTCAGCCCAAGCGGCCGCTGTTTCCCATTCGGCCCCGCCGGCGTCATCATCGCTCGCCACGCCGCAAAGGAATGCGGTCCCACGCTCTCCGACTGATCCAGGTAGAACAGCATCGCCGGGCTCTCCGCCGTCGCATCCAGCAGGTCTTCAAACTTGCCCATCGCGTGCGGACGGATTACCTTGTCCTGATACTCCGCGATATACCAAGGCGCAAACTCGCCTTTCTTCAAGTAAACGTTGAAGTGGTTCAGCCAGAAGTCCGTCATCACCGCTTCCAGCTGACGCTCGCTGTAAACGTCGCGCAGCAGCCGCGTCACCAGTACCTCACCACCCACCACCAGCTGCGGACTGATCAACGCAAACACTGTCTCCTTCTGCTCCGGCGTCAGGTCCGCAAAAAGCGCTACGCGATCCGGCTTGTTCAAACGCTGCAGAAAATCCCGAAATTCCAGCGGCCGCATCTCAATCAGCTTCTTCACCCGCTGATCCGGCGGTAGATTCACCACATCCGTCGCACCCAGATCGGCGTACAGCTTGTTTTCCTGTTCCTGAATCGACGGACCCGGCGCGGCAGCAGTCGTCGGCATCATGTCAGGCGGCGGAGGCGGACCCATATCCCCACCCTGCGCCCCAGAACTTGCAATCATCGAATTCGCCGGCGTATTGGAATTGAACGGCGCAACACCAGGCTGCCCTTCCATTCCACCTTGAGACATCTGCCCGACAGCCATAGAATTCGACTGTGCGACGGCGCCTGTACCCTGCACCCTGTACCCTGTACCCTGCGTCGCCTTCGCCTCGGCCTGCTTCTGTTGCTTCTCTCTCAGCAGCGCAATCTGGTCGTTATAGATCGCCTTCTCCACCGGATTCCACGGAATCCCCCGCTTGCCCTGCTCCGCCTGCCGGATCATCGCATTTGAAGGGAAGCGCTCCACCAGATCGTGCTGGCTCAGCCGCATCGCGGGATACGCCGCCAGCCGCGCCTCCAGCGCCGAGTCGTCAATCGTCTCAGGATTCAGTTGCCCGTCGATCCACTTGTCCAGCCCAACCGCCTCGGCCGTGGCCATATCGCCAGGCCGCGGCCCAAACGTCAGCCGGTTCAGCGCATGCAGCGCCCGCTGATCGGGCGTCAGCGGCGAAGTGCTCTCCGCCGTCGGTTGCTGCTTCTTCTTTTTGTGGCCAAAGGCGAATGCGTCGCCCGGCGGCATCACCAGGAACGCAATCAAAGCTGCAGCAAGAAACCGCTCAGTACGGGAAACCAGATTCGTGGGCATGCAGGGGACATCCTCGAGGACAGTCTGTCCTCTTCGTCCTAACCCGCGCAACCCCCCAAAAGTCGCGCCACAGCTTTTACTGTTCCCTATTGCCTGTTCCCTGTTCCCTGCCTTTACTCTTCCCGCAGCAAAATCATCGGATCCACCCCGAGCGCCTTCTGCGCCGGGATCCACGCCGCAAACAGCCCCAGCAACAGCATCGCCAGAACCACCCCGCCCAGCACCACAGGATCCTTCGGCGTAGCCTGGTACACGATGAACGACAGCACCTTCGTCGCCAATACTCCTAGCACAATCCCCGCCACCGATCCCGCGCCCAGCAGCACAAATGCCCGTCCCAGCGCAGCCCGCAGCACCTGGTTCTGCCGCGCGCCCAGCGCCACGCGAATCCCCA
>PMSS01000445.1 GCA_003167515.1 Acidobacterium sp. | reverse complement strand
GTCCCTCGTATACAGCCAGCACGCAACAGGTCAACAACGTCCCACTAACTTCGGCCAGTAATGTCTATACGGCGACCTTCACCAATGCGGCGGGGGTCAGGAGCGCGGAGACCTTTACCATTACTATTGCCCCCACGACCATCACTCCGTATCTNNCACCGTCAATCTTGGACCGCAGCCGGGCAGCGGGGGTTCATGGAGCTGGGCAGGTCCCAATGGGTACGAGTCCAGTTCGCGGCAGATCGACGGCATCCCGCTGAGCGTGGGTACTAATACTTATGTGGCTACTTATATTAATCCGGCGGGAGTTACGAGCATGGAGACGTTTACCATCACGGTCGAATAGGGAACCGACCCACTCAAGCCGAAGGCGGGCTTGAATGGGCCACTCCCGCCAGTTCCGGGGGGAGATCGCCGATCGCGCCAGCCAGGAGTGGGTCAAAATCGACCGGCGTGATGCCGGGAATGCGGATTGCCGAAGTCTCGTGCGTGGATGGCGCGGAAATGGCGGCCATAGAAGCTTCGCTCGATGAGCAGGCGCGGATCGTTGAGGCCCGGAGAGAGACGAGGAGGCCCCGCGCTGGGCGGGGCCTCCATGGGGCCAGCCCGCGAACCGTTCGATACGCACTGGGCTCAAGCGAGACGCGGACTCAACTCAATGAGGATAGCCTGCGGGGGCGGGGTTCCGTAGCGGCCAAAGCGCGCCATTGCGCGCACGATGGTAACGACGAATCCACAGGTTGCTGTGTGGTCTCGCGGGTCGCGGCCCTGGTGCAGCCATACCGGTGGCGGCGCCGTCGAGACCCCAAGATTCGGGATGGCCCGGCCGCGTGTAAGCTCACGGTGGGAGATTGGGGAGATGATCACGATTGAGCTATCGAAGCAGGGGCGGGCGGAGGCTATTGCTTCGATCCAGAAGTATTTCGAGGAAGAGATACGCGAGCCGTTGGGCGAGTTGCGGGCGGGATTGCTGCTGGATTTTTTTGTCGAGGAGATTGGGCCGGCGATTTACAACAGGGCGATAGCGGATGCGCAGGCGCGGCTGGCGACTCGGGTGGCGGACCTTGAAGGTGAGTTGTTTGAGGATGAGTTTCAGTACTGGCCGCGGGTGGCGGCGAAGCGGAAGGGGAAGAAGTAAGGCGCGGGGGCGAGGAACGGACCTCCTGGTGGATTTTTCCGCCCAGAGATAGCCTCCCTGGTGAATCCTACCCCGGCGCCAATTCGGGATTCTATACCTTGGATGTTAACGGTAATCAAGGAAAAAGTTACGAAAAGGGGGTACCTGCGCTGGGAATTGGGGGGCGGGCAAGGCGGCTCAGTGCGGTCGGGCGGGTGTTATTGCGCGGCGAATTTGGCGCGGATGCGGACGGTGCGGTCGAGTTCGTCTTCGGCTTCGAGGATTTTGAGGCGGAGGTCGGGGTCGGGGTTGGCGGTGGCGAGGTAGTGCTGGACGATGTCGAGGGAGGCCTGGGACTGCTGGCCGTCCATGAAGGCGTCGAGCCAGGCGACGAGGAAGAAGATTTTGCGTTCGCGCTTGATTTGCGGGAGGGCCTCAAGGGCGGGCTCGAGGTATGGGGCGGCCAGGCCGGATTGGTTCCAGTAATTGAAGGCGCCGAGGGAGGATTGGATCCAGTCTTCTGAACGCTGGGGGTTGTGGAGGTATTCGGCAAAATATTGACGTTTGACGGCTGGGTCGGGGCGGGCGGCCAGGGCTACCCAGGCGTACTTGAGGCCGTCGCCGGAGGGGTCGCGTTTTTGCTCGGCGGCGAAGAGGGCGTCGGCTTCGGGGTCGTTATAGGCGATCAGGGCGGTGACAAGGGACCAGCGGTCCTGCTGGCGGAGTTCGACGCCGGGAATTGTGCGTTTGCCGGCGAGGATTTCTTTGAGGACGCCGCGGGCTGGTGGCTGGGCGGCGAAGCCGGGGAGGGAGCGGAACCAGACTATGCAGAGGTCGTGGTCTGGGTCGTTGGTCATGCGGTCGGCTGCGAGCGCGGCGGCCTGGGCCAGCAGGGCGGGCTGGCTTAGATCACTTACATAATGATGGATCGCCGTTTGGGTGTGGCCGAGAAGACTTGCGGCAAGGGACTCGTCGCGTTCGGTGGGGAGTGCTCCGAGAGCGAGGCGGATGTAAGCGGCTGGGTCGAGTTCAGCCTGGCGGACGGAGTCCCAGAGAGAGCCCCAGAGGAGGGTGCGGCGGAAGAGGTCTTGCATGGCCGGACTGGAGCTGGCGATTTGCTGCATGACGGCGGCGCGGGATTTCGGGTCGAGGAGGAAGAGGCCGTAGGCGTGGTCGTTGTTGTTGGCGAAGACATAGCTGGGGCAAGTCCACGGTGAGGTCGAGAAGAGCGCGGTGGCGGAAGGCCGGTTGAGTTCCATGCGGAAGATATGGGTGGAACCGTCGGGATAGCCGAGAAGGACTTCAGTAGCGATGGGCCAGACGTCCTTAGCGGTTTCTGGGCCCCCGAGGACAGGAGTCTGAGTGAGGACAATTTTTGCGAGGTGCGAGTCGTTGCAGCCGACAAAGGAGACGTCGACGCGGGGCATGCCGCGATGGCGAATCCACATATCGGCCCAGGTGGTTAGGTCGCGGCCTGATGCTGACTCGAATGCGGCGATCAGATCGCTCCAAGTGGCGTTGCCGTATTTGTGCTGGGCGAGGTAGAGCTGGAGGCCGCGCTGAAAGGCGTCGACGCCGATGACGTAGTTGAGCTGGCGGAGTACGCCGGGGGCTTTGGAGTAGACGATGGCTCCGTAGGCGGATTTGGCGGAGTCGAGGTTGGGGATTTCCTGGTAGATGGGGGTGGTGCCCTGGGTTTCGTCGATGGCATAGGCGGCGGGTTTGATGGATTGGTAGAAGTGCTGCCAGATGTCGTCGTTGGGACGGAGGGCGGCGAGGGTTTTGTAGGCCATGTACTGCGCGAAGCCTTCCTTGAGCCAGAGGTCGTCGAACCAGCGCATGGTGGTGAAGTCGCCGAACCACTGGTGGGTGAGCTCGTGGAGGACGAGGACGTCGCGGTTGAGGCGGTTGAGGGCGGTGGGCGCGGTGCGGAAGAGGACGGACTCTTCGCGGAGGAAGGTGGCGCCGGCGTGCTCCATGCCACCGTAGGCGAAGCCGGGGATGAGGACCATTTCATATTTAGGGAAGGGGAAGGGCTGGGCGAAATAGTCGGAGAGATATTGAATGCCCTGGGCGGCGGTGGTTTGGACAGCGGGGACTTCGGGTTCTGCGGACTGCGCTTTGGATTTGCGGACCCAGATGTTGGGCTTGCCGGGTTGCGGGTGGACGTTGACGAAGGGTCCGGCGGCGAAGGCGAAGAGGTAGGTGGGGATGGGTTCGGTTTCCGCGAAATGGGTTTCTTTGGCCGTGCCCATGGAGACTGTGAGTGATGGCGCGGTATTGGAGACGACGGACCAGCCGGCCGGTGCATCGACGGTGAGCTGGAAGCGGGCTTTGAGGTCGGGCTGATCGAAGCAGGGGAAGGCCATGCTGGCGTCCATGGGGACGAAGAGGGTGTAGAGGTATTCCTGGCCGTCGTCGTGGTCTTCGAAGCGGGTGATGGCTTTGCCTGCTGGGGCGATGTTGGCGGTGAATTTTGCTTCGACTGTGTTTTCGCCGGTGTGGAGGTCTTTAGCGGGCAGGACGATGTGGCCGTGCTGGATTTCCGCGGGGATTGGGTTGTTGTTGAGGCGGAGTTCGCTGACGGCGCCGTCGCGGAAGTCGAGGAGGAGCGGAGTGCGGGCGTCGCTTAATTGGAAGCGGATTTGCTCGGTGGCTTCGGTGGTGGGGGC
Organism: Acidobacterium sp.; assembly: GCA_003167515.1. Classification (GTDB taxonomy): domain Bacteria; phylum Acidobacteriota; class Terriglobia; order Terriglobales; family Acidobacteriaceae; genus Palsa-343. Next base: position 18,319 of record PMSS01000445.1, on the reverse strand, counting down.
GTGGGGGATCAGGTTGTAGCTGAGCTGGTAGTGGAGGTCGGAGATGCGGGCGGCGCGTTGCTGGGCGAAGGAATGGGGGATGCCGTCGGGAATAGCGGGCGGCTGCGCTGCGGAGTGGATGGGCAGGATCATGAGGGCGGCGGTTGCGAGGAGGGCCGCCTGGAGTCGTGCTGGCGTGGTCAATGGGAATTGGCTCACAGGAAAGATGCGCCGGTTGCGGCTCTGCTTTGGACTATAGCCGGAGGAGTGGCGATTGGGCCGTAGATTTTCGCTGGGGTTGTTGTCGGCCAAAGGGCTGAGGCTCGGGCCGTCCTGATGGGTGAGGGTCCGAAATAATGGTCTTCGCAACGCTGGTTGGCGGGCATCCCCAAGGCCGCAGAGTACATCCCCAGTGGGTTGCAGTATTTCCCAGGAGACGCCAGTATGTTCGATCCATGTGTAGTAAGCCCCCGCTCGTCGCGGAGGGTAAGCGGTATTTTATTTTCATCCTTCAACAGACTGAGCGTCGGCCACTGGCCGGCGTTTTTGTTCGTGTCACTGTTGCTTTTGAGTGCGCCGATGCTGCATGCGCAGTATCGCACTTCGATTCAGGGTGTGGTGACCGATCCCACGGGCGCGGTGATTCCCGGCGCGACGCTGACGCTGACGGACAATGGCACAAATGCAAAGCTGGTTCGCACCAGCAACGGCGACGGAATCTACAACTTCGATGCATTGCCCCCGGACTCGTTCAACCTGGTCGTAACCAAGACCGGATTCCAGGAGAAGGATTTCACGAATCTGCAACTGAATCCGGAGCAGGCGAACGCCATCGACGTGCAGATGACGCCCGGAGCGCAGACCGTGACGGTAACCGTGAACGGGTCCACCGTAGCGGCGCTGGATACAGAGACGGCAAATAGCGGCGAGGTGATCTCGGCAAATGAGGTCCAGCATATGCCTGTCTACGAGCGCGACCCGCTGAGTCTTCTGCGGCTGACGCCGGGAGTTCTGGCGGATGGAGCACAGGCAGCTGGCGGGGGAGGATACCAGGCTCCCGGAACCGAATCGGGAGCGTCCTCGGGTGGCGGGGGCAACCTGGGGCATTCGAGCAGTATTTTCGCGACGGAGAACGGGGCATCGGCCAACAGCAATGGCCAGCAGTTTGAAAACAACGGGTACAGCATCGACGGTATTAGTACGGAAAGCGCAGTCTGGGGCGGCTCGACGGTGATCACTCCGAGTGAGGATTCGATCGGCAATATCAAGGTCATCAGCAACGCCTACGATGCGGAAAATAGCCGATTTTCAGGGGCGGTGACGGAAATCACCTCGAAGAGCGGAACTAACAATCTTCACGGCAGCTTCTTCTTCCAGATCATGCGGCCTGGCCTGAATGCATACCAGCGCTGGAACGGTCCGGGATCGGTCGAGGCATACGACCCGACGACGGGTGCGAAACTGACTCCCGCGCAGCGCGGGCTGCTGCGCGACGAAGACCGCTACAACCAGTGGGGAGGGAGCCTTGGCGGGCCTCTCTGGAAGGATCGCCTTTTCGCCTTTTTTGCGTACGAGGGGCAAAGCGAGAACATCCCGGCAACCAGCGTGGGGTGGTACACGACCTCGGCGCTGGCGGGGCAGGCTCCGGCCAACAGCATCGCGTCGACTTATCTGAGTTTCAAGGGATCCGCTGTCGCCGGGACGGTGATCGGCTCAGCCACGTGTGCGACAGCCGGGTTGACGGAGGGCGTGAACTGCCGGACCGTTGCCGGCCAGGGTTTGAACATCGGGTCTCCGCTCACGAGCGGTCTGGGCAAGCAAGACCTGACATACGTTAGTGCCAGCAGCCCGGGAGCGGGCAGCGGGCTTTCGAACGTTCCCGATATTGCCCAGTACACGATCGTCGACCCAACGAGCAGCGACTTCAAGCAGTACAACGGACGCCTGGATGCGCAGGCGACGGCGAACGATCGGGTCAGCTTCGCGGTGTACTGGGTGCCTGCGACGACTACCAGATATAACGGGGGATATGCGTATCAGCTTTTTAATCACTCGCAGGTGAACGACGCCTTTTCGGTGATCTGGAACCACATTTTTTCACCGACCTTTCTGAATGAAGCGCGGGCCAACGCGGCAGGCTGGCGCTATAACGAACTCGCGGACAATCCACAGGCGCCCTTTGGGCTGCCTCAGGATCAGTTGGCCGGCAACCCGCAGATCGGCGACATCAGCATCGGATATCTGGGTGTACCGGTTCCCGCCATTTATGACCAGTGGACCTACGGCTACAAAGACGTGGCTACCAAGGTTCTGACTTCGCAGACCATGAAGTTTGGCTTCGATCTAACTCGGCTTTACTATCTCAATGATCCAGTGGGGGCGCCGAACTACACCTTCTATAACCTGTGGGATTTCATGAACGACGCGCCGGAGGGCGAGGGAGGTGGGTTCCAGGCGACGACAGGGCTTCCTGGAGGCTATCGCAACGATAATCGCGAGGATCTGTGGGGGGTATTTTTCCAGGATGACTGGAAAGCTCGTGCGAATCTGACGCTGAGCGCCGGGCTGCGGTATTCCTACTTTGGGCCGCTAACAGACAAGGACAACAACATGGGGGTGCTAACCTTCGGGAGCGGGAGCGCGCTGCTGACCGACATAACGATTCGCACCGGCATCGATGCGTGGCAGGCACAGAAGTTTAATTTTGGACCTCAGATTGGCTTCAACTGGAGCCCGATGAACCAGAACGGCAAGGTGGTGTTCCGCGGCGGCTATGGGCTGAACTTTAACGAGGAGCAGATAGCAACGGCGAACAACCCTGACGGCAATCCGCCGGGAACCAGCTCGGTTCCGGGAAGTAGCACGAGCCCAACCAATATCAACCCGAACATCCTCTACGCGACGTCTACCAATCCAGCGAGTATCGTTGGGTATCCGGTGAACCCGCATACGATTACTACTTTTAACTCCGCGGGCCTACCGACAGGCGGGGGCGCGAACCTGGGTGGCCTGCCGAACAACCTGCCGACCCAGTATCTCCATCACTATTCGCTGGAGATGGATATCGACATAGGCCATGCGTGGGTTGCGGACCTGGGATATATAGGAAGTTCGGCCCACCATACGCTGTATGACTACGACGCGAACGCCTATGGAACGATTCTTGGAGCGCCGCTCAATCCCCTCATCAACAGCATCGGTACTTTCGGCAGCCAGGGGAAATCCAACAGCAACATGATGATCGCCGGGATCAGGCATCAGTTCTCGCATACATTCTCTGTGGATACGCAATACACCTGGGCGCACAGCATGGATACGGATTCCGGGCCGTACCAGCGCGACCCGTACCTATACGACACGCGGTATTCCTATGGGCGGTCTGATTTCGATTTGAATCAGGTGTTCAAGGTGTTTGGGGTGTGGCAGCCGGTGATCTTTCACGGCGAGCATAACTGGGCGGAGAAAGTGGCCGGTGGGTGGACGCTCTCCGGCATTGCAACATTCCACTCAGGGTTCGGGTGGACGCCGGTGTACCAGGCGCCGCACCAGATTTACTGCAATTCGTGCCAATACGGGTATCAGAACCTGCGGCCGATCTATCTGGGCGGAGGCGGCCACGATACGAGTAACAACGCCTTCAAGACGGGAAGCAACTTTGCGGACCCGGGTACCGCGAATACAGGGACGAATAACGATCAATTCATGAACAATTACTTCGAGGTTCCTAACTACGCGAATGCGATTGCCGACCAGACTGGGCAGATTGCCTCCGCGTTCGTCCCCCCGCCGGGGCTTGACCGCAACTCAATGCCTGGGCCAGATTACCGCGACGCAGATCTGACGGCGGCGAAGGCGTTCGGGCTGCCCCGCATCCCGGGGTTCGGAGAAAACGCCCAGATCGAAGTCAAGGCAAACATGCTGAACCTGTTTAATCTTTTGAATATCAATCCGAGCACCATTTCGACGAACGTTAGTAATTCGAACCTTGGCCAGGCGACCGGCGGCCTGGGAGCCCGGGTGATCGATTTCCAGGCGCGCTTCAGCTTCTGAAAGGCAGGAGCTGCCAGTGTTCGGTGGGCAGTGTTCGGTTATCAGTAAAGGAGGATGTTCCTGTCAGGGACATCCTTGATTACTGAATCTCGCCATGAATCAGATACGGCTTGCGAGCGACCCAGCGAATGCCCACAAACCCGCCATCGGTTGGGCACGCGATGCTCGTCGAGGGCACGCCGGAGGTGTTAATACGCTTAATGGCGCTTCCAGTGTCCGGATCCACTTGATAAAGGTTCGCAGCAGTATCGCTATCCTGCAGGAAAGACCTGAGAAACCAACTACCGCGGTCGGTTATCAGGGAGTCAGCGATCTGATTACTCGGCAGCTGCAGCCGAACGATTCGGGTTTCGCCGGAGTGAAGAAGTTCTACGATCCGTGCGTCCTTTCCTGGCTCGAGGATGAGTAGCCCGCTTTGCGAATGGACTGGGCGGAAAAGGCTGAGCGCCGCCGGCACTCTCTGTGCGGCCGGCAGTGCGCTAGGTTTCATTCCCACAACGTCAATGGAGCTCAGCATGCTCAAAACCCTCTCATCTGACGGAGTCACGCCTTCATTGTCGCGGTCGCGAAGAAGGGCCCCAGTGCTGTCAATGATCACGAACCGGGCCTTGCCCTCGCCCAAATCCGCTCCAAGGATCAGATATTGGTCGTCTCCTAGTTGGGCGACTTTGATGGGGTCAAGCGAGAGCTGAAGTTTACTGATACGGCGGAGTTCTCCGTCATATGTGAAGATAGCGAGGTAGAAATGCTGGTCACGTGTGGCTTGACCGGTAGCAATGGCGCGCAGCAGGACTACAGGACCGGTCACACCCGGATCGAACGAGGTGATATATTCTTCGCTGAGCCCGCTGATCTGATCTACAGGATAGGATACGATCTTTGAAGACGGTGAGATCGAGTAGACGACCCGATTGTTGTACATCGGGGGTGGGGTCATGAATTCAATAAAGGTCCTACCATCGGGTCCGCAGGTAGGCGGTCCGTCCATGACTGTGGACGGCAATTGAAGTGGCGAATCAAGTTTGGGTTCACCGAACACCAACTGTGCCGATGGAAGTTCCGCTGTAGGCGCGATGCCAGGTGCGGGGGTCCCGCCCCCGCCAACTTGTGACCACAACCACGGTGCCGCGCTCAGGCAGCCAACAAGAACCAGAAGTCGCATGGGGTCATCTCTGGCGCGTGGGAGAGTCAAGATCGAAAGATATCTTTTCAGTCCCAAACGTCGGTTCAGGAGACATCGGGGATGGTTCTATGGGTGTTGTCGTCAGGGACGGGGCACGCCTGATGAAACCATCACAGCTCGGGATCATCACTTGACTGTCCTTCGATAACGCCAGCAGCTGCTTGACCGCTGCCGGATCCCAGAGCTCTGCAAATTCACATGCCCCCTCGTAAAACTGGGGAGTCCAGATATAGGTGCCGCAGCACGTCGTTGTCGTCCAACCATAGTAGGCACCCAACCCGACGGGAGTGACATTGTTCAGATAGTGGCTGCAGGATCCGCCTTGGGGTGGGATGGCATTGGGAATAATTAGGGAAGGTGTAACACCCTGTCGGGTACGGGCCCTGTGCCTGCAGCGACGGCATCATACAACAGCCCATAACGGCAACGGAGAGCAGCGCTGACTTGGCCTGCAATCGACCGTATCTGCGTATCATGGATATCATGCGGTATACCTCCTAACCAATCGATGACTTCCTGCGCAATGCAATGTAGGCTGAAGTTAAATAGTGTGTCAAGTGCAAGATGATACAAACCGAAGGGCCCGATGTGATTGGGGACTCTAAGCTGTTGTTACCGCTGCACTTGCCGACGAAACGCCCGGAATGCTAGCTTGGCTTTGCGCCGAATCCTGAAAGGCGTATAGACTCGCTTCGGTGCGCAGGGCGCAGCTTGTCCGTGGACAGGACCGAGGCCACCTGCAAGCGCCTTTACGCCTGCGCACGCAAGGGTGCGTAGAGGATAATTCTCTGCGGGGGATGTGATGAGACGAATCGGTTCTGTTTTTGTGGCTGCGAGTTTGCTTGCGGGGGCGTGTGCTCCAGGAATTGCGCAGGAGAGCGCGGAAGCGACGCGGACGATTGTGGTGGATGCGAAGGCGGCGGGGACGCCGTTTCCGCATTTCTGGGAGGAGATGTTTGGGTCGGGTCGGGCGAATCTGTCGATGCGGCAGAGTTATCGCGACGATCTGGACCGGGTGAGGAAGGTGACGGATTTCCGATACGTGCGGTTCCACGCGATTCTGGACGATGAGAACGGGGTTTACAGCGAGGATGCGCAGGGGAATCCGGTTTACAACTGGTCATACGTGGATCAGATTTATGACGGGCTGCTGGCGCATGAGATCCGGCCATTTGTGGAGATCAGCTTTATGCCGAAGGCGCTGGCGCCGACGGCTCCGTATCACGCGTTTTGGTACAAGCCGATTCCTTCTCCGCCGGACAGTTATGCGAAATGGGACGCGCTGATTACGGCGTTTGGGAGACACCTGGTTGAGCGGTATGGGGTCGATGAGGTTTCGCAGTGGTATTTCGAGGTATGGAACGAGCCGAATCTCGACTTCTGGATTGGTAAGCCGGCGCAGTCGACTTACTTCGAGTTATATGACCACACCGCGCGGGCGCTGAAAGCGGTGAGCGAGAAGATTCGTGTGGGTGGGCCAGCGACAGCGCAGGCGGCGTGGGTTGGGGACCTGATCGCGCATGCGACGGAGAACGATGTGCCGCTGGATTTTGTCTCGACGCACGTGTACGGGAACGACTCGACGGAGGATGTGTTTCACGACGACCGACCGATTGCGCCACATCAGATGGTGTGCGCGGCGGTGGATAAGGTGCACGAGGAGATTGTGAAGTCGGCGCAGCCGAAGCTGCCGCTGATCTGGAGTGAGTTCAACGCGACTTATATGAACGAGCAGCCGATCACCGATTCGATTTATATGGGGCCTTGGCTGGCGGACACGATTTCTAAGTGCGATGGGAAGACGCTGATGATGTCGTACTGGAGTTTTTCGGACGTGTTCGAGGAGCAGGGGGTGGTGAAGACGCCGTTCTATGGTGGGTACGGGATTGTGGCGGAGGATGGGATTCCGAAACCGGCGTATGACGTGTTCATGCTGCTGCACAAGCTGGGCGATGAGCGGCTGGAGGCGCCCAGGGATGAGGCGCTGGTGACGCGGCGAAAGGATGGGACGCTGGTGCTGGCGACGTGGAATCTGGTGGAGCCGGGAGTCGAAGGCGCGGACAAAACCGTAACGTTCGATGTGTATGGGGTGGGGGCTTTGCGTGCCGAGGTGAAGCATAAAGTCGAGGTTGAGATCAAGAGCACGAAGGCGGTGATTTGGCGCGTGGATGCGGCGCACGGGGACACGCTGGCTGCGTGGAAGAAGATGGGGAGCCCGGCGTTTCCGACAGAGGAACAGATTGAGGATTTGCGGAAGGCGTCGGAGGTGGGTGCGCCGGAAGAAGTGGCGATCCGGGATCATCGGGTGACGGTGACGGTGACGCCTATGGGGTTGGTGGTGGTTGAAGTGCAGGCAACAGGCAACAGGCAGTAGGCAACAGGTTACGGGGTGCAGGTTACAGCGCGCTAGGTCGCGCTTTCCTGGAACATTTCGAGGAGGAGTTCGGCGGCCTGGTGGGCGTCGAGGGTGCGGAATTCCGGTGTGAGCAGGAGTGCTGAGGCCTGGGGAGCGAGGTTTTTGAGCGCGGCGAGGACGGTTTCTGACGGAAGCTGCGGAGTGCCGGGACCGACGAGGATGTAATCGACGTCGTGGAGCTGGAGGAGGACGCGGGCATCGCTGACGAGGCTGGCGGAGCGGACTTCGAATCCATGATGGGTGAGGACGGCGCGAACGAAGGCGCCGAGGTCGGGTGAGCGATCGACAACGAGGACGCGGTGGCCGGGCCGGTCGTGTGGGGCGGGCGTTGAGGGTTGGCGCAGGAAGGAGAGGACGGCTTCCTGCTCGGTGGGGTACGACTGGAAGACGTTCGACAGCAAGGTGATGTCGAGAACCTCGGCGATGAGGGGCGGCGTGGCGGCGAGGCGGATATCGCCGGAGCGTTTGCGGAGGTTCGAAGAATAGCGGACGAGCAGGCCCATACCCATGCTGTCGAGGCGCGTGACTTCACCGACGTTGAGGACGATGTTGTGGAATTCGCGGATTTCGTTCTGGAGGACGGACTCGAGGGCGGGGAGTTCGTCGGCAACGATGCGGCCACGGCACTCGATGATGGCGACGTGGCCGCAGAAGCGTGATTCGATCTGGAGGGGCATGAGAGTCTCGCGGCCTGGCGGTGTGGTGCGCCTGTTTCAGGTGCGGATGAGAGCCAAGGTATCACAGGAAAATCCGCGCAGGCGCTGTGGATTGGGGCGGGCTGGAGTGGGTTTTGTTTGCTGAGCGGGAGGGCGGTAGACTGGGGTCCCTCGGACAGTCGTTGGAAAATTTTCACAAATGCAGGACGGAAACGCAGGACGGGGAGGACGGATGGCCGCGCTTACGCTGGCGCTGACCGGGTTTGGCGACCACATACGCAGGCTGGCGCTGCTGGTGCTGTGGCTGGCTGCACCGGTGGCGCTGGCGCAGGTGGATGCGACCGAGTGGCGGTCGGGCACGGTGAACCTGAATCGTAGCTGGCGCGAGCACGATGGCGACAATGCGGCCTGGGCGCAGACCAGCTTCGACGACAGCCAGTGGACAACGGTCGAGCTGAACAACGGCGCGGCGACCCCGGGCTGGCGCTGGTATCGCCTGCGGGTGAAATTGGCGGAAGGGCATCCGCACCTGCATTTGTTGTTTGCGGGCGGCGAGGGGACGTACGAACTCTACGTCAACGGGGAGCGGGTTGCGGGACCTGAACTGCGTTCGCTGTTTGGGGCAAAGCGGCCAACGGAGCAGGAGTTCCTGGTGCGCGATGAGGATACGAGCCTCGAGATCGCGCTGCGGACTTACACGCCGACCGGTTATGTGGTGTGGGGTCTGCCGCTCTTCCTGACCGTGGTGCTGGGGACGCCGGAGGCGATCGACAACCAGGGGCTGGCGATGGAAAGCCAGCGGCTCTACGTGGCGTTGCCGGCGATTGGCATCAATCTTGTGCTGTTGCTGGCGGGACTGGCGGCGTTTGCACTGTATCGGAGCCAGCGCAGGCACTCGGAATATTTGTGGCTGGGGCTGTATCTGTTTTTGCTGGGAGCGTCGAATCTGCTTCTGGCGTGCTCGAGCACGGGGATCATCGGGCTGGGGTGGAATAATCTGCTGGCCGATCCGCTGGTGTACGTGATCACGATCATGCAGATCGAGTTCACGTTCAGCTTCGTGGGACAGCGGGTGGGGCGAGTTTGGCGGGTGTACGAAGCGGTGTTGCTGGCGCCGATCGTTCTTGCAGTGCTGGCGACGACGGGGCGATTCCTCAGCTCTCGTTATTTTGTGATTGAGGCATTGGCGATCCTGCCAGCGGCGTTGCTGCTGCCGGCGCGGCTTTTTGTATGGGCACGGCGCGGGAATCGGGAAGCGGGCTGGCTGATCGTGCCGAGTTTGCTGCCAGCGGCCACGATGGCCATGCTTGATCTCGGATCAGCGTCGCTTTACAGGGGATGGGGCTGGGCGGATTTCCTGGCTAGTCCGATCCCGGTGGGGCCGGTTCCGCTGCAGCTTGCCGATCTGGGAGATTTGCTGTTTGTACTGGCGATTGGGGTGGTGATGTTTTTCCGGTTCACTCGGGTGAGCCGGGAGCAGGCGCGGTCGAAGGCGGAGCTGGATGCGGCGCGAGAGATTCAGCGACGGTTGGTGCCGGAGCAATTGCCGGAGATTGCGGGATACACGATCGAAGCGGCGTATTTTCCGGCGGAGGAGGTGGGTGGGGATTTCTATCAGGTGCTGAATGCAAGGGGTGGAGCAAAGCTGGTGGTGGTGGGCGATGTGAGCGGGAAGGGTCTGAAGGCGGCGATGACGGGAGCGCTGGCGATGGGCGCACTGCGGGCGCTGGCGACGGAGGGCATGGGGCCGGCGGCGCTGCTGATGCGGCTGAATCGGCAACTGGCGGAGACCCGCGATGAGGGGTTTATCACCTGCGTGTGCGCGCAGGTGTCGGAGCAGGGCGATGTGACGATTGCAAATGCCGGGCATCTGCCGCCGTATCGCAACGGGGAAGAGATGCTGCTGGAGCCGGATTTGCCGCTGGGGATCTGGGCAGAGGAGAAGTATGCGGAGCATGGGTTCAGGCTCGAGCCGGGGGATCGGTTGACGCTGTTGTCCGATGGGGTGGTGGAGGCGCGGGATGCGCGTGGGGTGCTGTTTGGGTTCGACCGGACGCGGGCGATCAGCGCGGAGGCGGCTTCGGTGATTGCGGCGGCGGCGCTGGAGTTTGGGCAGGAAGACGATATTACGGTGCTGACGTTGACGCGGGTTTCGGGGGAGTGGGAGCGGGTGGAGACGCGGGCCGGGGCGGTGATGGCGGGTGTAGTCGGGCTAGGATAGGGATAGGCCCGGATGGCGAAATCGGCAGACGCAGCGGACTTAAAATTCGCAGGCCGCAAGGCCGTGGGGGTTCAAGTCCCCTTCCGGGCACCATAAAATCAGCGATTTACTTCGAGTATTTTCCTGGCACCTCAACCGTCTTAATCGGCTAGGGAACCACTTTAGGAACCACTTGTTCCTTTAGGGCCTGCGCGAACGTCCTACCGCTCAACAACTGATCGCTGTAGGATTGACCGCATCGGTTTCCGCTCATGCGCGATGACGGATTGGAACGCCAGCGTGCGCGAAACTAGCCAGATATTTGATGAACTCCGCGTATGGCAACTCGTTTGCGGAATCGACTTTAGTCGGCACAGGTACCGGCACTACATTCGGTGGCCACAACAGCCGATACAAAACATGCCCTACGCCCGGAGCCCGCCCCCGGTCGTCCAGCGGAATCAGGATGACTAGAAGCAATGATTGAATGCAAATGGACACCCTCAAGTTAACGGGATGGACCGGAGAATCTTCGAGATCATCCGATTCACACACATAGCCAAAACCTCTCGTGCTTTGTATGTCACTCAAGGCGAAGATCACTGCCGGGTTAGGGTCACCCGCCCCGGCTGCTGCCCAAACCTGAAAGAGTTGCCAGGGTACTGGATTCGTCTTCTGCCCAGACAGGATCATGAACGCAGTTTTGAAGGCCCAGCGTGCAACAAGTCTGCTTTCGTCCGTTGTGAGAGACTTCGCAGCACGCGTTCCCTCAACCAGCGGCAACAGGAGAGGCTTCACATCTGCTTCGAGGCGCGACATCCAACTGTTGTTACATCTGCTGCATATTGATTTGAAAACGAAGTTGTTGAGGTCGTGACTCCTCAGTGGCGTGCGCCCTTCCTCGTTCACGGCCCAGTGTTCGAGGTTTACTCCTGGCATTTCTACGTGCGGATGCAGCCATTGAGGAAGAATATGTTCCCGACTGGCGGTCCCCTTCATCTGCCGTCCGCATCCTCGGCACGTCCGTAGACTTGCCATTCCCACAAATCACCACCTCTTCAGAAAGCTCTTCACACGGTGTCGCCTAAATCCTCTTGACAGTCACGACGATTTATGCGACTTAAGTGCCATATTATCAGTAGTTTGCGGTAGCTGTCAAGCCTCCCTCTGTGGGATAGTACCAAGACGATCATCGGGGCATACTGCCTTCAGATTTCACACCCCAACTGTACGGAGCACGACCCATGCAAGCCTTTGAACGCCTTACCTGCCTTGACGCAAGTGACCTCGACAACTACGCCGCATCCCTGGGCGCAATGGAGTACGCCCTGGAAGACAACAACATCACGACCGCAACACAAAAGTTTCTCGTCGCCCAGCGCCTTCGCCGAATGGAAGAGGCGAAGACACACGACGGCGCACAGACTCCGATCCTGGACGAGCTACTGACGCGCACCGATCTGCCGGACTGTGAAGACGGCGAGATGCGAGCGTACTACGCCCTCCGATCCGAGATTGAACGAATGGCCGCTCTCTCCCAGTGAGCCCATCCGGGGTGTTGGGTCGTCCCCGGACTCAGCACCCTTGATTGCTGGAGTGTCGGCACAAGGGAGGTTTCTGGGCGTTAGACTGTAGAGCTGTGGAATGACGGAGGCGGCGCATGACCTGGCAACCTACTGCTGTGGAAGTGAGCGTGATCGCAACCTTCGTCACTCTATTCGGGATTCTCATCACGAATCAGGCGAAGGTCTCGGAGTTCCGTCAACAGTGGATCAACGCTCTCCGCGATGACGTAGCAACACTAATCACTCATTCCCTCATTTTGCACGCGGCTGACGGCGAAACCGACGCAGACGAGTCCTACCTTCAAGTTCATCAAACGTCAGCTCGCATAAGGCTCCGACTTAATCCTAAAGAAAAGCCGTCCCAAGCGGTCATTGCGGCGATGAACGAGGTGCGTGAGGCTAACCATCGTGCCACAGACTTTGCCGAAATGAGCGAATGCATCGACGTGCTCACAGTCGCGGTACAAAAGGTTTTGAAAAAAGAATGGAAGCGCGTTAAGTACGGCGAGCCTCTTTACAGGGTCGTATTCCTTGCCGCCATCGTCGCAGCGTTGCTCTCGCTCTTTGTCGCAGCGTTGCTCTCGCTCTATGCATATGTACACCAGAGAACCGGCTGGTCCATCTCACACCTCTTCTGATCGACAGGGTGGAAGGCCAGGAGGATGCGTTCATGAACCCACTGCCTGCCTCCGAGCTTTCGCTGGAGCAGAAGATTTGGCGTTACATGGACCTGACGCGCTTTTTGCTCTTGCTTGCACGCGGCTCACTGTTCTTCGCTTCGCTATCGCAGCTTGATGACCCTTACGAAGGCTACATGCCCCGATCCCACGTGAAGGAATGGTCGGCGATTCTGGGCAAGCACTTTCAGGATATTGCAAGGCTCAAGGCGGAAGTGGCGGCATCCGGTCGCGCAGGCGTGGCCAAGGCGTTCGACACGATTGAAGCGGATTTGCGCCAGAACATGACGTTTCGCGGCATTGGAGCCATGTTTGGTGTGAGCTGCTGGCACGCGAACGACTACGAATCCGAAGCGATGTGGAAGGTGTACTCCATCATGGGCGCTGGAGTCGCTATTGAATCGACTGTTGAGCGTCTGAGAGACGTGCTTGCCCCAACAGAAGGTGTCACGATTAACCGCGTCAAGTATGAGGATTTCGATACTGCCCCGATTGTGAGAGACACCGACCCGCACATCCTGACAACGAAGAGGTGGTCATTCGAGCACGAGCACGAGGTCCGTGCGATGATCCCGCTCCCACGCGCCGGAGAAGGTATCGAAATACCGTGTGACCTAGACAGATTGATCGTCCGGGTTCATGTCGCTCCGACCGCGTCTCTTATGTTCCTGCGAGCCGTCGAGGTCTTGTGTTCCGGCATCATCCAGGGTCGGAAGTTTGAGACGTTGCGCTCTCGACTTTTTGAGCCTCCCGATTACGACCTTGTCCCTTAGATTCCTCTAAAACGCGCACAGTCTGCGCCAGAAAGCGATCCCCACCATCATGGAAACCACCTCCGCTGCTCTCGCAGCGCCGACAGCCAACCTCTGCCCACATTTGATTAACGACGGCCTGAATCAGCCAATGGCGCTCACGGCCTTCGACGATCAAATGAGCTACGCCTGCCCAAGCTGTGTTGTAGACCGCGTCGAGTCTGCAATCGGAACCGGCAACATCGCACCGATCCCGCACCACATCAACCTTCGGCGCTGCGACCACAATCCATACCGGGACGGCGACGACGTTGCGTGTTGGCCGTGCCTGGAGGCGCTAAAGTCTGAACTCAAAATGCGCTGGGCGCGGGCATTCATCACGGGCGAAAGGCACCGCGCGAACAAGCTACGCCAGGTTGCTAACGATCTTGCCCTGCTAAACGACAGGAAAGCAAACCTCCTCCCCGACCTCACCACGCACAGTCCAGCATGGGCGCCAACGCGTGAGCGGTACCCTGGTGAGTTTAAGCGAGATGATCAAATCCGCCGTGAGCGCTGCGCCGCACGTCTGCCGACCAAACCGAAACCACAAAGCACGCGGCCTGCGATCTACTCAGCGATTCCGGCGTTGCCAGTGAGGGCGCGTGAAGCGTGAAGTGATTTACGGACGCGGGAGCTGGCGTGCTGTCCCACTTCTGCTGAAGAGCGAGCACAAATCTCTCACCAGACCGGCGCTCGACTTGTACCTCACTCTCGCATTCCAGGCGGGCGGGTTTGCGCGGACGGTGACCCTCAGCAACGTCGAGTTGATGAGGCTGTCGGGTCTCACGCGCGGCAATGGAAAAACGCTTCGTGCGGCACGTGCAGAGCTTGAGGAGCGTGGTTTGATCGCGGTGCGCAAGGCCGATGCAGCCGGTCGGTTTTACGACTACGAGCTGCTGGACGCAAAACCCGTGACCACGCCACTACCGACCGGAGATGATGTGATCCTGATCCCGCGTGAGAGGTTATTCGAGGGACAGAAAATGTCCATCAAACGAGGGACAGTAAATGTCCGTCCAGAGGGACAGTAAACGTCCATCGATTTCAGACGATGTGTTGAGAGAAAACGAGTTAGTGGCATTCCGAATGATTCTATTAATGAGACACTACACTAGCAGCGGGTCGAAGCTGTTCTCGGCAAGAGAAAACGAGATTGGACTAGTTACTGTAGATGGACCACACAAATAACGTGACATGACGGCGCTAACCCACGACGCTCCGACTCTTGATGCAGTTGAATCCCACCAATCAGCACTCGGCTCAACGGCCATAAGGCCATCTCAGAATTCTCCCGACGGCAGTTTGGAAGCCTGAGCCTGGCCCGAGCAAGCTCGCCCTAACCGACCTGGCCGAATGGAGTAAAGCCCCGGCCTTCAGTCCGGAAAAAGAGAAACCGGCACCAAGCGCCTTCCGTGCTGCCGCAGGCCCCGGGGTCGCCGGCACGCCCGCGGTTGGCGTGACGGGGTGGCAGCGCGCCCGCCGTTGGCATGCCGGGGTGGGAAGCGCCTTCCTTGCTGTCCGGCATGGGCCGTTCGGCCCACGGGGGAAGATGAAGAGAGAGCCGTGCCGGAGTGAGGATGAGAGGGCAGGCGCGCCAAGCTGGGATCGCTGCGGCAGTGCGTCCGTCCCGAGGTAGCTGGCATTTCGACCGTTTCCGCAGGCCCGGGTCCCCATCGCGGGGCAACCACTCGCGCCGGACCACCAGGCCCAAAGCCCCAACCCCAACCCCAACCCCAACCCCAACCCAAACCCAAACCACAAACCACAAAACCCGAATGCACCCGGCCAGGTTCACCCCACAGCAAGAAGCAAACTCTCCTGTCGTCAGATCGTCAATACGACTGATCCCTTGTTTCAGCCCAAAGGTACCGCCCCGGCCCATTTTGAAGACGCGCAGTTTCAACTCCGCTGCATTGCCTTTCTCCCTTCCTTCAGGCGTGCCGCATCGGAACAATGCGGCCTCGGGAGTAGCCGGCATTTTCGACCATGTCGCGGACTGTCGGCGCAGCTCCGAACGAGCGCAGCCGACTCGCCAGGATACGTGACTTTCGTACCGTTCCTCCATCCTCATGCGTGTCTCAACTGGGGTCAGGCTGCTAAACCCGACGGCCCGAGAAGCCCAAACCTCGAAACACCTGCGCAGAATCGGAACCAAACAACAAGCCCGTCCTCTGTGATCTCTGTGCCCTCTGTGGTAATTCGAGCCCTAAACGGGGCACCCTGCCGTTTTGTCAAGTTTCCACCACTTATCCAAAGTAACAAACACTGATAAATCACGACTTCCACGCCAGGAAAGTTGGCAGTTTTTTCCTCTGAACCTGCTATTCTGAACTTAAGAGTAGAAAAAGAAAAAGCCCGCAGATGCGGGCTTTTCTAATTCGGATGGGAGGCGACTGCGCCATGGAACCAGCATCGACGACTACACCAGCAACATCCCAGAACACTGGCCGGTCTATCCCTGGCCGTCTTACCCCCGACCGACTCATCCCTTCATTCACGAGTGCAAATGAGTCATTCGTACTCGTGAACCAACTGACTTGTTTTCATAGGCCGCCAGGTACCGTAAAAAAAGAGTTACTATCCAACTCCAACAAAACAAGGAGCATGCAAAACCACCCCGGGGGGTGGGGTATCCCCCAAAAAAATCAAACTCAACGCGGCTTCGGACCCGTTTCCGCCTGCGCCTCTTCAATCAAAGTGAACAGCCGCGACCGGTCCACAACCTCGACAAACGGAGCGCCGCTCGTCCGGTCCGTCACCACCCAAATGGTCGGCGTGTGCTGAACGCCCACGCTCTGCCCCAAATCGGAATCGGCCTTCACCATCTGCGCCAACCGTCCCTGCGGATCGGCCGCAAACGGAAACGACACCTTGTGATCCGCGGCGAATTTCTGCGCAAACGCCTGGAGATCTTCCTGTGAATGAATCGTCGGCTGCGCCGCAAACGTCGCATCCCGGAACTCGTCGCCCAGCTTCTTCGACTTCGTGTCGAACCAACGCGCATCGACCGCCGCTTCAAAGCTCCACGTGTGAAAAGGCAGCGGAAAATCGTGCCTTACCCACGGAACGTGGTACTTCTCGATCGCTTCCTTAATCACCGGATTGGCCCGCGCGCAATCCGGACACTCAAGGTCCTCGAATTCCACGACCGCCACCCGCGCTCCCGCCGGCGGATGCAGCGGCGCCGCATTCTTCACCGCCGTAGTCGGAGACTCAGGATTCGAAAACTGAGCGTTGGCTGTCGCAGCCAGCGCAACAGAAAGGAAAAAAGACAGCACAAAAGCACGCACAAATTGGTTCATAAAGGTCGGATTCATTGTAGAACGCACTCGGTCTATACTGATCGCGAGAAGAGCCCGGTGGTTGTAACTCCGCCAAAGCGAATGAGACGCGAAGCGCGAATCGCTCGAAGCGCAGTCGTTTGGAAATCGACCGACGCTGCTGCCGCGGCAAAAGGCTTCTTCACCAAACCGCGAAAAACCGCAATTCGCGAGCTGATCCGAGAGCTCTGCTCCGACGATCCCTTCGACCATCGCTGTGCCGCCGAACTCGCCCGCCTCGTCAGCCGCCGCGAACCCGGCATACTCTCGGCCTACGGCGACATCCTCGCCGAAGTTGCCGCTGAATTGCCGATGGAAGAATGGCAAGCCCGCGGCTACGTCATCGTCGCCGCCGCGCACAACGCCATCACCCGCTCGCAGCGTCTTCGCCTGCTCCCGCTGATCCGCGCTCGCTTGCAGGAGGACCGCACAGCGGTCCGCGCCATGGCTCTCGAAGCCTTCGCCATCCTCGCCGCGAGGGAACCGAACCTGCGCGATGAGGCCATGACAATGCTCGAAGAAGCACGCCACAGCCCCATTCCAGCAATGCGATCACGCGCTCGCCTCATGCTCCCGGTGATCCTGAAAGCGGAAACACGCTCAACCCGCTAGCCAGCCAAACAGAAGGCCGCTCCGTTTTCGGAGCGGCTTTCGTCCTTGCAGTCAAAGCGGATCGGCCCGATGCTTAGTCCCCCATAACCGGCTCCTCCGAACGAACAACTTTCGGAGCCGGCGCGATCGAATCGATCGAGACGAGGCCCTCGACCGGCTTCTCGCCGAGAATCTGTTCGCGGTAGAGCTTCGCCATGCGTGCATTTTCAGCGTCCTGCTTCAGCTTCGCCTCGCGTGCGCGCAGTTTCTCTTCGCGCGCATTCTTCGCGATGCCGCTCTTTTCGAAGGTGTCGTTGGCCGCGGCCTGCACGTGATCCTGGTTGAGAACCAGAGTGTGCTGCGCCGAGTCCATGCCGACCTTCTTGCCACCCGCGAAGATCTCATGCCGCCCATGCTCGTCGTACCATTTTGTGAGCGTGGCCGTCATGTGCANNGGAACCACATGCCGGCGATGAACAGGAAATTCCAGCGGTCAGCTCGGCGCTTCTCGATGTCGGCCATCGTGCGGTCGCCCGTCACCTTGCCGTAGTTGCGGCCCGTCGCGCCGAAGCACTTATCGAACTTCTGCAGCAGATCGACGATGCGGAAGTGCGTCGGCGACTTCCGCGGATCGTAGTTCCGCAGCAGCGACAGCGCTGCTCCGATGACGGAAAGGGTCTTGCCGCGGGCAGCGTCGTTGATCTTCGCCATATCCTTGGCCAGACGATCGGCGTTCAGAAACGCGGTCACCGGCACGGCTTCCCTGGTTTCCTTGTCGATCATCAGAGCCATGCCGATCCCGCAGTTCGGGTGGCAACCGCAGCTCAGCTGGCCCCACTCGTGGTTCGGCCCGTGCACCAGATCGGCCCAGTCAGAGAAGGTGCTCAT
>PMSS01000342.1 GCA_003167515.1 Acidobacterium sp. | reverse complement strand
GGTGACGAGGATGTGCGGCGGCGTCCTGAGCATGGCGCGGCGCTCGGCTGTGGGCGTGTCGCCGGTCCGCACGGCCGCGCGCACGGGCGGGCAAAGATAGCCGCGCTCGAGGGCGAGTTGCTGAATCTCGCGCAGCGGGGTTTCGAGGTTTTTCTGGACGTCGTTGGAGAGCGCCTTGAGCGGGGAGACGTACACCACCTCGGTCTCGCAGCCGAGGCGGCCTTCAATCGCCTTGCGGATCAGCCCGTCAATGCAGATGAGGAACGCCGCCAGGGTCTTGCCGGAGCCCGTCGGCGCGGAAATAAGTACCGGCCGCTGTTGCAATATCACCGGCCAGCCCTGCTCCTGGGGCTCCGTCGGCGTCGAGAAGCGGCGGACGAACCACTCCTGGACGAGCGGGTGCGCCCACTTGAGGCTTTCGGGAATGCAAAGGTCCGGGAGATTCTCCGGGACTGGGGTCACCGGGGACAGCATCCGCCTATTTTAGCGCGGATTTTCGTTTCTTCTTCGCCCTCGTTGGGAGTCACGTCGCGCGCGGCGTACTCAAAGAGTCCCCTGCTTGATCAGGCGAGCCCAGGCGGGACACCATGAGCATGTATTCTGCACAATGCAGGGCACGGAGTTGCCGATGAGTCAGGTTGCCGACGAGTGCATCGCACTTATCGCGAAACAAAAGAGCATAGCGCCGGAACAGATTCGACTCGACAGCACCCTTGAAGAGCTGGCGCTCGACTCGCTCGACCGCGTCAGCCTCGCCTTCGATCTCGAAGAGAAGTACGACATCGAAATCCCCGAGAGCAAGCTTGAGCAGATCAAGACGGTGCGCGACATGGTGACGGGGATCGAAGAAGCGGTGCGCCAGAAGAGCGCTGACCTGTCTACAACCGGATGAAGCGCGTGGTCATCACCGGGGTGGGATGCATCACGCCCATCGGGCAGGATGCGGCGAGCTTCGGCGAGAGTCTCTTTGCCGGTCGCAGCGGGATTCGCGAGATGACGGACCGCCCGCCGGACCTGCACTTCACTCGGACGGCGACGGTTGAAGATTTTCGACAGGAGGAGTGGCTTACTGCCAGCCAGCGGCAGATCGCCGAGCGGTCCTCTGCCTTTGCGATTGCCGCAGCGCGCCAGGCGGTCACGCAGTCGGGCATCGTCGCCGCTCATCCCTCCGACTCCATCGCTATCATTCTCGGTTGCTCCGTCGGCGGCCGCAGTACAGAAGACCGTGAGGCGGAGAAGCTGCATAAGCACGGTGGCCGGATCCATCCGCTGACGGTGCCACGGGTCATGGCGAGCGCGGGCACGAGCCTCGTGAGCATGGAGCATGGCATTACCGGCCCGGCGTTCGCTGTCAGCACCGCATGCGCGTCGGGTACGCATGCCATCGGGCTCGCGTTTCACATGGTGCGGTCGGGAGCGGTGCGGGCTGCGCTGACTGGCGCGCACGAAGCGCCGCTCACCTACGTATTCCTCAAGGCGTGGGACAGCCTCCACGTTGTCTCGCCCACGGCGTGCCGCCCTTTCGCTGCCGACCGCGACGGGATGACCCTCGGCGAAGGCGCTGCTGTCTTTGCGCTTGAGAGTCTGGAATCGGCCGGGGCGCGTGGGGCGGAAATTCTCGCGGAGATCGTCGGGTTCGGCATGTCCTCCGACGCGTACCACATCACTCAGCCGAATCTCGCCGGACCTGCAGCCGCCATGCTGCGCGCGATTGAAGATGCCCGGGCCACGCCCGACGATGTAGGCTACATCAACGCGCACGGGACTGGAACTGAAGTCAACGACCGCGTCGAAGCGGAGGCGTTGCATCGCGTTTTCGGCGAACGGGCGCGCACGCTTCCAATCAGCTCGACGAAGGGGCTGCACGGTCACGCCATTGGGGCGTCGGGCGCGATGGAGTTGCTGGCGACGGTGCTGGCGTTGCGGGCGAACTTGCTGCCGGTAAACGCTGGGCTGGTCGGCGCCGTCGTTGACCCAGCGCTTGGTCTCGACCACGTGCTGATCGAGAACGAACCTGCCAGCCCATCGCTGGCGCTGTCGAATTCGTTTGCGTNNCCGATCCGGCGTGCGATCTCGATTACATTCCGAACCATGCGCGCAAAGCCGAAGTGGAATATGCGCTGTCGAATTCGTTTGCGTTTGGCGGATTAAACGCGGTTCTGGCGGTGAAGCGACATCACTGAGACCGCCGTTTTGCCCAACCGACTGGGAATCGACTTTATCCCCGCAACCATCGGATAATGGTTCTGAGGCGACCGCCCGTGACAATTCAAGTTGAACTCAGCCCGGAAAGCGAGGCCCGGCTCGTTGAGGAAGCCCAGGCGCGCGGCGTTCCCCCAGAGACCTATGCTGGCAATTTGCTGCAGGAGGTTCTGGCATCAGCCGCCCATCGTTCTGGCAATCTGACGATCGTAGGATTTCGCGCCATGCTCGATGTCCTCGCCAAAGACTCAGAACGACTGCCCACTCTGTCGACAGAGAGCTTCACGCGCGAGAGCTTTTACGAGGACCGCACCTGAATGCCAAACGGCGCATACCTGATCGACAGCAACATCCTGATCAGGTGGGTCAAGCCGGATGATCGGGATTACATTCTGGTGAACCGCGTCATCGAGAACCTGATTCGGCAGGGCAGCACATTGAGCTATTCCTCGCAGAACCTTGCCGAGTTTTGGAACACCTGTACCAGACCACCTGACCGAAATGGATACGGACTCAGTACCGAGGAAGCGGATTTGCGGGCTGGGGTTATCGAGGACGCCCTGGACATTCTCCCTGATAGCCTTGCTGTGCATCGGGAGTGGCGAAAGTTGATTGTTGCGCATAGAGTTTCGGGCGCACAGGTTCACGACGCCCGTCTGGTGGCTGCCATGCATGTGCATGGAGTAAAGCGAATCCTGACTTTCAACGAGCGCGATTTCGGCCGCTACACGACCGTGGAAGCATGGCATCCACAGTTGTTGTCTGAGAAGCTTTCTTAAGGGAGCTGAGGCAAGAGCCACGCGCCCTCGCGCTATACTGTCCCCCAATTCTTTCCCCAGGAGAGCCCTTGCGAAGCCTCGCGATTGCAGGATGGTTGTGCCTCTCACTGTCGACCGCCGCCAGAGCCCAGGACACCGTTCCCACGTTCGTGAATTCCGAAACCCCGGCGCTGGTAGACGCGTATAAAGACATCCACGCTCACCCCGAGCTCTCGCACTTTGAAGCGCGCACCTCCGGCATCCTGGCCGCAGCGATGCGCGATGCCGGCTACACCGTCACGGAACGGGTGGGGCGCTATCCCGACGGATCACAGGCGTACGGCGTGGTCGGCATTCTGAAGAACGGCGCTGGCCCGACGCTGATGGTGCGCGCCGACATGGACGCGCTGCCTATCGTCGAAGAGACCGGCGTTCCGTATGCGAGCCACGTGACCATGAAGGACCGGGCCGGCCAGACGGTGGGCGTGATGCACGCCTGCGGGCACGATGTGCACACGACGGTGATGATCGGCACGGCGCGCGCCATGGTCGCGATGAAATCGCAATGGCACGGTACGCTGATCCTCGTCGGCCAGCCGTCGGAGGAGACGATTGACGGCGCGAAGTCCATGCTCGCGGATCGTTTATACGAGCGCTTCGGACGTCCCGACCGGATCATAGGCCTGCACGACACGAATGGCCTTGCGGCGGGGACGGTGGGCGTGCGCAGCGGCCCTTCGGCGGCCAGTTCGACATCGATCGATGTGGTGATTCGCGGCATCGGCGGACACGGGGCCTATCCCAGCGCAGGCCGCGACCCCATCACCCTCGCCGCGCTCTACATCACGCAAATTCAAACCATCGTCAGCCGCGAAGAAGACCCGCAGGATCCTACCGTGGTCACGGTCGGCCACATTGAAGGCGGCACCAAGCGCAACATCATTCCTGACGAGGTCAAGCTGGAGCTGACGACGCGCTCCTTCAGCGACAAGAGCCGCGACACGGTGATCAAAGGACTCCAGCAGATGGCCGCGGGGATCACGGCGTCGGCGGGCCTGCCCCCGGAGAAAGCCGCGACCGTCACCGTGCTCGATGACGAATCGACGCCGGTGCTTTACAACGATCCCGCGCAAACCGAAATGGTGAAGGCGACGCTGATCAAGACGCTGGGGGCGGACAAGGTCTTCGATATTCCGCGGGCGATGGCGAGCGAAGACGTCGGCGTGTTCGCTCTGCCGACGCACGAGATTCCGCTGACCTACTTCATTCTGGGGGCGATGGATCCGCAGAAACTGGCCGCGGCGAAGGCTGCCGGCAAAGAGCTGCCCGGCCCGCATACCAGCCACTTTGAGCCGCTGCCGGAGCCGACCATCCGCACCGGCGTAACGGCGATGACGAGTGTGGCGATTTCCCTGCTCCAGTAATGAGCGTCTTGTGAAGGGGATGACGCGGCCACGCGGTATCGTTCGGGTGGATGGCGGCGGAGCAGTTGAGCGGCTTTATGCTCGCTGGTTTTTTGCTCGTGCGGCTGCGACGGGGCGGGCCGGGGCTACGGGGCGTGGGGGCGGCAGGGCTGCTTGTTCGAGGGTCTGCGGGAAATGGACGGGCGGGAAGGCCTCGAAGGCTGGTCTCGCGAAGAGATAGCCCTGGAAGAGGCGGATATTCTGCTCGGCGAGCCAGGAGTACTCGGCGACGGTTTCGACCCCTTCGGCAACCACGTCGATGCCGAGTTCAAAACAGCCGAGGCGGATGGCGCGAACGATGGCCTGGCGGGGGCCGGAGCGCTCGATGCCGCGGATCAAGCGCATGTCCAGCTTGATCTGATCGGGCTCAAGGTCGGCGAGGAGATTGAGGCCGGCATGGGCGGTGCCAAAGTCGTCGATGGCCAGCCTGACGCCGAGGGCTCGATATTCCTTAAGCAAGCCAGCGAAGTGAGCGGCGTGTTCGACGATCAGGGATTCCGGGACCTCGAGAACGAGGCGCTGGAGGGGCAGGCCTGCCTGCCGGGCGGCGTCGAGGGTGGTGAGGACCGACTTCGGATAGGATTCAAGGCTCTGGGGCAGGAAGTTGAGGTGGAGGGGGCGGTCGATTTCGAGGCGAGTGGCGAGAGCGACTGCCGCAGCGCGCGCCGTCTGATCGAACTGGTGCAGCCGGAGGGGGGAGATCTGGTTGAAGACCTGCCAGGCGGGTTCGTCCCAGGGACCGCGAATCAGAGCCTCCCAGGCGACGACTTCGCGCGCGACGGTATCAACAATGGGCTGAAATGCGAAGCTAAACGCGGGGTCGGCGACGACACGCAAGTCGGCGCTCATGGGGCGCCTGCGGAATGGGAGAGGGATGGCATGGCGAGGCTGGGCTGCGGCCGTTCAGCACGGGTGGGCCGGAATTCGCGGCAGTATTGAAGATCGTCTCGCCGGGGGTTGCGCGGGGACAACACCACGAATGGGTCAGAGTCAATGGGCCGATGGTGGGATCGGGTGACGGGAGGTGGGAGACGGAGAGGTTCGGCTGGAGAGAAAAAGATCTGAGACGAACGAACGGGCGTTAGTTAGAAGGTTATGCCTCAAAACGAGGTTGGTGAAGGCGGCGGAGAGCCCCCGATGTGGTCGCCCACCTCGCCACCCGCGAAAGCCAAGGCGTTTCGGTGAAGCATCTCGACAGCAACGGACGCTCTCACATTTTGGGGCTCGTCCAAACCTGATTTCTGCTATGCTAACCAACAATCGAGAGAGGCGGAATCCCCAGAACACCGGACCAATCCGCAAACCTCGAACAGTAGCGCCCCTTACAGGACATGCGTATTCTCTTCTTTCGCCGGGGAAAGGAGAGTTGTGCCGACCCTGCGTCGTCCCCGCTTGACATTCGAGAAATTTCAGCACTCCATCGCTCGCGCGAAGATCATTCTCGTGGAAATCGCGAGCTTTGATCGCGCTCGCCCTCATTCTCTACCACGGCCTCAAAATCGAGATGAAATGGTGAAGCACGGCTTCGCCTTTTATTCGCTATACTCCCCGAATGGGTCTCGATGTCGGCGGATACTCGGATCGGCCGGACTGGCCCAAAATGGGGCCGTCGCTCCTCATCGCCACGTGCCTTATCGTCGCGATCCGCACTGCGAAGTGGGGTGCGATCGCAGACAAGACGACGAGCGGCAGCGATCTTGACAAGGAGATCGACTTCGCGGCACACGTCGCAGGCCGCGTCCTCGCGCGCCTCATGCGAGCGAACGAGGTGATCTTTCCGCAGAAGAAGGAGCCGTGGTACCAGCCTGACGACGAGGATCATCCGAAATGAGGCGTACACTTATTTCGCGCCAGTTCTTCCTTGCGGTTGGGAAGCCGCATCGTCACATGGACGCCAAGCTCACTGGGGAAGACGCTGGCCGCTTCCGTTTATAGCCGTTGTCTTTTGAAAGCCGCCCAATCGCTATGGACAGCCCGGATAAGTTTTTTTTCTTTACAGCAACCGGCTGGACCGCCATCGGCTCGATCGTCGGCGCGGCATCTATTTTGATTCTTTCCGTTTTCAATTTCTTGAATTTACGTGCCGCTAATAACGCTGCGGATGCAGCTCGCGAACAGGCGAAGGCTGCAAAGGACTCACTCGCGGAGCTTCAGCAAAAATCCCTTGAGGATCATTTGCTTCGAAGAGAGACTGCCATCGCGGTTGCGCGCGAAATATCACGGAATGCGAGAAATTGGAAATCGAGTCTCAGCAAAATTGATCCCGGGAATGACATTGCGCTATTACCGAAAAATTGGAGCTTGCTGAATTCGTACGCGGCTCTTTTCCAGCCACAGATCACCGCCGACATCGCAAATTTCGAAGGCCACGTGGCTGACGTTGAGCATCAATTGGTCACTTATCTTTCTAGGCCCCACTCCTCTCGATCTGTTGTGGGTCCCGCTATGAATATAATGACTGGTTTACTCGAAAGTGTTGCAACCATGGCTGAGGACCTCGCCCGCTTAATAGTGGACGGAAATTAGTTATCCCCACCCCACCCTTGCGCGATCCTGCACGTTTGCTTCAATGAGGATGTTCCCGAAAGGGAGCAGCCGGCGACCCCAACCAGAGAACCTTTTAGCGGTTGGGGAGTCCGCACGGACGCTCCACCGGCTAAAGGGTTTTTAGTTTCACCTGAGAGTGAAGTCGCGCCGGGCAATCCGGGCGACACTCATGGGGCGCCTGCGGAATGGGAGAGGGATGGCATGGCGAGGCTGGGCTGCGGCCGTTCAGCACGGGTGGGCCGGAATTCGCGGCAGTATGAAGATCGTCTCGCCGGGGGTTGCGCGGGGACAACGCCACGAATGGGTCAGAGTCAATGGGCCGAAGGTGGGAGGGGTGAGGCGTTATTTGAATTTTGAACGGATGCGAGTGGCTGCGGGAAAGCTCTTTCCAGCCCGAGTCGGACCTTGTATGCTGAGAGGAGGGGGAGACCGTGGCTACTAAGCGTACGACAAAAAAGACGCCGACCAGAACGTCGCGCGTTTCTGTCCGTTTCCGCTCGCCCAACTCCGGCAGCTTCGCGGTTCGCTTTCGGAAGTCGTCGCCGACCTGGGAGACGAACCTTGAGAACAATCTGGTGGATGAGGGCTTGACCCGTTCCAAAGCCCGGGAATTGGTGAGACAGGCGGCTTCCTAGCCGATGGCGAAGCTGGCCGTGATCGCCGCACAGATTAAAGCTGTCTGCGACCTTCTGCACCAGTACGAGGGCCTGGAAAAGCGGCAACTGCGACGCATGCAGGTGACGGGCTTCTATAACGCATTTGCAAAGAGCATTCTGGCTGGCGATGCTCCCCAACTCGCGGGCTACGCATTCGACTTGGTTCACTTCCGGTCGATCAGCGGCTCCGACTTGCCGAGCATTCTTCCGATAAGCCACAAGATCCTGATCAGGCGGAAGCTGAAGGCGTTCGTCGGCCACCGTTTCAGCGATGCCGTGACTCCCAACCACCGCCATAATCTAGCCATCCTCTTTCAGGCATACGGGATTCAGCCTTGGTATTCGGATTCCGACAGTCCCAACGGGCCGGTCTTCGGGGTTATCCTCGACCGCATCCGCAAGAGCGATTTCTCCGTGTTCGATGACCGCGAGACCGAGGCCCGCCCGAACACGCTCATTGAAATCGGCACCGCCATAGGCCTCGGGAAGCCGTACTTCTATTTCAACTACTCCGATAAGCGCACGGTGCAGATCGGGAGCAGGCGGGAGAAGATCACCACCGCCAGCGATCTGGCGGGGATGCTGTACATGCCGTATCGCGAGTACGACGTTCTTCTGCGGGAGTTCGCTGTTCGGCTGCCACTCTTCATGTGCGACAGGCGGTTCGCAAGACGCAGTCGCATGTAGACGCCGCACACGGCAGGCCCGTCACGCATCTGCTGAGGCTCTACTCTGGCTGGACAAGCCAACGATGAATCGTACAACCACTTACATAATGGTGGAGGCGGCGGGAGTCGAACCCGCGTCCGAAATCGTTGTCAGCCAAGAGACTCCATGCTCAGTCCGTTCAGTAGTTTCGCTTCCGGCGCTCAGAGCGGACAAGAAACGCCTGAAACTAGTCCGATGATCTCGTCACTGCCACACGGACCGAGCGGCGGCAACCAGCCTGCTGTGCGACGTCCTTCCCCGGCCCACAGGCGAAGCCGCGGAGAACGGCAACTTAATTAATTAAGCTGCGTATGCCAGTTGATTGTTGGCAATTATGGTTTTCCAGGCGATTACGGGTGCCCAGACCCCGGCATGCCTCTTTGCCGCAAGCAATCCCGTCGAAACCGTGACGCCCCCTCCAGGGTGCAGCAGGGAATCCCTGACAGCATTTCTATTATCTCACTTTTGGTGCGCCGGTTTTGGGACGGGCCTGACCGGCCCTAGCTGTTGCCGCGGATGTACTCGCGCAGCTGTTTGTTGATTTCGGCGGCCTGCTGCACGCCGTTGTCGAGCATGGTGCGCCACTTTTTGGCGTCCTCGTCGAGATCGACGGTGCCGAGCAGGAAGCTGGTCTGGAGGATAATTTCGAGGGCATTGCTGAGATCGTGGGAGAGGCGGCGAATCTCTTTGGCCTGCTGCTCGGGGATGGGCTTGGGCTGAGCGGGAAGGGTCATCGGGAGGTTCTTTCTGGCGGAGACTGCCGCGCTGTGGCGGATCGGAGCGCGCCATGGGGCGCGTGATTGACACAGTTTGATGCCTTTGTAACACTAGGAATTGCTGCCGTCCAGCGTGATCTGCGCAGGACTCTTCGGGCCGAAGTGGCGGAATTGGCAGACGCGCATGGTTCAGGTCCATGTACCCGCAAGGGTGTGGGGGTTCGAGTCCCTTCTTCGGCACCAGCTTGTCAAGCAAGACCAATAAAACCAATTTGTTCATTGGCTTAAGGGTTGCCGACTCCTCGGAATTGGGAGCAGTCGGTCTCATTGGGGGACAAAAACGCGTCTCCTTATCGCTGAGTTCGAACTGTAGTTGGGTCAGAGGGTTAGGTGCGTTAACCGTACACTTTTCTGAGCCCCAATTCCCGTCAAAAATTTCCGGATTTCGCTAAGTTCGCACTAAACCGAACCGCGTAAAGCCGCTGTTTTCAGCACGGTATTCCGATGGGGTAGAGGTTGAGTTGCTGTCGCCGCGTGCGTCTTCACCGCTGGGGCGATTTCCCGCTTCAATCACATCGCGGTTGAGCTTGTTCACTTTTTCGGTGAGGGTCGGCTCAGAGGTTCTCTCGGTCGTGACGACAACCTCAGCAGCACCCCCGGAGCCCGATGACGCTGCCCCCGATGCTCACCTGCCGAGAATCAACCGAGACGCGGTCTACCTCAGCGCGTGCCTCATCGCCGGTATTCGGCTGGCACGGGAACCGCAGGTGAACGTGCGGGGTGAACCTGCGCGGCCATCGAGGAGTCGGTCGATTTGGCACACGATTTACAATCGAGTGTTCCGGAAGGTGCCTGAACGAATCGAACGGTGACGCTCTTCTTCAGGCAGTAAAGGGCGACTAGAGTGACGAAACACACACGCGAACAGTTCACCGCAATCGTGGAGACGCTGAACCAGTTCTGGACGGACAAAATGACCTTTGAGCTGGTTGGCTCGTTGACGGAGAAATCTGAGAGCGACCATGACGCTGATATTGCGGTCTATCCGCTTCCGGGTTTGCCTCCCGGCATCCCGGTTGAAGGCTTCATCAACGGTTGCCGAAAATCGGGAGCAGAAGTAGTCGAAGTCGATAGAGAATCAAAAGGCCCGTTTCCCGGAAGACCTGATGGACAAGACCGCATCAGGGTGAGATTCACAACGGGTCAGGTGATAGATTTTTTCTTCGCCAAGGGACAACGGATGCATTCCTGACGAAAAGAGCGAGGTATGAGCGAAAAGAAGGAAAGGCCATCTCCCGACTCTCCTGAGCCCCAGACGTTGCGAGATTACCTTGCGAATGCCCTCGTGCCGCACTTGATGCCCTACAGCAACACCCTATTGGAGGTACAAGCGCAGTTCGCTCAGTTCGCAAACACAGTCACCGCAACAATGGAGGAACTGAATAGAAGGCTGAGGCCGTTTCTTGACGAGGTATTGCCGGTCGTTAAAAGACTCGTCGAGACGGATTGGACAACCGTCATCAGTGACCATGAGAAGTCAATCATCCACATGGCCGACTGCGGCTGGACGCTGCCGGATTGGCTCGGCCTTAGCGAAGTCCGTACGCTCCATCTGAAGTCACCTGAAGAGCTAGACCGCTACTTCACAGATGGCTTCATGGCAAATGACGGTGAGAATCTAAGCGCACTCGGTAAGCGTCTGGCGGAGATGCAGGAGCTGTCACAATGGCACCCGCTGATTGACGACATTATCGCAAGCATTCTTTCGGGCAGACATTACGTCGCTATACCGGCCACTTTGACCGTCATGGAGGGGTATCTTTCAAACGCACTTGTGAAGGCCTCGCTCGTAACAGTGAGGAACACCCTTCCATTCAAGACTCTGGAACGTGAAAAATGGCATGAGCAAGACACGTTCGAGGCGATTTTCTGGAGAGCGGGAGTCATGTTCTTGAGCCGCGTCTTCGCTGATAGCGACTTCACTCAGCAGCCACCGACATTCATCAACCGTCATTGGATACTACACGGCAGAGCGCCTGTGGACTGGACGATTACAGATGCTCTCCGACTGGCGAATTCGCTTACAACGCTTGAATTTCTGTTCGTGACCGTAGGAAAACCGAAACCAGACTCCCCCAAATGGCGCGGTGACCTTAATGATGGATTCTCCATCACTCGCAAAGTGCAAACGCCCACCCAATAAGATTCAAGGTAAAGAGGACAAAGATGATTCAAGCGTTCTATCAGGTGAAGCCGGAGCGGGACACCCCGTACCGGGAATTGGTTCTCAAGCACGATGAACCGAAGGGATGGCGTGTACTTCTGTTGGGTGGCGAAAGCTGGGGAAAGCAAGCGTCAAGTCCCATCAGCGAAGTCGCGGTGAGAGACTTCAGTGAAGGTAAGACTGAGTTCGACAAACTTTTCGCACAACTCACTGATACAGGATGGAGACCTTATAGCCCCTACGAGATGTGGGATTAGGCTTGCGTTCGGAAAGGAGCCTATGGAGAGGCGATTCTCGCAAAGCGAGATTGAGGCGATAGCCGCTGCCTTGGGTGATACTTCGGAGGGTCTGACGGGGTCAGAGATTGGCCATCTCTTGGCATCCCTGAAGATGAACGACCCGGAACCGGGCATTACCAAGTGGAAGAGGCTGCATAACGCATTCGTTGAACGACAGAACCATAGCCAGAACCGCCGCGCAATTATGGAATTTATCCGACAGGCTATGAGGCCGGAGAGGTATGTCAAATGCCCGGAGCGGTTCGAGTCAATGCGTGCGAATCTCAATCGCGCTCTCGCCTTCTCCGGCTTAGCCGTCAGCGTTGATGGTCGGATTAATGCGGTTGACCGAGCGTCTACAATCTCAGAGGCTCAACGTCGTGCGGATGAACTTCGCGCTGAATTGAAAACGCGGGGTGTACATCCCGATGTTTTGCGCTTCTGCAAAGCGGAACTATTGGCTGACGACTATTTTCACGCAGTACTTGAGTCCGCGAAGGGCATCGCCGAAAAGCTCCGTTCGAAGTCGGGGATGAGTGATGACGGCGCAAAGCTGGTTGACTTGACGCTCTGCGGGTCAACCCCACTATTGGCAATCAACGATTTGATTACTGAAAGCCAGAGAAGCGAACAGAGCGGTTTTGCGAACCTCGTTAAGGGCGTTTTCGGGATGTTCCGGAACCCGACCGCCCACGAAGCCAGAATTCGCTGGTCTATGAATAAGGAAGACGCCGAGGACATCCTTTCGATTGTTTCGTTGATTCACAGGCGACTTGACTCAGCACGGTGAAGAGAGCCATCGTCCGTGAGACGGAACAGTTCCAGCAAGACCGATTCGCGTCTACACTGGTCATCGCCGCTTCCATCATCTGTGCTGTTCGACTCGCGAGAGACGACATCGCCACGCCGACACCGAAACTGATGAGCGCTGTTCCTGATAGCGTGTCGTTAGCGAAGTTGATTTTGAGGCGGATGCTCGGGAGTTAAACGTATTTGAGCCTAGACCAGTGGGCAATAATCCTCAATTCTGAACCGGCATCCAAAATCGCTGACCTGATGCACAAGCTCGCGGGACCGGCTTTCGACCCCCAGCCGCGTCGGCCAAATTCTCATCCTGACTCACATTCCGATCCTTCACGACGAACCGAAGTCATGACCGGCGAAGTGAGCTTGAGTTTCACACCGCCGGAGAGCTGGGACATGCCGGGCATGGCGGGCATGGTCTGCGCGGCGGCGAGGGAGCGGAGCAAGACGGCCAGGATCAGGACAGGAAGGGGAGTGCGGATTCGCATGCCTCAGGACGATGATTTCACAGTGGTGGGGTCGCCGGTTCTGTGGTCCTGTATCTGAAACATCAGGAAGTCGTGTACGGCCTGGAGCGCGTCTGGATCGTGGGTGGTGATGCGGACCTGTCCGCCCTGGCCGGTGGGCCGGAAGGTGTAAGTGATGGCGTCGTGCTTGTTTTTCATGGTCGGGACGCCGGGCGGCACTTTGTCGTGGATGAACATGGGAACGTCGAAGTTGTTAGCGCTGAACATAGCGGCGATATGGGTCAGGTGCATCCTTATTTGATCGCGGGTTGCGTCGTCGTTCTCGGCTTTGGTATCGACTTCGATGATTCCGCCATCGGAGAGGAGCGTGAAGTGGTGGGCGGTGGCTTGGTGTGAGAAGCCCATGGCGTGGTCGCCGCGCATGTCAATGCCAGCAGCGTGCGGGTCAGGCGCGCTTTGCTGCTGGCCGGGGGACGTTGTGGATTGAGCGACGGCGGCGAGGCTGAAGGTAAGAATCGAGGTGAGGGCTGGGGTTAGAACAACGATTTTCATGGGTGGCTCCTTTCCTGATTTGTTGAGGTTCGGCAAGCGATTCGAGCAGGCCGGCCGTTTTACCGGGTGGAGTGCGTTCGAGGCGGGCATTCCAGTTTGCGACGGTGGCGGCGAGCCAGCTGCGCAGCTCGGTAAGCTCAGCAATCTGGCGGTCGAGTGCGGTGATCTTGCCGGACGCCATGGATGCGACTCGGCGGCAAGGTGTTCCGCCGGCGTCGCGCTCACGAAAAATGCCGGCAAGTTCCGCGAGGCTGAATCCTGCTTTGAGAGCGCTGCGGATGGTTTGAACGCGGAGGAGCGCGTGGGACGGATAGAGGCGGTAGTTCGCTTCTGTGCGCAACGGCCTGGCGAGGAGACCGAGCTTTTCGTAGTGGCGGATGGTATCTGCACTGACGCCGGCAGCGGCGGCGAGCTGGCCGGTGGTGAGTACGCCATCGCGCATGGTGTTCATGGTGAGTTGAGTATGAACCTTTGCATGGGTTCGAGAGTCAAGGGGGAAATTGATGGGGGAACTGTGCGGTTGTGGTTCTCGTACGATTGGGCATGGATCGCGTTTATGACTGGGCGTGGGTAGAGGCGGAGGTTGGGCGGACGATTGAGGTTTGGAAAGCTTGTGGGGGGCGTCCGGCGCCGGAAGGGCGGCGGTATTCGTTAACAGAGCAGCGGGAGAGGGAAAAGGCTTACGACGAGGGGCTGCGCGCCGTCGAGCGGGAGGCGAAACGGGCTCGCGGGTTGAGGGCCCGAAGCCAGGCTGGGCGTGATGAGATTTATGACAGGGTTGTGGCGGCGTTTGCGCGGTTTTCGGCTACGGCTCTGGATCTGGGGGACGACGCGATTGATCTGCTGACGGATGATTTTTTGCCGGTGGGAACGCAACTGGGACGGTGGGCGCGGCAATTTGATCCGACGCTGAGCAAGGCGGACATTATTCAGGCGAGCCGGAATGCGTGGACCGCTTGCGGACTGCAGCCGCTGCTAGGAGAGCGAGTGAGGCTGACGCCAGCGATTCTGGGGTACAGCCTGCTGTATCCATATAGTGACAATTATCTGGATCGCGAAGGCGTGACGCGTGAGGCGAAGCTGCGCTTCAGCGAGCGGTTTCGGGGGCGGCTGCGCGGCGAGATGGCGGCGGCCGGGGACGATCGGGAGGCGGCGATTTGGGCGCTGGTGGCGCTGATTGAGGAGCAGTATCCGCGGGCGGTTTATCCGCAGGTGTTCGATTGTCTGCTGGCGATTCATCGAGCGCAGGAGGAGAGCCTGGCGCAGGTTCGGAGCGAGTGCTCGGTGGAGGAGCTGTTGCGGGTGAGTTGCGCGAAGGGCGGGAGCTCGGTGGTGGCGGATGCTTGTCTGGCGCAGCCCTGGCTGAGCGCGGAGGAGAGCGGGTTCGCGTTCGATTGGGGAGTGCTCTTGCAGCTGGGGGACGATGTACAGGACATCCGGGAGGATTTGCAACGTGGGTCTGTGACTTTATTTTCGGGCGCGGCGGCGCGGGGTGAGCGGCTGGATGATTTGGTGAGGCAGCTGCTGAATCTGAGCGAGGCGGTGAGTGCGCGGATGGATCGGATGCCGAACGGGTGCGCGATGCTGAAGGGATTGCTGCGGATGAGCTGGCGGTCGCTGATTTTGATGGCGGTGGCGGAGTCGCATGCATTTTTCTCGGCGGAGTTTTTGCGGGAGGCGGAAGGGTGGTCGGCGTTTCGGTTTGGATTTTTGCGGGAGCGGCGGGATCGGTTGGCGGGGCGGCAGGGGTTGTTTGCGGTTTTGTTCGATGTCTTTCTGGAAGCTGGGGAGGGGGAAGATGCGGGGCTGCCTCGGCCAGCGAGACGGGTCGGCGAGTTGGTGGTGGCTAGTCTCCTGAGTCATTAATT
>PMSS01000423.1 GCA_003167515.1 Acidobacterium sp. | reverse complement strand
GTCTCTGGAAACGCAGGCTGATGCAGCTTCCGTTGAACTTTTCGCAGAGAAACCGGCGCCGCTCCACCACCTCCCTCGACTCGTTAATTTTCCAACATTCACCATCTTGTGGCGGCGTCGGAACCTGCCTATTCTGGCGTCGACCATGCCCCCAGGTCCGATCCTCGAGCGCAGAACTGCTATGAGATACAAACTGCGGTTGCCCGTTATCTTCCACTGGAACGACGGGATGGAGCATACCGAAGGGGGCTTCACCACCGACGTCGCGCTGGACGGTGCGCTCATTCTGAGCAGCAGATGCCCACCTATCGGAGCGGACGTGAGAGTTGAGGTTTTAATACCGTCACCGGATCAAGCTGCTGAGGAAATCAGAATCGAGTGTGTGGGTAAGGTCACGCGGGTGGCTGAGCAACCGGGTTCTGGCTATTTCGGGGTTCGCGGCATGTTCAATGATGACCAATTGACACGCCATGTCCTGACTTAGTCGCAAGCACTTTCTTCTTGGCGCCCCGTTCGGNNCTTGGGACTCACAGGGCGAAGCTTTATCCCGAGTTCTTCCTTGACTACTTTCATCGTCAACCACGTTGCGCCACATCGTTCCCAGTGGATTGCGAGCGGAGAGCCAGCATGACTCCCACTAGGCACAAACTGCCCATTGCGCTTCTCAAAGCTCTGGACCTGGTCTTTGTCATATGTTCGTTTAGTCTGACAACCGCCTTCATTGTGAAGACCCAGCACGAAACCTCATTGCAGGATTTTTTGTCTATGAGGGCGAGGGTATCCGACTTTCTGATCTTCGCCTTGGCGCTGTTTGTGTATCACGCCATGTTCAGAGTCGTCGGCCTCTATCGCTCTCGCCGATTCTCGAGACGCGTATCAGAATTAGCCGACGCGGTGAAAGCAACCACATTATCGACAGCGTGTTTTGTGGCCATCAGTGCGGCATTCAGCATTCGCATGGCTACTGTGCCATTCCTTTGTATCTTCTGGATAACCACAACTGTCATAATTGTCCTCTCGCGACTTCTGATGCGAGGTCTGCTGTCCCGTGTACGGGTCAGGGGTCGAAACCTTCGTTTCATGCTGATCTTCGGAACCAACCCTCGCGCTGTTGCCTTTGCGCATACAATCGTCCAGCGTCCGGAACTCGGATACCGTCTACTCGGTTTCGTCGATGACATTTGGTTCGGTGTGCCGGAATTTCACCGCAGCGGTTTTCGAATCGTTAGTGACTACTCGGGTCTTGGTGAGTTTTTGCGTAGGAATGTCGTCGATGAGGCAGTAATCTATCTACCGTTTGGATCCTTTTATCATCGCTGGTTCGATGTCGCGAATCTCTGCGCGCACCATGGAATCATTCTTCGCCTCAATGCCGATACCTTCGGCCTTAGACAAGCGCGATGGCATTCAGAAGATTTTGACGGCAGTCACTATATCGCGACCAAAACGGGTGCCGGTGAAGGATGGCCGGTGACCGCCAAACGTCTCCTAGATGTCCTCGTTTCCTTCACTCTTCTGATGATTTTGTCTCCCCTCCTCATTTTGGTGGCAACCGCGATCAAGTTGACCTCCCGAGGCCCGGTCTTCTTTCTTCAGGAACGCATCGGCATCAACAAACGGCGCTTTAGGATCTACAAATTTCGTACGATGGTGCCTAACGCCGAGAAGCTGATGAGCACCCTCGAGACCGAGAACGAGGTCACAGGGCCGGTGTTCAAGATCAAGAACGATCCACGAATCACTACGATCGGGTGGTTCCTTCGGCGAAGCAGTATTGACGAGTTGCCTCAACTTTTAAACGTTTTCAAGGGGGACATGAGTTTGGTCGGCCCGCGACCGCTTCCGGTTCGTGACTATGAGGGATTCAATGAAGACTGGCAACGCCGTCGTTTCAGTGTCAAACCTGGAATCACGTGTTTATGGCAGGTCGGCGGTCGAAGCACTGTATCTTTCGATCAGTGGATGCTGCTGGATTTGAAATACCTCGATGAATGGTCGCTCTGGCTGGACCTTAAGATCCTGGCAAGAACTGTTCCAGCGGTCCTGCGCGGATCAGGAGCGGCGTAAGGTGGTGCACAGGGGACACGACTGTGCCGCCCTCGAGTCTGATCGCGCAACATCTGGCTTATCTAGCTTGCGAGCCGGTTGGGTAACTTCGAAGGCTGTCGAGGGTCCTCTCCTGCTCGCCCTGTCACACGGAATCCGGAGGTCTCGATGAAGAACCTAATAACGCTCTTGCTGACCATCGTCGTTGGCAGCCCCCTATGGTCCCAAGAAGCGGGAAACTTGAGCCATACAGCTCCCGGGATGTCGTTTGGCGACAGTTCGAACCTGCCCGTGGAAAAGATTGGAAACGACGATCTCATAGGCATCACAGTCTATGACTCACCCGAATTGACGCGTGCCGTCCGAGTCAACTCGGACGGCGATATTCGTCTACCCATGCTGCAGAGGCCGATCCGTGCCGCTGGCCTCTACCCATCTGATCTCGAACGCGCGATCACGACAGCTCTGATTAAAGGGAATGTCCTCGTCAACCCAGTAGTCACGGTATCCATGGTGGAATATCGCAGCCGCCCGATCATAGTCTCCGGGGCTGTGAAGAATCCTCTCACGTTCCAAGCTACGGGAACTGTGACGCTGCTCGATGCCATTGCGCGCGCGGGTGGCCTTTCTGAGGATGCCGGATCCGAAATTCTGCTCAGCAGGCATGGTTCGGCAGGGGCACCTCTTTTTCAGAGAATTCCAGTCAACGATCTCATGGCTGCGGAGAGTTCCAGTCTTAACGTCGAACTCCAGGGCGGTGAGGAGATTCGCGTTCCGGAGGCGGGACGGATTTTTGTCCTCGGCGAGGTAAAGAAACCCGGCTCGTTTTTTATTCGAGACGGCTCAACGAGCAGCGTTATGAAAGCGTTGGCGCTTTCGGAGGGATTGGATAAATTTCCCTCCCACGAAGCGTACATCTATCGCGTCGAGGGTGGATCCGCCGGCAGGAACGAAATCCCGGTGGACCTCAAGAAAATTATGAAGCGTAAGTCTCCGGACGTACCCTTGATGGCCAACGACATCCTCTACGTGCCGAGCGCTACCGGAACGCGGGTCAGCCTGGGTGTCCTCGAAGCAACATTGGGGCTGGGCGGTGCACTGGGCGCTGCAACCATTTATGCAACACGATGAGGAACCAGATGCCTGAGTCACCGCGCAATATCGAATTGCTTGCTCCCGGACAATCCGCAAACGTATCGTTCGGAGGACGCTATGTCCAGTCTCCCGTTCAGGACTTTGAGGTAGAAGGCCCGGAGATTCCGCTCTCCCACTATTTCTGGGTTTTGCGTCGGAATGCTCAGAAGATCGTTGTCTTTGTAGCGATCTGCATGGCGATCGTATGGCTTGTATCCGCGCGCCTACATCCGTTCTATGAGGCAACAGCGACCGTCGATATTGACCGCAATGCACCCGCCGAAGTGATCGGGGATGGCTCAGCCCGTCCCGCAACCCCCCTAAGCGACGCTGATCAGTTTCTCGCAACGCAAATCGACCAAATTCAGTCTGACGCAGTTGTGCGATCCGTTGCTGAAAAATACCGTCTTCTGGAAAGCGAGGGTCAGCTGACGAGGCTGACTGGCCGGGAGGCTGAAGATATGGCACGAGGCCCGGTGACACTGAAGCAGTTGAGTGTGACTCGTCCGCCAAACACCTATCTGTTGAAGATCAGCTATCGCGCTTCTGGTCCGGCGCTCGCCGCTGATGTCGCAAACGCAGTCGCGGATTCCTATCTAGCCCATACATACGACATCCGGATACGTTCGTCCGCCGGCCTAGCATTGTTTATGGAAAAGCAGCTGGGCGAGTTGAGGGCAAAAATGGAAAAATCCGGCGAGGCGCTTGCCCAGTTCGAAAAGGACCTTGATGTCGTTAATCCCGACGAAAAAACCAATATTCTCTCGGCGCGCCTGCTTCAGCTGAACACGGAGTACACTGCTGCTCAGGCGGACCGAGCTGGTAAAGAGGCGGCGTGGAATGCGATGAGAGCCGGGTCCTTGGCCGCCGCTCAAGTATCGGCGCAGGGGACGAATCTCGCTCAGTTGATGGAGACGCTTAATCGAGCAAACCAACGCTTTGCCCTGGTGAAATCGACCTATGGATTTAGCCATCCTGAATATGCGAAGGCTGCATCGGAGGTGGCCGAAGTCGAGCGGCAGGTGCAAGCTGCGCGTGCCAACACTTCCAAACGGATCGAGGTCGAATATGCTGAAGCGCGCAACCGTGAGCAGATCCTTCAGAAAGCGGTTGCTGATACCAAGGCGGAATGGGATCGTATCAATTCTCAATCGTTTGGGTATCAACAACTGAAGCGCGAAGCCGATGCAGATAAAAGCCTGTATGACGAACTCGTACGGAAGATCCGGGAAGCCGACATCAACGCTGGTTTCCAGAACAACAACATCCGGATCGCCAATCTGGCTCGTCCCCCGCTCCATCCCGTCTCTCCCAACATGCCGCTCAATCTGGCGCTTACATTTATTCTCTCCAGTCTTTTAGGCGTCGCCGCTGTAATGACACAAGACCGACTCGACACCACCTTACGCGATCCTCAGGAGTCCAGCCGTTTCCTTGGCACCGATGTGATCGGGACGGTTCCTCTCGATCGAGTTGCGGCGAAGGTACAGCAGCTCGCGGTAGACGAACCGGTCGCCGCCATCGAACGCAAGCCGAGAAAAGATCGTTATCGCTCCACCTCGGATTTCGAGGAGTCGGTTCGGACAATCCGGAACACCATCTTGCTTTCGGACTTCGATAACCGCCTGCGCTCATTAGTCGTCACGAGCGCCGCGCCCGGAGAGGGTAAAACCACAATTGCTGCTCATCTCGCCATTGCCAACGCCGAACGTGGGAAGAAAACACTCCTGGTCGATGGTGACCTACGGCGTCCCGGTCTTCAGGCGCAATTTGGTTCGGACCCTAAGAGCGGCTTCTCCAATGTTTTGAGCGGCGAATTACCCTGGAGAGAAGCGATCATCTCCGTTGCGGGACGGCCGAACTTGAGCCTCCTTCCGTCGGGTCCCGCGTCAGACCGAGCTGCGAACCTGATCGGACCTCGGCTTTCCACGCTCCTGACGGAATTTGGTACCGAATACGATTTGATCATCCTGGATTCGCCGCCCGTGCTGGGCTTTGCCGAGTGCCTGCAGATGGCGGCTGCCGCCGACGGGGTTGTGATCGTAAGCCAGGCAGGCAAGACACGGAGGCGCGCGGTGGTGGAAGTAATTTCGCTGCTGGCGCGACTGCGGGCCGATGTTGTGGGCGTGGTGCTGAATCAGATGAGCCGCCGGTTTTCTCTTGACGGGCACTCGTACAGCACATGCTACGGAAGTGCCCATTATCGCCAATCGGCCGACCGATCGATGTGATTCGTAAGGTCGACACTTAAAGAACCGAGCGCCGATCCAGCCCAATCTGACTACTCCAGCTGCATAGAGACACTGCAAGTCGATGTCACACGAATCCAAAGCAAGCCACGCGCGCTGATCCAAACGAATCCACTTTAACCCGCGGGTCGGACCGCACGACAACGATGCCCCTTCGATCACGTTTCAAGTATCTGCGCTTACGGCCATTCGATATCTCTACTCCTGAAGGGCGATCCCAAGAACGCTATAGGCGGGCTGCTCTAACCTCGCTAGCGGCAGGAATGTCGAGGGCTGTCAGCATCTCCGCCAGCTTGGTGTCGGTCCCTCTGACAGTTCGCTATCTCGGCACAGAGCGATATGGGTTATGGATGACGATTAGCTCCGTAATCGCGTTTCTGAGCTTCTCCGATCTTGGCATTAGCAATGGGCTCATGAATGGTATCGCGAAAGCACACGGCCGAGACGATCGTTTGCTGGCGAGACAATATGTCTCGAGTGCACTGCTCATCCTGAGCGCAATTTCAATTGCCCTTGGGCTTGCTTTCACTATTCTCTATCCATCGGTTCATTGGGCGTCACTATTCCGGGTCCATTCGTATCAGGCTGTGGTTGAGACCGGTCCGGCGGTTGCTGCGTTCTCCGCATGTTTTCTGCTGAACATCCCCGCCAGCATCGTGACTCGCATTCAATCCGGATACCAAGAGGGTTATCAGTCGAACCTGTGGACATCATCGGGCAGCGTACTCTCATTGCTCACGCTGCTTATAGTGATTCATTATCACGGATCCTTGGCGTTACTCGTGCTCGCAATCGCAGGTGCACCTATTCTGACACTGCTCATGAACGGAGTGGCATTGCTCCGCCGGCGCCCGTGGCTCTTCCCGTCGTGGCGCTTCCTTAGATGGGAGTCCTCGAAAGATCTCGTTCGAATAGGGGCATTATTCTTCGCGTTACAAATCGCGGGAGCCGTTGGCTTTTCCTCGGACAACATCGTGCTAACCAGAATTCTGGGACCTGAAGCCGTAACACAGTACGCTGTTCCATTTCGACTCTTTAGCGTCGGGGCAATGGTAACTTCATTTCTGATCGCACCGCTCTGGCCCGCATACGGCGAAGCATTGGAGAGGCGTGACCTTTCATGGATTCGCAACACTTTGTATCGCTCGTTAATTCTTGTAGGGGCCATTTCAATAGGGTTGGGTGGAGTCCTCGCTCTGGTTGGGGCGAAGCTGATTGCGCTGTGGGTTGGCCCCCAGATACATCCGTCGCCCTTGCTGCTCGGAAGCCTCGCGGTGTGGGGAGTCGTAAGCGCAGTCAGCTCTGCCGTCGCAATGTTCCTTAACGGAATCTCCGTGGTGCGTTTTCAGGTAATCCTCTCCTTGATCGGCGCTTCAATAAATATTCTTATCTCGGTTTACCTCACCCGCCGCGTCGGTATTCCTGGAGTGGTTCTCGGATCAATTGTCAGCCAGATCGCGATCGGCCTGATTCCGTACTATCTGTATGTGCGCCGCTATTTCACTCTTGCTCGGTTTACCGACACCGACGCGTCAACCGCCGTGCTCAGCGTGCCATAAGCCGTCTATCCACGACGAGGGCTCATACGAATCAATGGATTACACAATCTACTACCGGCGCTTCCACGACGGCAGTCAATCCGACTTTGACTCCGCTGTCGCATTTTACAGGCGGCTGCTGGAGCCTACTCTAAAGACTGTTTCACGCGATTCCCGGATTTTGGATCTCGGTTGTGGACATGGTCTTCTCCTTAATGCGCTACAACGTCTCGGCTTCACGAACGCTCGCGGGATAGACATTAGCAGGGAGCAGGTGGCTTTGGGGCAGAGCCGCGGATTGGCGTGTCGCGCCGTAGACCGTGATTATCTCGTTAGTTTGGCGACGGGCACCACGGCGATGTTTGACTTGGTGTTTATGATGGATGTCTTGGAGCATATGGGCAAGCATGAACAAGTGCTCACCCTCTCTGCTGTGTCGAAGCTGCTCGCACAGGACGGGAGGCTAATTGTCAGTGTGCCGAACGCCAACTCCACCCTCGGACTCAGGTGGCGTTACGGCGATTGGACCCACGAAGTGTCGTTCACTGAGCTTAGTCTCGACTTTTTGTTGCTAAACACGGGGTTTAGAGACGTCAACTTCTTGCCATATGAATTCATCGCTCGACCACGACTCCCGCTCATTCCGCGGCCTTCAATTCTTCCTTGGGCGTTTCAGCGCATCGCTCGGATCCTTCGACGCATGGAAGCCGTAGGCGAGCTAGGCGCAAACGGATGGAAGATACCATTGTCGCTCAACCTGCTCGTGGAGTGTCGAAAAGACAATGCGTAGCTTCGATTTCTACGATACCGTCGTAACTCGCCTGGTCGCCGAGCCAACGGATATATTTTCCCTAGTCGGTGAACGGATAGGCGTCCCTGAGTTTCGTTCTCTGCGAATAGCGGCGGAAGCGACCGCTCGGGCATCGATTAATCGTGAGGTCTCATTAAGACAGATATATGATTACCTGTCTCTCGATGCGAACACGAAGGATCGCGCGCGTCGCCTGGAACTGCAGCTTGAAGAGGAGTTGATCGCCCCGGTAACCGCCGTATTATCGCAAGTCCGAACCGGGGATTTCATTGTCTCCGATATGTACCACGATGAGTCTCTATTTCGAAACATGTTGAAGCGATTCGCGCCCAGCATTGTCCCGGGTCGAGTAATTGTATCGAGTGCCGTGGGAACAAGTAAGGCAAGCGGCGGTATTTGGAAGATGCTCGCTGCTGAATATCCGTCTCACGAGTGGCATATCGGAGACAACCCAGTGGCTGACGTGCGTCGAGTTCGCGCTTGCGGCCTGAAGGCGCGTCATTTTACTGGCGCGATGCTGAACCCTTATGAGGCCAGATTGGCGAAGGACGGTAAAGACGGATCCTTGATCGCTGGTGCGAGCCGTGCCGCAAGACTCTCGATAATGCAAAGGACGACACTACCGCCCGAGACTGCCGCAATCGAGGCATTTGCTTCTGTTTTTTGCCCGATTCTTCATGCATTTGTTTCTTGGATTGTTAGCACGTGTGAATCGGAGGGGATAAAGGACGTATATTTCCTGGCTAGGGATGGGCAGCTGCCATTCAAGATAGCCCTAACGCTAGCACAGGAGCGCAGGCAAGACACTCGAGTTCATTACGTTTATGCATCTAGACACGCACTGCATCTTCCCGGCTGCTCTTCCATTGATGGTGCTGAAAGTTGGCTGTTGGACAATACTCCACATCTTTCCTTACGGACGATCGCCGAGAGAGCGGCGGTGCCCGTCGAGATAGTCGTTTCGGCTGCGCAACCACGTCTTGGTTGCTCTCCGGACGAGAATATTCCGCCAGCGAAACGTACCCGTCTTCGGGAAGTCATTCGCGATGCTTCGTTCGTCGATGCTTTTACGGCAAGTGTCGACCATGCCTTTGGCCCTGCAGCTTCGTATTACCTGCGGCAGGGATTGGGTACTGGAGAAAGGGTGGCTTTGGTTGATATAGGCTGGAATGGCCGTCTCCAGCGATCACTTGGATCTCTTATGGAGAAGGCGTCAAAGCAGCCCACTCAAATTCTGGGACTATACCTCTGCCTGTCGCGCCGTGCCGCAGCGCTGCCTGGCCATCAGCTTCGTGGCTTCATGGCGGACCCCGAGCGGGCTCAGCTCGCGGCATTCTTCGACGGATATCGTCACATTCTTGA
This sequence comes from Acidobacterium sp., assembly GCA_003167515.1. GTDB lineage: Bacteria > Acidobacteriota > Terriglobia > Terriglobales > Acidobacteriaceae > Palsa-343. Next base: position 1,656 of record PMSS01000423.1, on the reverse strand, counting down.
GGCAGCGTTCAGTGCCGATCATCCATCCACCGTTGGATTTCATTTCGTTGGGGGGGATGCTCAGCCTGTTTTTGGCGCTCCATATACAAAGACCGTTCACCAGAGAATCGCATTGCACCACGCGGTGTGCGAAGCTTTTGCGCAAAACGTCGCGACGTTGGAGCGTGCGGCAGGTCGCCCGCTTATTCCGTCCACGTCACAAGCTGTGAAGAATCTTCAATTGTTCCTCAGCCAACCACGTCGGAACGATGGTCTTGCATTCATCGGCTTTCCTTTCGTTGGTAACCAGACGGGCGACGAAGCGAAGCCGATTTGCAAATACGTGACGCCGGCGGACTTACTGTCGGATGGTAGAGATCGCGGTTATTGGCGCGAAGGTTCCTTTAGTGCCAGCGGACTGAGCCTGGTAAATGCGCTCCGACGTATAGTCCAACGGCGTAGGCCCGACCGCCTAATTAGCACATAACAAGCGTCTAGTTCGACTGCGGTATCATCTAGTCCGCGATGCACCCGCGAGGACCGCTCGGAAACAAGTGTCGACTACCAGATTCGCTCATCGTGGTGCGATTTCATAGGGTGACAATAGTTCTTGCGCAGATTCTCGCCATTCCGGTCGATCCGCTTCAGAATCTATCGGCTGCTGGGTCGCGTGAGACTGATGTGCTCGCCTGTGAAGAGAGGTAGAGCTGTTCACGCGCTCGGAATGCCAGTGATTTCGATCTATCCGGGCAGCGAATGCAGACTGGGCAGCAATATCTCGCTGGTATCTGTGTCGTTCGCGACCGATCTTGGCGTGAATCATCCTGTCGTCTTGCGCACACTTCGGCCTGGAGCGAGGATCGACATCGGAGACCGCGTGGGTATATCGGGGGGATCAATCTGCGCGGCGGCAGGCGTTTCGATTGGACCGGAGACACTGATCGGGGCAAATGTAACGATAGCGGATACAGATTTTCATTCGCTGAGGCCGCAAAGACGCGTTGGACGCAGGGAAGTTGAGCCGGGCCGACCGGTGACCATCGGACGCAGAGTATTTATTGGCACCAACAGTATCATCCTCAAGGGCGTAACCATCGGCCATAACACAGTGATCGGAGCGGGAAGCGTGGTGACGACGGACATTCCGGAGAATGTCGTTGCGGCGGGAAATCCGTGCCGACCGATAAGGACTCTTTCGGCCGAGGAGCTCATCGATTGAGAGTCGGAGTTGGCGGACCCATAGATTTGCATCTTCTCGCTGATCTTTTTCCGGCTGGCGAGCAGATACCCAATACTTATCGATTCGCGTTGACGGCCAACCTTGCGCGGGGGATTCACACGCGCGGGCACGAGATTGCGATCTTTGCGCTTTCGAGCGAAGTTCAGCAGACCGTCCGTATACAGGGCAGTGGGATCACGGCATACGTCTGTCCTCAGCGGCGTCCCCGATCTCAGATGTCGGACTTCTTTGGAGAAGAGCGCCGCGCTCTGCGGACAGCGATGCGTAAGGCAGGATGCGACGTGATTCATGCGCACTGGACCTATGAATTTGGAGCGGCGGCGGTGGAAAGCGGTGTGCCACATGTCGTAACGGCACACGATATTCCCACAGTCGTGATGCGATTCGCGCGTCACCCATACTGGATCGAGAAACCATTGCTTGCGTGGCCGGTGTTG
>PMSS01000187.1 GCA_003167515.1 Acidobacterium sp. | reverse complement strand
GAAACAGGTCGCCGATCACCCAGCAGAATCCACCCAGCAGCAGCCAGAAGATCCAGGGGCGCATCGCATGCAGGTCCAGCCAAAGTGAATGAATCCCTCCCGGCAATGCGGCGGCCAAACAGAGCATGGTTCCCATCTCGCCGAAGGTAAAAATCGTCACAAACGAGAGAGGATTGATTCCGGTTAGATAAGCCTTGCGATACGGCACATACATCGTGCCCCAAAGCAGGCCCGCTCCCAGAGCCGCCGCAATGCCGTTCAGGGCGCGGCCCGGCGGGCCGGCCGAGCTATGAATGGAAAGCGCGGAGAGTAAGGCAGAGCCGGTAACAATGGCAGCCGCGCCGCCCAGCACCTTTGCCCAACTCGCGGCTGAAGCTCCCCGCAGCTCGCGGAACAGCGCCCATCCCCAAAAGATGCCAACGAGGGTATTCGTGTTCCACAGCGGAAAGGCGATGGCGAGCCCGACATCGCGAATAGCAAAAATCGTCAGCGTATTGGCAACCGCCCACAGTGCTCCCGCGAGAACCGCCCACAAAATCAGATGAGGATGCTGGCGCAGGTCACGCAGAACCGAATGCGTTCCCTTCATAACGACCGGCAAGGTCCATCGGGCCAGAAAAACTCCAAGCACCATGCAAAAGGAGATTGCAAAGGGCCGGAATCCCGATGCAACCAGGCGGGCTGGTGCCTCCGCCGCTCCCAGCCACGCTCCCGCGGCAAATGCGCAGGCAATGCCCAGCCGATACCGCATCTGCGGAGCCGGAGCAACGGACGAACTGCGAGCCGGTTCCGGAGTGGTGACAGAATTCGAAATCAAAAGTTCGCTCCACTGATGCGGCTGCGTCAGTGTACCTCCCGTGTGTTCCCAAGACGGAAGGTCTCTGAAGCCGGCAGCTCAGTCTCGCCCTCTCAAGCACTTCATAAACGAAAAATCCGACCGTGAACCATCGGCGCGAGTGATGTAGAAACACTGCGTTCCGCCCTCCGCTTTCTCGACGGTGAAGTGCTTCACGCCAACGCCGATCTTCTCCGCTGCGCGTGGGTGCTTTTTAAGAAGCTCCAGCAGAAACGCATGGTCATCGCCCCTGATCGGTTCCAATAGCGGGTGCCGGTAAAGCACCTCTTGAATGAACGCGACCGCCGCGGCCTGAGTGTCGAAGGTGCGCGATCCGATTGTGTGGGGCTTCGCCATATCCTCAATTCCTTTCGTGCGCGGTGCCTCTGAACGATAAGCCCGCCGAGTCTAGATCGTGCGAGCGATCCCATCTTTAAACTCTATAATTCGATCTGCGGAGGGGCCATGCTGCGAGCGATCATGACCGACAGCCACTTTTGGGTGCCATTGCTGGTGCTGGTTTTGGGCATTACGCTCCTGATGCGCCTGACTTAGTCCTCGCCTGCCGTCGCGGATAAGACGGACGAAGCCCGGACCGTCGCTGCGGAAGGGGATGAAATGATGATGCGTAGGGGCGTAACCATTTGATTATTGGCAGGATGACCTTGAGAGTGCTAGTGTAATCTCACAAAAACCGACCCGAAATTTGTGCAGCCGAAAGGTTGTCTGTGGCGTCAAAGCCTGAGGGGGTTCGGGATGTTCAAATCAGCGGATGGCGCTGGTTTCTTGGGCACGTCTTTGAACTCGTTCGGCAGTTCGGGAACTCTGTCATTTGGGCAGCGGTCGTCTGCTTTTTTGTGTGGGAAGCAGGTCACGCCCTCATGGCGTTTGCTGGCCGCACATCCATCGCCAATCTCGCGCTCGCCGTTGCGGCGAAGGTTCAAGCAACGATTATGCTCAGTCTAGCCGCCACCGGCACTACGACGTTCCTTTGGCTTAATGAAGCCAGACGGCACAAAAACACGCGCCAGCGTCTGACGCAGCGCACAGAAGAGCTGGAAAAGAGGCTCGATCTTAATCGAGAGTCCAGCCAACTAACGAGACGCGGAACGACACGCGAAGAGGACCAATAAATGACCGAACAGCAGCTCGCCAACATGCTCCAGCTTTCAGCCGTCGCGATAGCCTGGACCCTGATTATATGTAAGGCGCTACCTGCTTACTTGCTGGATGGCTTCAGGCAGAAGATGTTCGCGGTTCGCGACGAACTGTTCGACTTTGCAGCAGACGGTAATGTCGCGTTCGATCATCCCGCGTATACATTGCTGCGCCGGCAGATGAACGGCTTCATCCGCTATGGACATCAGCTCACTGTCTTTCGCGGTCTGATGACTGCTGTTATCCATAAAATCTACGGGCGTCGGATGGAGTCCACATGGTGGGACGAATGGCAGCAGGCACTGGAGTCGCTAAACAATCCGGCTACACGAGAAGCGCTGGAAGGATTTCATCGTCGGGCGATGATGCTGGCCATGAAAAGGTTGTTGTACGGTTCGCCACTGCTCTGGACGATGACGCTGATATTTTTGGTGCAATCCATTTATCAGGGAGTAACCAGCGGACTCATGCAGGCCCTGAAGGCTGCCTCTAGGAAGGTCTTCACTGGACCAATTAACGATCGTCTTATAGAAGAAGCAGCTCAGGGCGAATTCGCTTAGGGAAAGTCTGCGCAACCCGTCGTTGTGAAGCTGCCCCAGGCTGACCAGAGCCGCAGGTCGGTGCAATCGACGGCGGGTTGCTGCGGGGTGGTTCTGATGGCCCGGAACCCGTTGTTTGCCCGGGTTCGGAAGACACTACGCCCCGAGCGGGGCCAGCNNGGATGCTCCACCTTCGCTCTTACTCTTGCCTTGACCCGGTTCTTCGCGCGTTGTAGCTCGTCCACATAGTTTTTGTATCTGGTTCTGCGGCTGGTCATATCCTGCGCGTGCGGCGCCGCCTGCCGGATCAGTTCGCCCTGGCCCTGATAACCGCCGTCGCCCCACACCTTGCGTTCGTCTCCATGCAGCAGGTCGGGCAACATGTGCGCGTCGGCCACCGAGGCCGCCGTGGTGCACACCGAGTGCACGATGCCCGACTTCGAATCCACCCCGATGTGCGCCTTCATCCCGAAGTACCACTGGTTGCCCTTGCGCGTCTGATGCATCTCCGGGTCGCGCTCTCCCCGCGCGTTCTTCGTCGAGGAGGGCGCATGAATAATGGTCGCGTCCACAATGGTCCCGGTCGCGATGCGGATGCCCCGGCTCGCCAGATAACCGTTCACCGTGTCCAGCATCGCCCCGCCCAGATCGTGCTTCTCCAGCAGATGCCGGAACTGCAGAATGGTCGTCTCGTCCGGCGCCGGAGCCTGCCCCAGGTCCACGCCCGCGAAGCGCCGCAGCACAGCCGAATCGTACAGCGCCTCCTCGGCCGCCGGATCGCTCAGGTTGAACCACTGCTGCAGAAAGTGAATCCGCAGCATGATCCCCAGCCCCATCGGCGGACGTCCGTTCTCGCCCTTCGGATAGTGCGGCCGCACCAGCGCTTCTAACTCGGCCCACGGTACTACCCGCTCCATCTCTTCCAGAACCTGTTCCCGCCGCGTCTTCTTCCCGTATCTCTCGAACCCGCTCTGCGCCGCCAGACTCTGCTGTCTCACTCGCCCTCACCCTCCACTAACCCGGGTTACCCCATGGGCTGGGCTTCGGGAAGTTCTTCAGAGGTTCCTTAGGCGATCAGCTCGCCATCGTCCAGACTGTGGTCCGTGGCCTGAGAAACAGGACAATACCAAATTTGTCAAGCATTGTGCAAAAAACCAAAGTCACAAGTATTGAAAAGGAAGACCTTCCCAGCCAAAACGCCCAAGAAAAGTTGGCAGTTTTTTCCTCCAACCTTGGTATCCTGATGATAGGGGTAAGAAAAGAATCCTCGCTTTCGAGAGAGGCTTTTTCGTCTGAAACCACCCACGCGGCTCTTACGAAAACAGGTCTCGAACCCAGCGCTGTTGTCGAGCTTTTCAACGTCCGTTGTCGAGCTTGTCAACATTGGCTAACCGCCGCAATTTCAGACACATCGACTCTGCGGCGTAAAAAAAATGACAGTTTCCGGCCAAGCTCCCAGCTAAGTACTTTGCAATCTGATTGAACGACAACTTCAATTGCAGAATCAAATTGATAGCCGAGACCCAAAAATGAGTGACACCCAGGAATATGAATCCACAATAGATACCCGCAAGTATCCCGAAATCAAATAAGTAGGTGCCAGACGAAATTGCAGGTCCTTAACAGAATGAAATACTTAGACCCTCGCAGCCTGAAAAGCTGTAGAGGGGGTGGGGGTACCCCTCAACAAGGTTCCCGGCCCCTGACGGGGCCGGGATTGAATACGGCCTAAGGCAGATACCCGTCGCTCCGCCACTGCTTATAAAGGAGTAACTGCTCCTTGCTCCAGTACGGGCCGCCGGGAGGCATAGATTGGTCTACCAGAGTCTCCTCGACACTCTGAGCGTTTCCGTGATCGTTTGAAGGATCCGCCATATAGGTGTACTTATCGAGAAAAATGTTGTGTTTGCCCATGTGGTCGATGTCGATCTGCCTGAACAGCGGCTTGATGTCCTTCTCGAACGAAACTGCCATTTTCTCTCTCCCTTCTTAACCTCGTTCACGACTGGACAAACGAGGTGGGCCACCTTGACGGTGGCCCAGCTTCTACGCAACGCTGTGCGCCAAACTTCTGGCCGAGAGGCTGAGCATCAGGCGCGTGGTGCCTGTAAAAATCATGCTGATGCCCACCAGCGTCCCGATCACCCACAGCGAACTCGACGGCCATTGCCGCCAAACCAACAGACCGAGAATCAGGGTGACGATTCCGTCGAAGAGAATCCAGCCGGAGCCGGCGATGCTCCGAGTCTGGAACCAGGCCACCAGGTCAATCACACCTTCAGCAACAAAAAAGATCGCCAACGCAAGTGTGAATCCGGCGATTCCCGGCAGAGGATGGAGCAGCAAATAGATTCCGACGGTAAGATACAGGACCGCGACCAGCAGCTTCCAGACAATGCTTCCGACGCCTTTGGACTGGAAGGCGTGGATGAACTGGAATCCGCCACTGAACACGATGAGCCAGGCGATAACTACAACCACTCCCCAGGACGTCGCGAAGGGTAGCGCAATCGCCAGGAAGCCGAAGACTATGAGCAGAATTGCCCATACGATGGATTTTCCGGAACCGAGTGTGGAAAGGGCCGTTGACATGCCTTCCTCCTTGTTGTTTTTTGCCTGATTTTGTTGGGGCCTGTTTTACTCGGGGGAATTGGGGGCTTCGAAGAAAGCGGGCTTTCGCCCGTTCTATGCACTTTTCGCCGTGATCATAACCTGCTGAATTGCTGAAACCAGCGCGTCAAAGTCAAAGGAACCATTATGACGCTGTCCGTTGATGAAGAATGTCGGCGTCCCGTTCACTCCGCTTCGGACGCCGCCTGTGAAGTCGGCGCGCACACGGGCTTCGAACGTTTTCTGCGCTAATGCCTGACGCATGGCCGTGGCGGATAACTTGAGCTCCTTGTCGAGATCGAGGAACAGTGCTTCGCCCAGGCGCTCCTGATTTTCAAACAACCGATCGTGCATCTCCCAGAATTTGCCTTGCGCGCCGGCAAACTCCGCCACCTCTGCGGCTGCTTCAGCGTGGGGATGCATCTCGCTCAAAGGAAAATTGCGAAATACAAACCGCAAGCGCTTCCCAAAATGCTTCTGAACTTGCTTCACGATGGGATAGGCGCGTCCGCAATGCGGACACTCGTAGTCGCCATACTCCACGAGAGTCACATCCGCGTCTTCAGGACCCTGAGCATGATCTTCGCCAGTCACGAGCACTTTAAGTGTGGCCATAAACGCCCCCTATTTCGGCAAATCCTCAAGCGCTTCCAGAATGCCGTCCGCACCTGGATTAACGGCCACCGGCGAGCAATAGCTCCAGGCAATGATTCCTTTCTTATCGATGACAAACAGAGCGCGATCGCAGAAGCCATCGGCATCTCGATAGGCGCCGTACTGCTGGGCAACGGCTCCCTTCGGTTCAAAATCGGCGAGCAGCGGAAAATGCAGATGCCGGGACTCCGCAAATGCTGCATGACACCAGGCGCCATCTACCGACACTCCCAGCAGTTCCGCTCCAAACTTTTGAAACTCAGGGAGGATCTCGTTGTACAGCGCCATCTGGTCGCCGCATACCGGACTCCAGTCCGCGGGATAAAACGCCAGAATCACGGGACGTCCCAGCAAGTCACTCAAAGTCAGAGTTTGATCGGGCGTCGCGTGCAACGTGAAATTTGGGGCCCCCGCCCCGGCGGGGAGGATCCGGTCGCTGTGTATCGGAGTAACCTTGCTTGCACCGCTCTGTGCCATCGCTCTTTTTCTCCCAATCAAAGGTTTTGCCTAACAGCTTCTGCCCGAAAAGAATAACCCCGCTGTCCGGGATAGGCAAAGCGCTTGCATTTGCTGGACTGTAACAATTCCGTTCCTGTCTAGTGAACAGCCGTGGCAGATGGCTCATCGACGCGCAGATACTGGTCGCCGGAAACATTTTTCAGCGTCTGGACGATGCCGCTCGGCCAGCGAATCTCGACTCCGGCCACGTGGGCATCGCCGCCCAGGCCAAAATGAGCCCGCACATCGCCGGAAGACAGATAACTGGAACTGGTCGTGACCGTGTACCACTGCGACCCCTGGGAAGTGTCGATGCGAATGACGGCGCCGATCCCGTCGCGATTGCTTTTATGTCCCACGAGCTTGAATCCGATCCAATGGTTCGAGGTTTGAGTTCGATTCATCAGAACGTGCGCCGGCCCGCCGTTCTCCGTGATCACGACATCGACCCGGCCATCGTTGTCGATGTCGCCCAGGGCTAATCCGCGGCCCACCCAACTCTGGTGGAAGATCTCACCCGAGACGGGCCCCACATTGACGAATTTTTTGCCGCCCACATTGCGGAGCAGCATGGGCGCCTCCCGGTAGTGCAGATCCGGGAACGACTTTTCGATGGTGTCCAGATCGTGACCCTGAGCGATGAACAGATCTTTCCACCCGTCATTGTCGTAATCCATGAAGCGCATGCCCCAGCCGGAGTGGAGCAGCGTCGATCCACCGATTCCTGTGATGTAGCTGTCATAGCTGAACGTGCCATCGTGGTCGTTGTGATAGAGGGCATATTTCTGGTTGGCCAGGTCGTCGACCACCAGGTCGGGCCATCCGTCGTTGTCGTAATCGGCGAAGTCCGTTCCCATGCCAGCGAACGTGCGCCCGTCGGCATCGACAGCCACTCCCGCTTCGAGTCCCTCCTCTTCGAACGTGCCGTCACCCTTGTTGTGAAAGAGAAATTCGACCATGGAATCGTTGGCGACAAAGATGTCGGGATGACCGTCGCGATCGTAATCTGCAACAGCGATGCCCAGCGCCTTGCCGGGCTTATCGAGTCCCACGCGGTGCGCGACTTCTGTGAATGTGCCGTTGCCGTTGTTGTGGTAAACGAGCATCGAGATGGGCTGGAAGACGTCGGGATGACAATAGCCCCGGTTATCGCGCGGGCCGCACCAAACATCGTCCCAGTCCCACTGGATGTAACGCAGGAGCACGAGATCGAGATAGCCATCGCCATCCAGATCGACCCACGCGGCGGACGTCGACCAGCCCGTACCGCCCACGCCAGCCTTCTCCGTCACGTCAGCGAACGTGCCGTTGCCGTTGTTGTGGTAGAGATGGTTGCCGCCGAGAGAGGTCACGAAAAGATCTTCATAGCCGTCGTTGTCGTAATCGCCGACGGCGACGCCCATGCCGTAGCCGACACCCTGCAGTCCGGCTTTGGCGGTGACATCTTCAAAGGTGCCGTCCGCCTTCTGGTGGTAGAGACGATTCCAGTATTGAGCGCCGGTCTTCTGCGGGATCGTTCCCTTGGGAACAAAGTCCGGAAACGGCGCTCCGTTTACGAGGTAAATGTCCAGGCGACCATCGTTGTCGTAATCGAAAAGTGCCACGCCGGAGCCCATCGTCTCCAGCAGATACTTCCGGGAACTGTGCGGGGCCTGATGCACGAAGTCGATGCCGGCGCGCGCTGTGACGTCGACAAAATCGGCCGGCACCAGCTCTGAGGGCGCTTGTCCTGCGCTGCGCGCGAAGCCGCAGACCAGAAATGCAGCCAGCGTGCAGGCTGCAGGCCACAGCCACCGTTGGCTGTGGAAGTTCATTTCGATCCCTTGCCGCAGGCTATGCAGAGTTCCCCCGTGATTCAGCGTCCTTCCGTGATGGAGAAGATACGATCCACCGCGGGCAACGGCAGCGTCTCGACTTTTTCGCTCGGTCAGTGAATCTCGACCGCCTCTGGTTTGGAGGCATCGCCGAGGCCGAAATGCACACGCATGTCGTTCGAGGAGAGATAGCTGCCTCCGCTCAAGACGTCGCCGCGCTGGCGGAAGCCGCCCGCAATGAGATAGACGGTCGAGCCTGCCGCATCGCGCGGGCTTCTGGCGCCTCCGGCGAGATTCAGTCCCACCCAGTGGCTGTGATCGGGGTTCACGTTGCGCAACAGCATGGGAACGCCATCGAGATTGTTGATGACCACGTCGATCTTACCGTTATTGACAAGATCTCCGAAAGCAGCGGCGGTTCTCCATCTCATAGACGAGCCTCAAATTCGCCTCTGCCTTCAAACTTTTGGGCGCCATCGCCAGCGCGCGCGAACGCCTGCTTCGCCTCCGCAAATTCGCTCTGCGAGTAGTAGCAGCGACCCAGTCCGGACCACGCCTCCTCGTTGCTTGCGGCGAAGGCCACCGCCTGCTGCATCGAGCGAATCGCATTAAGGAAGGCTAGGAAGGCTGTAAGCTGCTGGTTCTAAAGATTTGGTGCCGAAGAAGGGACTCGAACCCCGGCATCCGGCATCTCTTTCGGTCAGAATGACTTAGCCTCTATATCGCTGAAGCTACTAGGCTTACTTTGGCTTTTCATTCCAGCTGTCGCCAGCGGCTTCCAGTCGCAGACAACATTGAAAACGGTTGAAAGTAGTAAAAAGTAGTAAAAACTGTGAAGTTGGAGCTGACTTCTCGGCCATCGACTGCGATTGCTGAGGGCCGGAAAAGCAGCGTGTTAATCGGTTGACCCGATTGTCAAAATGCCAGGGATTCTGGTTTGTCCGTTTGTCCCGGTCGTTTGTTATCTAAAGTTGTCTTCCGAATGCGATGAAGCCCACAGATTGGGGCAGCCTCGATTGGGTCGATTTTGCGTGTCGGTAGGCGCAATCCCCACGCGGCGACTGCCGCGGCTTTACAGTCCTTGGCGGGCTGTTGGTCAACCAGTTATTTCCGGTTGGGCGACAATCCGGAAATTGCGAAACGCAACCCCGTTCCTGTTACCTATTTTGCAGGCGGAGAGGTCACATGGCGAAACGGGGGATCGAAAGCTATACGAATATCAGAAGCGACATCTCCGGGCACAACCTCCGACAACCTCGAGGGTATGATCGACCCCCTCGTTGTTAGAGAGGGCCAATGCTTCCCTCTCCCAGTCCGGGGTGCGGGCGTAATTAATGGTGTGGTGTGCGCCGAGGGCCTTTACACGCTCGATGAGGTAGCGATAACGATGGCTCCAAGAGCTGCAGCGATCTGGAGGCCAAAGAGGGAAACTCCACCCGTGCCCTGAATGAGAACCGTTTGACCAGCGATCAGGCCACCTTTTTCGACGGGCGAGTACCAGGCGGTGAGTGCCGCGCATGGGATAGTAGCGGCTTCGTCGTTCGTGAGGTATGCGGGAGCCAGGGCGAGCGCCTGCTCAGAGAGAATGAGGTATTCGGCGAGCGCACCGGGAATGACATTCCCGAGGGTGTAGTGGGAATCGTTGCCAGTCGGACGGCCGTCGATCCATGTGGTGCAATAGCTGGTGACAACGCGATCACCGGCCTGGAAGCGGGTTGTGCCGGGTCCAAGAGCAACGATTTCGCCGACAGCGTCGGCAGCCTGCGTCATAGGGAATAAGAGTTGCGGATTGTAGAGGCCGTCGCATAGGAGGCTGTCGCGGAAATTGAGCGCGACGGACGAGATGCGAATAAGCGCTTCGCCGGGGCCGGGCTCCGGCTGCGGAATATCGTGGAGAACAAGGTTGTCGAGTCCAAAGCCCCGGAGCTGCCATGCTTTCATATCGGGTTCCTCTCCTGTAGCTATCTCCTGTCAGGCAGCGGTTGTGTCAGCGGCAAATCCACCGTGAGAGGTGCGTGGTCGGAAATGCGCCCTGGCACCGACTGATTCAGCTCCCGCATCGTATGCGGATCGAGTGGCGCGAAGAGCCACGACCCGTCAGTACGGGAATCGCTGATATACGGTTTGACAAAAATCCAGTCGAGCTTGAAACGCCCAACAAACCCGGCATAATCCTGAGCGAACACATAGGTCGGAACAAAGCCCTTCCACGCCCGCTGGTTGCTGTCAGCCAGCTTTCCTCCACGCAGGTTCAGCGTGCGTTCCGGATCACCGCGAAAATCAAAGGTCTGGCCGTCGGCGAAACGGAACCGTTCAACAGCCCCGAACAGCGGCTTCTCCTTGTTGTTCCAGAGAACCGGAACGTGGAACGCGGTGGGATCGTTGTAACCGTGGAAATAGCGGACCGGCGCCAGCACGTGCTGATAGATGCCCATCGGATGAAACCACGAAATCGTCTGGCCGATCCAGAACTGATAGTCGGTCACGCGAGCCATAATCTCGTTGCGCACCGAAGTCAGGACGTTTGTCTGGCTCGTGGTGTTCAGATCGCCGGCCAGCACCAGCGGATTTCGGATGGGCCTGATCTGATCGAGCAACGCCTGCATCTGCCGGCGCCTACAGGCAGGGGCGCAGCGGTTTTCAAGATGCGGTGCAACGATCGTCACCCGCCCTTCGGGAACGCCCGGGACAGCCAGATCGGCGATCAGCGCCATCCTCCCGCCACGCCGTATCTCATGGGCGATTCTCTCACCGAAGGCCCGGCGCACCGCCCAGCATTTGCCCTTTTCCAGTCGAGCCGCCTCGCGTGCTTCCTGGCCGTACCAGTAGTAACAAACCGGCAGACGAAAAACCCTGGCGTTCACAATTGGATAGCGGCTCAGAATCGCCGTGCCGTGCAGTCCGCGGTAGCGTGCGCTGTCGACCGTCAAATCTCGCTGTAGTTCCCCGGTCTCGGCGGGGTTCGATAACTCGACTTTCTCCGTCCCCAGTCCGAAGATAGGGTCGACCTCGACGAACTCAACACCGTAGACGTAATTCATCTTCAGAGCGGCGGCTAGTTCCTGCGCCACATTGCGATACTCCGTTCGCTTCATGCCCCAATCGACCTCGTCGAGCACCAGCATATCGGCCCCCTGGAGCCTCGCCATCTGCGACTCCACGATTCCTCTGCGCGATGCACTCCAGCGACTTTGATTCACGGCCAGAGATTCGAACCGATCTGTGTCGGTCAGCGTGGCCCGAATCAGCTCAAAGTTCAGACCGCGTTCAATGTTCCACAGCCCGACCCGGAGAAGCGGACTCGGCTGTTGCCAATTTGCCTCTTTCAGTTCCGCCTCCGACTCGTTGTGGACAAACGGCGTAGTCAGGATTGTGTCCAGTCGCGCACGCAGGGGTTCGGCGGGCGTCGTCTGAGACGACAACGCAACCAGATCTTCGAACGACAGCAGAGCCGGCCCCTTGTCGTCGCTGAAGTCGACGGTTCGGCTCTGCGCCGTCGCGCCCATCGCAAGAAAGATGAGTGCAGCAGCAATGACAGCGCGCAGACCCCGGCGTCGCCTGTCGCTCCCGCCGCTTCGCACAACTCGGCCCAACCGTTTCTCAGCCGACATACCGGTCATCATCGGGCCGCCAGTTCACCGGGGTTGCTCCCCGCTGCCACTCTTGTCCTCTGCTTCCGCTCAAGAGACGTTGCCGATTGCCCATCGGCCCAGCGAAAGGCAGTCCGAAGCAGAAACACGTTCAGCAGAATCGACAGGAGCGATGCCGCGATCAGAGTGCTGAAGACGTTCTCTCCCACCAGCCCGGCCGATCGAGCCGTCTGCGCGAGTATGAAGGAAAGCTCGCCGATCTGGGTCAGCCCTGCCGCCACCACAATCGCTGTGCTAATCGAGAAGCGGAAAAGCCATACGACGCTGCCCCACACGACAAACTTGACCACCACGACCATGGCCAGCATGGTTGCCAGCAGTGGCAGGTTGCTGAAAATCACGCGTGGATCAACCAGGGCGCCCGGCGAGACGAAGAAGAGCGCAACAAAAGCGTCGCGCAGTGGCATCAGCTGCGCTTGGGTGTCATGCAGATCATCCAGCCCGCTGATCGACAGTCCTGCCAGGAAGGCGCCTAACGCAACCGAGAATCCGGCAAGCTCCGCCAGTTCCGCCGTGCCCAGGCAGATGGCAATGCCACCAGCAGGAATAGCTCCGGGTTGCAAGTGCGTTTCACGCGACGCAGCGCCCGCGGGATCACCTTGATCGCCAGCAGTTTGAGCGGGACCAGCAGCAGCAGAGCCTTGCCAAGCGTCCACAAAGCCTGCCATAACCCGTGCTCTCCCGTCCAGCTCAGCGCGGGGATCAACACGGTCATGCAAATCACCGCGAGATCTTCGACCAGAGTGATGCCGATCATCACCCGCCCGTGGATCTTCGTCAGCGTCCCGAGTCGCTGAGCAGGCGCGCCATCGCCATGTTGCTCGCGACCGAGATTCCCGCGCCGATGATCAGCGATTCGGTTGTACTCCATCCGGCCAGCTTTCCCAATACGGCAGCCACGCCTACGATGGCCGCAATGCCGAGGGGGGCGCCGACCAGCGCGACCCACTTCACGCGCAAGAGATCTTTTAACGAGAACTCATACCCGATGGAGAACATCAGGAAGACAACGCCGACATCGGCGAAAACCTCGAAAGCATGCGGATCGGAGAGTCTGGGGCCAGGCGTGAACGGGCTGATCGCGATTCCTCCCAGCACAAAGCCGAGAATGAGCGGCAGACGAAGGCGCCACGCCAGCACTCCTCCCGCGACCGCAGCCAGAAAGATGTATGTCAGATCACGAAACAAAAGTGGGTTCGGTTCCATGTCGATGTCTCTCGATCAGATCGGTTGAAGATTCTTATTGGATTTGCGATGAGCGGCTTGCGCGTGTCGAACCGGACAAGGCGGCGGACGACTGACCGTCCTGATTGCTCTCCACAAGTCGTGCGGTCACGACATAGCGCTTGGGAGGACCGCCGACAAACCGAAACGGATAACAGGTGACCAGCGTCAATACCGGGTCGGCGGTTGGATCGAGAACCGACACGTCTTCCGGCTTCACGATCTGGATCTGATCGACGGCATAGTTCGCGGTGCCGTGCGGCATCTCGAGATCGATCCTGTGGTTCGTCTTCAGATCCTTAAGGCCGCAAAAAAAAACTATCGCGATGCCCGGCTATGCCAACGTTTCCGCTTTGTCCCGGCGTGGCGGTCCCTTCAATCCATCCCACTCCGCGATTCAGAGTGACAGCATCGGTCCCCGTAATCACTGGAACAACCAGCTGGATCTTCGGAATTCGTAGCACCGCCAGGGGCCCCGGCTTAACAAACTGCTTGTCCTGTCGGTGTTCATCTGAAGTCTCGAGTGATCCGCCGCCCAAACTCGGCTCAACCGCTCCCGAGATGGCGCGCTCCGTTCGCGCCGTCGTTCCCTGCGCAGAATCGAACACCGCCGCCGAGCGTTGTTTCGAGAACTCCTTCAGCGCGGCCCGCGAATTCAGGTAGCTGTCGATTTGTGCTCCGCAGAAGGCGGCGAGGAGTGCGAGCCCGAGTATCATGAGTGCAATCTCCACCCATGCCCGTGCACTCCAGCCGCTCTTTTGCGAGTCGACTCCGGCCCCTCCGCGCTTCTTCGGCGCGGAATCGATTTTGCCCGGCATTACTGCCTCGCTTCCGGGACCCACACCGCGTCCTGTGCCGCAAGGCTCACGCCCGCGACCTCCGTATTCAGGCTTAACTGCTGCATCGCGGGTTTCTTGCCCGGTGTAGCCGCGAAGCTCAGCAGGTACTGGTTGTCCAGCGCCTTTTGAAGATCGTTGAGATACGGCGCGAAGCTGACCGGGCTCTGCAGACCGAGATAGAACGACTTACGGTCTTGTTCGACAGCCGGGCCATGTCCATCTGCCCGCTGACGCCTCCCAGTAGTTGCGCCGCCACGGACCCACTCCCGGTGCGTAGAGACTGCGGATGATCGTGCCGGACTTCTGAGCGACGGCGCTGGCGGTATCTGCGTCAGGGTTGGGGTGCAGCCCGCGGCGCCAGTGCCAGTGCCGGTGTGCGCGATCGATTCCGTCGGTGATCATCACGACTTCGCGACGGTTCTGACTTGCCGGCCAGCGGCTCATCAGATCAGCGACCGAGAGATAAGGGCTGCTGTACGCACCCCCGGATCCCAGGGGCATACGCAGTGCATCGGCGGCACGACCGTGATCGCGCGTAAAC
>PMSS01000083.1 GCA_003167515.1 Acidobacterium sp. | reverse complement strand
GCCAGTAGCCGGAGTTGACGGCGGCCTTCTGATGGTCGAGGCCCTGGGAGAGGTCGTAGCCGTGTGCGATGCAGTGACTGTAGGCGATGATGATCGCTGGACCGGGCCAGGCCTCGGCTTCCTGGAAGGCTCTGACGGTATGGCTGTCGTTTGAGCCCATGGCGATACGCGCGACGTAGACGGAACCGTAGGCGACGGCTTCCATGGCCAGGTCTTTCTTGCTGGTGGATTTGCCGCCAGCCGCGAACTTGGCGACAGCACCGCGAGGAGTGGATTTGGACATCTGGCCGCCGGTGTTGGAGTAGACCTCGGTGTCGAGGACCAGAACCTTGACGTTCTTGCCCGAGCCGAGAACGTGGTCGAGGCCGCCGAATCCGATGTCGTAGGCCCATCCGTCGCCGCCGATGATCCAGACGCTCTTGCGGACGAGGGTGTCGGCGACGGCGCTTAGGCTGCGGGCGTCGGCCGAATCGACGGTTGCGAGCTTCGCGCGAATCTCGACGACACGCTGCCGTTGCGCGTTGATGCCGGCGTCTTTCGACTGATCGGCGTCGAGGGTGGCGCGAACGAGGTCTTCGCCGAGGATCGGGGCTAGTTTGGCTACAAGGTTTTCGGCGTAGGACTTCTGTTGATCGACTGCGAGGCGCATACCCAGGCCAAACTCGGCGTTGTCTTCGAAGAGGGAGTTGGACCAGGCTGGACCGCGGCCCTCGTCGTTCTGGCAATAGGGGGTAGTGGGCAGGTTGCCGCCGTAGATCGAAGAGCAGCCGGTGGCGTTTGCGATGAGGAGCCGGTCGCCGAAGAGCTGAGTGAGCAGCTTGATGTAAGGCGTTTCGCCGCATCCGGAGCAGGCGCCGGAGAACTCGAAGAGCGGCTCCAGCAGTTGAATGTCTTTGACCTGGGTGCCAGACAGCCGGTCGCGCGCGACGTTAAGGAGAGATTCGAAGAATTCCCAGTTGGCGCGCTCGGGGACACGCAGCGGCTGTTGTGCCTGCATGTTGAGGGCTTTATGGGTGGGGTCAGTTTTGCTCTTCGCGGGGCAAACTTCTACGCAGAGGGTGCAGCCGGTGCAGTCTTCAGGAGCGACCTGGAGGGTATAGAGCTGGTCGTCCATGCCGCGCCACTTGGGCTTGGCGGATTTGAAGGTTGCGGGGGCATTGGGCAGTAACTTTCCGTCGTAGACCTTGGCGCGAATGACGGCGTGCGGGCAGACCATGACGCATTTGCCGCACTGGATGCATAGGTCCTTGTCCCATACAGGGATGAACTGGGCGATGTTGCGCTTTTCCCACTTTGCGGTTGCCGTGGGGAAGGTTCCGCCTGGATGCAGCGCGCTGACGGGCAGGAGGTCTCCGCGGCCAGCAGCCATTGCGCCGAGTACGTCGCGAACAAAGGTGGGCGCAGCGGCGGGGATGGCGGGGAGGATGTCGAATTTCGCGGTGACGTGCTCGGGGAGCTTGACTTCGTGCAGATGGGCGAGGGCCGCGTCGACGGCGGCGAAGTTCTGCTGGACGACCGCGTCACCGCGCTTGCCGTAGGTTTTCTTAATGGCTTTCTTGATCTGCTCAATGGCCTCTTCGCGAGGCAGAACGCCGCTGATGGCGAAGAAGCAGGTCTGCATGACGGTGTTGATGCGGTTGCCCATACCGTTTTCGCGGGCGACGGTGTAGCCATCGATGACATAGAGGCGGAGCTTCTTTTCGAGGATGGTTTTCTGGATCGTGCGCGGCAGATGCTGCCAGACATCTTCGGGGCCGTAGGGGCTGTTGAGGAGGAAGGTGGCTCCGGGCTCGGCGGCGGCGAGGACGTCGGTTTTCTCAAGAAACTCAAATTGATGGCAGGCGATAAAGTTCGCGCGCGAGATGAGGTAGGTGGAACGGATGGGATCGGGGCCGAAACGGAGGTGAGACGTGGTCAGGGAGCCGGACTTCTTGGAATCGTAGACGAAGTAGCCCTGGGCGTAGTTCGGCGTCTCCGAGCCGATGATCTTGATGGAGTTCTTGTTAGCTCCAACGGTGCCGTCTGCGCCGAGGCCGTAGAAGAGGGCGCGCACGGTCTTCGGATCTTCGGTGGAGAAGCCTTCGTCCCAGCGCAGGCTGGAGTGGGTGACGTCGTCGTCGATGCCGATGGTGAAGTGGTTCTTCGGGTATGGTTTGGCCAGCTCGTCGAAGATGCCTTTGACCATGGCGGGGGTGAATTCTTTGGAGGAGAGGCCGTAGCGTCCGCCTACGATGACCGGGAACTGGGCCAGGGGCAGACGGCCGGTGGAGAGTGCTTCGGAAATGACGGTGACGATATCCTGGTAGAGCGGCTCGCCGGTGGAACCGGGCTCTTTGGTGCGATCAAGGACGGCGATTTTGCGAACGGATTCGGGGAGGGCTGTGAGGAAAGCTTCGGGCGCGAAGGGCCGGAAGAGATGAACCTTCAGCAGCCCGAGCTTTTCTCCGCGGGCGTTGAGTGCGTCAATGGCCTCTTCGGCAGCGCCCGCGGCCGATCCCATGAGGATGATGACGCGATCCGCATCGGGGGCTCCGTAGTAGTCGAAGAGCCGGTAGCTGCGGCCGGTCTGGCGGGCGAAGCGGTCCATTACGTCCTGCACGATGACAGGGCAGGCGAGGTAGTAGGGGTTGCAGGCTTCGCGAGCCTGGAAGAAGACGTCGGGGTTCTGGGCGGTTCCGCGGAGGACGGGGCGGTCGGGCGAGAGCGCGCGCTCGCGATGGGCACGGACGGCTTTCTCATCGAGGAGCGCGTTGATGGTTTCGTCAGAGATGGGCTGGATCTTGTTGATTTCATGTGAGGTGCGGAAGCCATCGAAGAAATGCATGAAGGGGATGCGGGATTCGAGGGTCGCCAAGTGGGCGATGGTCGCGAAGTCGGCAGCTTCCTGGACGGAATTCGAGGCCAGCATGGCGTAGCCAGTCTGGCGGCAGCCCATGACGTCGGAGTGATCGCCGAAGATGGAGAGGGCGTGCGTGGCGATAGAACGCGCGGTCACGTGCATGACGTTAGGGGTGAGCTCGCCGGCGATCTTGTACATGTTGGGGATCATGAGCAGCAAGCCCTGGGAGGCCGTGAAGGTAGTAGCGAAGGCACCGCCCTGGAGGGCTCCGTGCATAGCTCCGGCGGCGCCGCCTTCACTTTGCAGCTCGGCGACCTGGGGTACGGAACCCCAGATGTTGAGCTTCCCTTCCTCGCTCCACTGGTCGGCGAACTCGGCCATGGGGGATGAGGGGGTAATGGGGTAGATCGCCACTACTTCGGAAAAGCGGTAGGCCACGGAGGCGGCTGCTTCGTTGCCGTCGAAGATTGCTGTTTTTGCTGGGGCGCTCATGATTCTCCTTGCTGGGGTCCTGTGCAGCGAAGTGCGAAATCGCCGCAAACCCCAACAGAAAAGTCTGCGCTCTGAGGGAAAGGCCCGGCTGTGACATAGAACACAACTGTGCGAGGATGAAGAAAGCCGGTAGCCGGTAGGCTGTAGCCG
>PMSS01000219.1 GCA_003167515.1 Acidobacterium sp. | reverse complement strand
GCTTCGGCCTGCGCATGCTCCGCCGCAATCCCGGCTTCACCGCCGTCGCCGTCCTCACCCTCGCGCTTGCCATCGGAGCCAACATCGCCATCTTCTCCGTCACCAGCGCGCTCCTGCTGCGCCCCTTCCCCTACCGCCAGCCGCGGCAGCTCGTCAGCATCGCCTTTAACAACGACCAGCGCCCTCTCACGCTCCTCCGCTACGAGCTCCTCCGCGACCACGCCCGCACCTTCGAAACCGCCGCCTGGGCCAACGACAATTTCAACCTCACCGGCGCCGGCGAACCCGCGCAGGTTCCTGTCGCCCGCGTTACGCCGAATTTTTTCTCGATGCTCGGCGTCCGCCCTGCCCTCGGCCGCACCTTCACCGCCGATGAAGGCCGCCCCGAAGGCCATCCCGTCGTTCTCCTCAGCAACGCTCTTTGGCGGACCCGCTTCAGCAGCAACCCCAACATTGTCGGCGCCACGATAGCTCTCGACGGGATCGCGCACACCATCGTCGGGGTCCTGCCCACCGGCGTCGAGTTCCCCTTTGTCGGCAAGGCCGACGTCTGGACGCCGCGCTACTTCGAGCTCACCCTCATGCCCACGCAGCGCCTGCGCATGGGAGTCGGCTATCTCGGCTTTGTCGCGCGCCTCGTACCCGGCGCCACCTTCGCCCAGGCCAACTCCGAGCTCGCCGTCCTCGACCAGCAATATCGCCGCGACAATCCTGCCGCCCCTGATGCCATTCCTTCCATGGCCATGGTCGCCACGCCCCTGCGCGATCTGGTGGTCGCCGACCTGCGCTCGAAACTCTGGATCCTCTCCGCCGCCGTCGCCCTCCTGCTCCTCATCGGCTGCGCCAACGTCGCCAGTCTCCTGCTCTCGCGCGCCCTCGCCCGCCGCCGCGAGCTCGCTGTCCGCGCCGCTCTCGGAGCCAGCCGCTCCGCTGTCATCCGCCAGCTCCTCGCCGAAAGCATGATCCTAGCCCTCGCCGCCGGCGCCATCGGCATCGCCCTTGGCTTCGCCGCCGATCGCGCCCTCACTGCCCACTCCGTTTCGTCCACAACGCAGCTCCCCGACGGCATCCCCGTCACCATCGACTCCCGCGTTCTCCTCTTCGCCCTCGCCGTCTCCCTCCTCACCGGAATCCTCACCGGCCTCTTCCCCGCTCTGCAGCTCGCGCGCACCGACCTCAACTCCATCCTGCGCGACGAGGGCCGCGGCATCTCCGGCAGCCGCGCACGAGGCCGTCTCCGCAGCCTGCTCGTGGTTTCGCAGGTCGCGCTCTCCCTCCTCCTGCTCATCTCCGCCGGTCTCCTCGTGCGCAGCTTCGACCGCCTCCTCCACGTCGATCCCGGCTTCGACTCGAACAACGTCCTCACCATGGAAGTCTCGTTGCCCACCGAAAAATACGCGAAGCCCGACCAGCAAATCGCCTTCTTCGACGAAGCCCTCCGCCGAGTCTCCGCGCTTCCCGGCGTGCGCAGCGCCGCCATCTCCGCCGCGCGTCCGCTCAGCTTCATTCGCGTCACCCCGGTCCTGCCCGAAGGCCAGCCCGCCGTCCCGCTCGCGCAGCGCCCCTTCATCGACATTGAGGCCATCAGCCCCGAGTGGTTTCAGACGATGCGCGTCCCGCTGCTCGCCGGCCGCCTCTTTGCGCCCGCCGACGATGCCCAGGCCCCCAAAGTTGTCATCGTGAACCAGTCCTGCGCCCGCCGCTTCTGGCCGGGCCAGAACCCCATCGGCAAGACCTTCATTGTCGGCCGTGGCCCGCTGCCCTCGGAAGTCATCGGCGTCGCTGCCGACATCCGCAACCATGGCCTCGCCGCCAGCACCGAACCGCAACTCTACCTCCCGTTCCGCCAGCTTCCGTGGACCAGCATGAACCTGCTCGTCCGCACCGCCGTCCCGCCTCTCCAGATGGCGGCCGCCGTCCGAGCCCAAATCTCCGCCGTCGATCCCGACCAGCCCGTCACCGCCATCCAGACCGTCGATGACCTCATGGACAGCGGGCGCGCGCAGCCCCGCTTCACCATGGTCCTGCTCGCCGTCTTTTCGATCACCGCGCTGGCCCTGGCCGCCATCGGCCTCGCCGCCATGCTCGCGTGGACGGTCGTACAGCGCCGTCAGGAAATGGCCATCCGCCTCGCCCTCGGCGCCGAACGCTCCGACATCCTCTGGCTCGTCGTCCGCCAGGGACTCGTCCTCGCCCTCACCGGCATCGCCATCGGCCTCGGCGCAGGACTCGTGCTCACGCAGCTCATGTCCAGCGTCCTCTACAAAACCAGCGCGCGCGACCTCCGCACCTTCGCCGTCGCGCCTCTGGTTTTCCTGTTGATCGCGTGGCTCGCCAGCTATCTACCCGCCCGCCGCGCCACCCGCGTGGATCCTCTCGACACGCTCAAATNNGACAGAAGATCAATGCCTCGAAACGTGAACGACATCATCAGAGAATTGCCGGCTGCTCGCCGCCGCACGATTGAAAAACGCGCCGCGACTCTAATCGAAGATCGACTGCGCCCCCAACAGCCTGCCCTGAGCGGCCCTGACCAGGCGGAGCTAACCGCCGCGCCTACTGAACCGTCAAAGCAAGGCAAACCGCACCAGCACAGCTCGCATCGGAAGAAGTCCCGTACGTGATTGCCGTGCCGTTTGTGGAATACGCTGCGACCACTACCGTATAAGTCCCCGCGGCAGTGCCATAGTTAGGTGAAGGCTGGTAGTTCAGGTACTTGTACCGCACGTTGCAGGCGGTCAGGCCCAGCGTTCCCGCCGCCAGCAGC
>PMSS01000040.1 GCA_003167515.1 Acidobacterium sp. | reverse complement strand
TCGCGAAAGACGAGATCGGCGTTGGGCACGCGCTTCTGCTGGCGAAGCTCCAGCCCGACCAGCAGCAGGAAGCCCTCGCCGCCTGCTGGCAGGAAAGTTACGGGAACGGCAGCAAGTCGAAACGGATTCTGCTCCCCGTTCGCCATCTCCGGGAATGGATCGAGCACAACATTCTGCTGGAGCTTGCCGCCGCGCCGTTCTCAAAAGACGATCCGCAACTGGTGCCCGAGGCTGGTTCCTGCGTTGATTGCCCAAAGCGCACCGGGCACAACACGCTCCTGTTTGACGGAGTCGGGACGAAGCACGACAGTTGCTCCGATCCGAAATGCTACGCCGTCAAGCTGGAGGTGCACGTCAGGCAAACCGTCGCCGCGAAGCCGAAGTTGGTCCAGATCAGCACGGCGTATGGACAGCACAAGGATGGGAGTGCCGCCATTCCCCGCAACAAGTATGTCGAAGTCCGTCCCGAGAAGCCCACCAACAAAGAAGAGGCGATCCGCCCGGAGTTCAAGACGTGCANNCTATGGTCAGCAGAAGGAAGGCAGTACCACGCTACCCCGAAACAAGTATGTCGAAGTCCGGCAGGAGAAGCCCAAGACCAAAGAGGAGGCGACACGCCCGGAGTTCAAGACGTGCAAGTTTACGACCGAAGCCATTGTCTCGGAAGGCATCGACAAAGGCGAGATTCGCAAGGTATGCACAGAGCCAACCTGCCCGGTGCATCACCCCAAGCCGCGTTCGCAGAAGGTCGAGGATGACCCCAAGGCGAAGGCGCGGGAGGAGCGGCAGCGTAGGGAGATTGCGATTGCCAACACTACTGGCATCCGCACCCTCGCCGCCATCGCGGAGGCTGTCCCGGTTCGGTTGATGAGACGTGACTTGCTCTTCGTCGCCGAGCGACTGGCTTCCTTGCTGGACGAAAGCCGTCTGTCCATCGTTGCCCGCAGGTACGGTATCAAGAAGGCCAAAGCCAGCGACTCTCTTGGGAAGCAGTTTGCCGCCTATCTCCGTCGTGCCGAAGAGAGCGTATTGGGTAGTGTCTTGGTTGAAATCACCATCCTCTACATGAGCACCCGGCATAACCCGGCTCAGGTACTCAACGAGGCCGCTGCCATGTACAAGGTGGACACCGACGCCATCGCTTCCAAGGTCAAGCAGGAGTTCGCCGCGAAAGAGAAAGCAAAGAAGACGGCGCAGCCCACAACTAAAGCCGCTAAGAAAGCAGCCTAGCAAACAAGACTCGCTGGGGCGGCGCATCGCCGCCCCTTCCTTTTTGCTGTCAGTAAAATCGCGCAGGGAGAACCCGCTTTGGTTTCTCCCTGCACCCTCATCCCGCCAGGTTTCCGGCCCCCGCTCGCCAGCTGCGCGGCAAGAGCCAAATCGGTCGCCGCGTCCGGCGCTGCCGGTGGGACGAGAAAATGTGTCCATCTTCGTTGGAATTCATCACATTCGTGGGCGTCATAGCT
This sequence comes from Acidobacterium sp., assembly GCA_003167515.1. Taxonomy (GTDB): domain Bacteria; phylum Acidobacteriota; class Terriglobia; order Terriglobales; family Acidobacteriaceae; genus Palsa-343. The sequence goes on along the minus strand of PMSS01000040.1, from coordinate 2,270 downwards.
CTTCAGCGGCTCTGGTAGGGGCCTTGTCGCTCGCCTTCACTCAAGCAACTCTTTTGAGGTAGAGGTGAGAACTTTTCAGGCTGGCGAGAGGAGATGCACGCTTTGTCGGTAGGACCCTCGTTCCTCCGCCGTACCTTTCGCGCCTTTCGGCATCGAGACTTCCGTCTGATGTGGTCGGGGGCCTGCGCATCCACGATTGGAACTTTCGTCCAGCAATTTGCTCAGAGTTGGCTCGTCTACGACCTGACCAAGAATCCGTTCTACCTAGGACTGGATCTTTTTCTCGGCCAACTGCCGATCATTCTTTTCTCCCTTGTCGGCGGAGTTTTTGCCGACCGTCTCGACCGCAGAAAGATGCTGCTCGCGTCTCAATACATCCAAATGGTCTGCGCGTTCGTGCTCGCGGCTTTGTTCTATACGCATTCCGTCAAAATCTGGGAAATCCTCTCCCTGTCATTCATCGTTGGATTAGGACAATCGTTTGGCGGACCTGCGTATTCAGCTCTGCTACCGACCCTGGTTCCAGCGGAAGACCTCGCGAACGCGATTGCAATGAACTCGATTCAGTTCAATCTCGCGCGAGTGCTGGGGCCTGCGCTCGGTGGCTTGGCTTATGCCAGTCTCGGAGCAACCTGGTGTTTCGCTCTAAACGGGGTATCATACCTCGCTGTTATTGGATCGCTCATGATGGTTCAGGTGCGGTTCGCTCCACGGAAATCGAGTGAAGGCATCCTCAAGAGCATGACAGAGGGGCTGAGCTTCATTCAGCGAAGGGAAGGCCTTCCGGCACTCGTTTTTCTGGCTTTCTTTACGACGTTAGTTGGCTTTTCGATGATCGGCTTTCTGCCTGTAATCGTTCAAACCGTCTTTCACGGCGGCCCTCGAACCTATCAATTCCTGCTCATGAGTTCGGGGGCGGGCTCCATCGTCGGCGCGCTGATTGTCGCAGCCTCCGAGAAGCTGAAACAGCAGGGTTACCTAGTGTTGTGGACGCTGATGGGCCTTGGTACAGCAATCACCGGGTTCGCGCTGAGCAAATCGATGCTTCTTTCGTGCCTTCTGATCTTTCTCAGTGGCATTGCACTGATGGCCTCCGCATCGATGATGTTATCTCTGGTGCAATTGATCGTAGCCGATCAGATGCGGGGGAGAGTGATGAGCGTCTATAACCTCGCCTTTCGTCTGGGCATCCCGGTAGGAAGTTTGGCGCTCGGGAAGGTCATCCCTGTCGTCGGTATTTCTTCGTCGCTGGCAGGCTCAGGCATTTCCCTCATCGGCATTGCAGTGTTTTTTATGGCTTTAACACGAGGTGCCACGCTGTTTCAGCGAAATGGACCCGCAGTTGAGAAGGCGACGCCTTAAGCTCTGTGACCGCCTTAGATTGAGTTGGCAATCTCACGCTTGGAGCGTCTACCTTCGCAGTTTTTCAACCGGCCCGAGGCGTTGCGACGAGACGAAGCGTTGGACACGCCGCCGGCCTTCCCACCAAATAGCGAATAAATTGACTCACATGAACTTATCCAGTCATCCGATATTGCGGAGGGTCTTGATGACGAATGAAGAGCTATTCTCAGCCGTAGCGATAGCCGCATGGAAGCGTGTGGTTGTGTCCGTTGAGAAGCAGGTGTCCAGCTTTAGTGATGACGAGGTTTTGATGGAGGTGGCCCCAGGCCGAAATCGGGTTTACTACATTGTTGGGCGCCTTGCTGCCATCCATGATCGTCTTCTGCCGATGCTCGGAATCGGAGACCGGCTGCATCCTGAACTGGACGATTTGTTCATCGAGCATCCCGACAGAACCTTTGCTGACCGATTGAGTCCTACGCAGGTCAATCGGACTCTCGTCGAGGTGAATACCGCAGTGACCCGCGGCGTTGAAGTCATGGCCCCGCTCGATTGGCTGAAGAAGCATGCGGCCGTCTCGGAAGAGGATTTCATAAAAGATCCCACGAGAAACCGGATAGCAGTGCTGGAGTCACGGACCGCCCATGCGATGTACCACGCCGGTCAGATACGGCTCTTGAAGAAGTCCTGATCGCCATGGAGCACGCAATAGATTGATGAACTGGGCAGCTAAACTCGCTCTTGCGTGCGCCGCCATCATGAGACTCCTACCTTCACGACGGCGTATGTATTCGCTGCGAGATAAGCAACCGCCAAGCAACCCACTACTAGGTTGTGCATCTTCTTAGTCCTCCTTTTACCGGCCTACATCTCCGCCGTCGATACTCATCCAAGAATCAGGGGTACATAGCTTCGGGCGTCTTGCA
>PMSS01000345.1 GCA_003167515.1 Acidobacterium sp. | reverse complement strand
TTCGGGATGTGGGCTGCGGCGAAGAGGACCGCTGCGAGGGCGATGGCGGGCGTGCGATTCATGCCGAGGCGCAGGAGTCGGAGCAGGACGTAAATCTGCAGGATGAACTGCTGCATCAGCGCCCAGAGCGCGTATCCCAGGACGTGGGTGAGTACGGGCACGGGGCCATAGAGCTTGTGCAGTGTATGCAGATGCTTCGCCAGCGCGATTCCGGCGAGCGCGAAGAAGATCGCGGCGGCGACGATCCAGAGTGAGGGCAGCAGGCCGCGGAAGCCGAGGCCGTGGGTTTCGTGCTCTTTGCGGCGGAGGATCGCGGTGATGGCGATCCACGCGAAGGCTGTCCAGTAGAGGATGCGCTGCGCGGGGTTCGGCGTCCAGATAACGACGAGGATCAGGCCGTAGCCGATGGTGAGTTCGGCGATGTCGCGGGCGCGCGGTGACAACTGCAGGTGCACAAGTTCAGGTTAAGGGAAACCAGCTATTCGCTGAGTGTGTGCAATGCGAAGCAACGCATACAGCGACAGACTCGCAGTGAGGGAAGTGACCGGAGCAACTTCGAAGATGAAAGTGAGCCAGTTGTATTCCGAAAAGAAAGTGGAAGGGAAAACAAGATCGGTCGACCCACGCCAACCGCCAATAGTGAAGTCGCCTCCCAGGACGCCGCCGCATCCTGCTATTCCGTAAAGCGTAAGCGAAATCTGGGTTGCAAGCCCTGTCCAGAGCGCAACGATTGCGGACCTATTTCCTCTCCTCGCACCAAACCAGATTGCCCACGAAGAGAGGATTGTCGCCGTCAAAGAAGTTCTCAATACGGCAGCGACTTGCTCAAAGTGACTTTTGAAGGGATACATTCTTCCCGCGCCGAACACGCCATAGAAATAGACAATGGCCCAAGAGCAACCTACGCAGACAGCAATCCATGTGATTGCTGCAAACTTTCGCGGCACGGTCATCGTGATGCTCTTCACCCCGCCTACTGCAGCAGCGTTCCGGTTTCTGGTTCGGCTTTGAGTTCTTCCGGCGGAATCACGACGGCCGCGGCGACCTTGTCGCCTTCTTCGAGGTTCAGCAGCTTGACGCCCTGCGTGGAGCGCCCCGCTGCGCGGACCGTGGTCGTATCGATGCGGATGATTTTGCCGTACTGGCTAATGACGATGATCTCCGACGTTTCATCGACGAGCTGGATGCCGACCACTTTGCCGTTGCGGGCCGTGGTTTTGACGTTGATCACGCCTTTGCCGCCGCGGGTCTGGAGGCGGTACTCCTCAACGTCGGTGCGCTTGCCGAATCCGGCTTCGGTGACGGAGAGGATGCGGGCAACGTGGCCATTGGCTTTTGCGGTGATCGCTAGGCCGACGACATAGTCGTTCTTGCCGATGTCGATGCCGCGGACACCGTATGCGGGACGGCCCATGGAGCGAACGCCCTCCTCACCGAAACGGATCGCCATGCCGTCGTGTGTGGCGAGGAAGACGATCTGGTTGCCGTCGGTGACGCGAACACCGATTAACTCGTCGTCCTCATCGATGCCGATGGCGATGATGCCGCGCGCCATGACGTTGCTGAAGTCCTTCAGCGGCGTCTTCTTGACGGTGCCTTTGCGCGTTGCGAAGAAGATGTACTTGCCTTCCTCTTCGAGATTGCGGACGGGCAGGATGTTGCGGACAGTTTCGCCGGGCTGCAGGCTGAGCAGGCTGGCGATGGATTTGCCCTTGCCCGCTGCGCCCACGTCGGGAATTTCGTAGACCTTGAGCCAGTAGACGCGNNCTCTTCGCGCGTCTTCATGCCGAGACGGCCGGTGCCACCGCGGCGCTGCTGGCGGTAGGTGGAGATGGGCGTGCGCTTGAGGTAGCCGGAATGCGAGACGGTGACTGCGACCTGTTCGTCGGCGATGAGGTCCTCGAGTTGCAACTCGGCAGTCTCGTCGATGATTTGCGTGCGGCGCTCGTCGCCGTATTCCTTGCGGACGGCTTCGAGTTCCTTGACGATGACGGCGCGCAGCTTTTTCTCCGACGCAAGAATTGACTCGTACTCGGCAATGTTGTCGCGAACTCCACGCAGCTCGTTCAGAAGCTCGTCGATCGAGAGCTGCGTGAGGCGATAGAGTTGCAGGTCGAGAATCGCGTCGATCTGGCGGTAGCTGAGGGTCAGCGTTGCGTCGATCAACACGGTTGGATCGACGGTGTACTTGGCGGGATCGAGCTTGACGCCGGGCAGCGCCTGATCGCGCACCTTGATCGTGCGTCCGGAGAAGAACTGGAACAGGTTTTCACGGGCGTCGGCGCGGGATGACGATCCGCGAATGATTTTGATGACGTTGTCGAGGTGGTCGAGCGCGATTTGGTAGCCGAGCAGAATGTGCTCGCGCTCGCGCGCCTTGCGAAGCAGGAAGGCGGTGCGGCGGCGGACGACGTCCTGGCGATGCTCGATGAAGATGCGAATCGCTTCGGGCAGCGGAAGCTCGCGCGGCTGACCGTTGATGACGGCCAGGAAGATCATCGAGAAGCTCTCCTGCATCTGCGTGTGCTTGTAGAGCTGGTTCAGGACGATCTGCGCTTCGGCTCCGCGCTTGAGCTCAATGACGATGCGCATGCCGTCGCGATCGCTCTCGTCGCGCACGTCGCTGATTTCGTCGATGATCTTTTCGTTGACCAGTTCAGCGATGCGCTTGATGAGGACGTTTTTGTTGACCTGATAGGGAATCTCATTGACGATGATCGACTGGCGTCCCTGGCTCATGTTCTCTGTGGCGCATTTGGCGCGCACGAGGAAGCGGCCGCGGCCGGTTTGGTAGGCCTGTGCAATGCCGCTCTTGCCGTAGATGAATCCGCCGGTGGGGAAGTCGGGCCCCTGGACGCTGCGCAGCACCATAGCGAGCGCGGTCTCAGAATTGGCCGCCTCATGCGGATTGTTCACCATCTCGATGGCGGCGTTGATGACTTCGGTGAGATTGTGCGGGGGGATGTTGGTCGCCATGCCGACGGCGATACCATTGGAGCCGTTCACGATGAGATTGGGAATGCGCGTGGGCAGAACATAGGGCTCGTAGGTGGACTCGTCGTAGTTGGGGACGAAGTCCACGGTTTCCATTTCGATGTCAGCGAGCAGCTCACCGCTGATCTTCTCGAGGCGGCACTCGGTGTATCGCATGGCCGCGGGCGGATCGC
>PMSS01000330.1 GCA_003167515.1 Acidobacterium sp. | reverse complement strand
ACTCGACTTTGGCGACGGCGGCTAAGCGGCCGATGGTGGCCATGTCACCCTTGTCGAAATAGCGAAACGGCTTGCGGGGCTGATGGCTGATGTCGGCCGCGATCATGCGCGCGACGTGGTCGCCCATCTGTATGGCGGGCTGCGCGACGCCGGGCACCTGGCGGCCGTTCTGCTCGAAATGGGCGAGATCGCCGCAGACGAAGATTTCGGGATGGCCTTCGGGATTGAGCGTGGAGTTGACCAGCACGCAGCCGCGCTTATCGGTGGGCACGCCGAGGAGCTTGCCGAGCGGAGAAGCCTGGACGCCGGCGGCCCAAAGCGTGACGGCGGCATCGATGCGCTGACCGCCGGCGATCACGTATCCGGGCTGAACGTCGGTGACTCGGAGGCCGGCGTGCACTTCGGCGCCGAGAGCCTTCAGCTGCTCTTCGGCTTTGATGGAAAGGTCTTCGGGGTAATTCGCGAGGACGTGCTTCTCGCCTTCAATGAGGATGACGCGGGCCTGGGTGGGATCGATATGGCGGAAGTCGCGGCGCATGTAGTGGCGGGCGATGTCGCAGATGGCTCCGGCGAGTTCGACGCCGGTGGGACCGCCGCCGATGACGACGAAGTTGAGCGGGTGATGGGATCCGGTCTCGAGCATTTCCCGCTCGGCGAGTTCGAAGGCGAGAAGGACGCGGCGACGAATTTCGATGGCGTCCTCAATGGTCTTGAGTCCTGGCGCCAATGGTTCCCACTCGTCATGGCCGAAGTAGGAGTGGGTCGCGCCGGTGGCGAGGACGAGGTAGTCGTACGCCATTTCCGTGCCGCTGCGAAAGCGAACGCGCCGACTCTCGCGATCGAAGGCGACCGCTTCATCCATAAGCACCTCGGTGTTGGTGCTGTCGCGAAGGATGGCGCGGAGGGGGGAGGCAATTTCGCCGGGCGAAAGGACAGCGAGGCCGACCTGATAGAGGAGGGGCTGGAAGGTGAAGTGATTGCGGCGGTCGACGATGGTTACATCGACCGGCATCTTTGCCAAAGCTTTGGCGGCGTGGGTTCCTGCGAAGCCGCCGCCGATGATCAGGACGCGGGGGCGGCGGTGTATCTGGTCAGTGGGCATTTTGTTCGCAGAGCCTCTGCCAGAAATGATGCGGCTGGAGGCAAAACGATGGAATCAGTTGGGCAATGCGGCGTGGCTGGCCATGGGGGGCGGTCTTCACGAAGTTGGATGCGGGGACGGAGAGGTCGTCTTGTAGGGAGGATTTTCTGTTCGGCTCTATCCGAAGCGGGCTTTCTTCACCGACTGGCGGAAATCCTTGCCATTCATCTCGACGGCCACGCACATCTCTGATAGTCGAGAGAGCATTCGTTCGCCGATACGGTCCTTCAGGGTTTCCTCGCGCATCGGACGGTCGTTCCCCCTGGTGGGGCCAGCGATTGAGCTGTCCTCGGAGCGGATCAGAGGAAAATTCGTGGTGATAATCGTTGTCCGCTTGTCGTTGTAGCGTGTGTTCAGAACCAAGGCAACAGTGTCCCAGACCCAGTCGGTGGGCTTGGCTGCGCCCAACTCATCCAGAACCAACACCTCGGCATCGAAGACGGGCCGGAGGATTTCCAGTTCCGTCGTCGCCACCTGCGCGTTATACGAATGCTGGATTTCTTTTAGCAGTTCCCGGTAGTCGCAAAATAACCCGTGTGCGCCTCTTTCGCCGATCAGGGCCCTCAGAATTCCAACGGCGAGGTGAGTCTTGCCTACGCCAACCGGTCCCGTGAACAGGAGGCCCTGCCCATCGCTGTCGACGGGATAGCTGTTCACGAAGCCGCGAGCCATCATCAACGCTTTTCGCAAGGAGGGATCTGCATCTGTGAGATCCGCGTGGTAATCATCGAGCGTGCAGTGTTCGTAGCGTGGGGGAATCGATGCGCGGTGGAGGAGGCGAGTTACGCGCTGCTCCAGCTGGCACTCGCAGGTCTCGATTACGCTGCCACCGCCGGGGATGGGTGTCATCCGTACGCCCAAACCGCCACACCTGGAACAAACCTTCTGCATGGGAAGACTCAGTATCGCAGGTTGGGCGAGGTGGAAAAGGGGTCGGAACTGTGGAGGAGAAGACGAACCTGATTAGAGAACCTGGTTTGTTACGAGCCCAGCAGTTTGCGTAGGCCGCGGTAATTCGCATAGACAAATGCGATGGATGGCACCCAGAGCATGCACAGGTGCGTAGTGATTAGGGCGACGCGACCGGAGCCGATGCAGAATCGGCTGGAGAAGGCTTCGATCGAGCGCCAGCGGTCGTTGAAGACCCACATAGAGAGAAGAATTCCGGCGGCTACGGACAAGAGGACGGTGGCGTCGGGATTGTGCGCGGTCTTCGTGTGCCTGAGGAGGCCGTAAACGATTTCGGAGAGAGAACAGATTTCGAAAGTGAAGGCCACGATGACGTACGCCCATGCGCGGTGGGGTCCGCGTGGGATGCGGCGATACTCGCCAGCGGCGTCGCCGATGCGGACTTCGTCGAAGGGAGGAGGCTGGACGACGATGGGTCGCCGCCTGGTTGCGAGGGGCATGGGGTTCGATTTTATGTTGGCGGTTGTGGGGCGGCAAGGGTCATGGTTGCTGTTCGGAGAAAATGCCGGAGCGTTAAAATTCGGTGCGAGGGTACCGGTGGCGGCGTTCGCTCGTCTAACCCTCAAACTTCGGAGGTGATCGATGAATGACCTTCGACGCAGTATGCGGTTTCTGGTGCTGGCTGCTTCGATTTTTCCCATTGCCTGCGGCGCGCCGTCGAATCGGCAGCTGATGTCCATCACCGTGAGTCCTGCTACTGTGGATGCGCAGGGGCAACAGGTGCAGTTCACGGCAACGGGGCACTGGAGCGCGTCGCCGCTGACCACCACTCCGCAGTCGGCCGGCTGGGGAGTCTGTCAGAACAACGCGCCCAGTACCGCAGTGACGGTTTCATCGAGCGGTCTGGCTCAATGTGCCAGCGGAGCGAAAGGAACGTACACGGTTTTTGCGGCTGATCCGCCCTTCGGAGCCGGGGCGAATTGCAATGCCATCACTGCCTGCGGTGGGGGATGCCAGATATCGGGAGCATCGCAGCTGACCTGCCCGTAAGGATCTCGGGTCAGGCCTGCAACATGCGGGGAACGGCCGCCTGCTGAGCGGCAGTAATCAGGTCCATGTCGAAGGTGGCGAGCGGCAGGCCCCAGCGTTGGGCAAGTTCGAGATAGGCCGTATCGTAAAGCGGTAAGGCGGTGACGCCGCACGAGGGGCAACAGAGATTTTCCATCGACGGGCGGGGCGGATCGATCCACTCGAATGTCAAGGGCGGAGAGCGTCTCCAGGAACTCGTCCGAGATCGAAGGATCGATACGCCCCTTTCTCTCGTTGACCGCCAGCACATTGGCGATCTCAAACGTCCAGAGTGAGGTCACTTCGGCCCAGGTGTCTGCGAGGGCGGCAAGGATGCTTCGGCTATAGGCGGTCATCTCGTCGGCAAAACACCAGCTCATGGTCAGAGATGACGTCCAGCACAAAGGGCATTAGTATTTGTGACCTTCGTGGATCATGCTTTTGATGTTCTCCCCGCGGAGCATAGCAGCCCGCCTGCCAGAGAAGGCGAACATCGCTTCCACGGCCTGGCGGCGTTGGGTGTGGATAGCCCGGTCCTCCAGGATCTTTTCTTCGACGAACGCACGGAGATAGCTTTCCAGAGCCATCCCCCGCGCTTCGGCCTCGGCGGCAAGCCGTGCCTCGACCTCGGGCAGTAGCTGAATCTGAATCATCACCATATCCTTGCTGGCAATGCGGCAAGCTACGACGCAGGTAGCCTCCTAACAATGATGTCACGGGTGGCCGAAACGGCGCGCGCAATATTTCGCTGCTGCTTTGCGGGCACGATTTTCCATCCTCAATCTGAAGTCATCTTCCGGGCAGCGCCCGGGCGATATATGATGAGGAATCGGATGGACTGATACCCGCATCCGGCCCACCCACGGTTCTCTCAGCTTTCATGTTCATCAAGGTCAGCAGGTGACAGGGAAGGTGTGTGCCGGTCCGGCCGCGGAACAGACATGGAAGGAAAGCAGGCAATCCGGTGACCCAGGCAAAATCGGCAGTGGTGGTGGGCGCCCAGTGGGGCGACGAAGGCAAGGGGAAGATCGTCGATGTGCTGTCGGAGCGGTTTTCTGTGGTGGCGCGCTACGCGGGAGGTCACAACGCCGGGCATACGGTGATCATCAACGGGCAGAAGTTCATCCTGCAGCTGGTGCCGTGCGGGGTGCTGCGGCCGGGCTGCCGCGGGGTGATCGGGAATGGGGTGGTGCTGGACCCGATGGCTTTCCTCAAGGAGACGGGCCGCCTGCGGGATCTGGGCATCGATGTGGACAGCCGGCTTTTTGTTTCGAATCGGGCGCAGGTGATTTTGCCTTACCACCGGATGATCGAGTTGGCGGCGGAGAGCGCTCCTGGACGGCAGAAGATTGGGACGACGAGCCGGGGGATTGGGCCGGCGTACGAGGACAAGATGGCGCGCAACGGGCTCAGGGTCGTCGATCTGCTGAATACCTCCCTGCTGAAGACGCATATTGAGAACGCATGCGGTGAGAAGAACGCCATCGCGCATGCGCTGTTTGGGACGGAGCCACTGGATCCGGCACAGATGTATGAGGATTATGCACTCGCGGCCGAGAAGGTTCGGCCATTTGTTACGGACACGGCGCTTCTGCTCAATCGAGCGCTCGAGGAAGGGCAGAGCGTGATGTTCGAAGGCGCGCAGGGGACGATGCTGGACATCGATCATGGGACTTATCCATTCGTGACGTCGTCGTCGGCGGCGGCGGGCGGGGCGTCGACGGGAACGGGCGTGGGGCCGACGCGGATTGGGACGGTGATTGCTGTGACCAAGGCTTATGTGACGCGGGTGGGCGAAGGGCCGTTCCCTACGGAGATTCACGATGAATCCGGCGAGGAGCTGCGCCGCCGTGGGCAGGAATTCGGAGCGGTGACGGGGCGGCCACGGCGCTGCGGCTGGCTGGATTTGCCGCAGCTGCTCTATTCGAACCAGATTAACGGAACGGACTGGCTGGTGATCACGAAGCTCGATGTGCTTGACAATCTGGAGTGGATCCCGGTCTGCACCGCGTACGAGATCGATGGCAAACCGTGCGAGACGATGCCCGCCGATGTGCGGGGCATTGAAGCGATTCGGCCCGTGTACACTCGGCTTAGGGGATGGAAGACATCGACGGAAGGGATTCGGGATTTCGATGACCTTCCGAAGGCTGCGCAGGAGTATCTGCGCTTCATGGAGCGTGAATCGGGGGCGAAGATCGCCATCGTTTCGACGGGGCCGGATCGGGACCAGACCCTGGAAATGCCGGAATTCCGCGAAGCCATGCAGCGGATTGCCGGGGGCCAGACCCTGATTACGAGAGAGCGAGTGGCGGATACCAGACAATGATCAGCTTCACTGTTCGCATGAAATTCCGCACCGAGGATCGTCAGCGTGTGGCGGAGATATTGACCGCGCTTGCCAGGGAATCCCGCGAGGAGCCGGGCTGCGTGAGCTACGATCCCCACATCGTGGATGGAGAACCGGACATGGTTGTGATCTACGAGCAGTACAAGGATCAGAAGGCTGTGGACGCGCATCGCGCCTCGCCGCACTTCAGGGAATATGTGGTGGGCGGACTGTATCAGATGATGCTGGACCGGCAGGTGGAGAATCTGACCTTGGTGGCGTGAGGGACGGATGCAATCGTCCGGTGGTTTTCCGCGTCTGAGAAGGTGCGGGCGCGGCAATGGCACCTCCGGGGCATGTTGCGAGCGCTCCCCACGGCATATGACGTTCTGGCAGCGAATGCGCACCTTTCAGCGATTCTTTTTTGACGGGCCGCGGCGACACGGGCTAACATCCGGTACGAACATGCGCCGCCACCCGGGCTCCGTTTTACATCTAAACGCCGTTCCACAGGCTGTCGCCGCGCTGCTACTGCTGGCGACTTGCCAGGTGGCGTGGCCGCTGCCGCGCCATGAGGGGCGAGCGATTCACAAGGAAATCGAGGGGATGGAGCAGGAGTGGCGGCAGGCGACGGTGACGAACAATGTGAGCGAGATGGATCGTTTGCTGGCCGACGACTACATCGGGATCACGTCGAACGGCACGCTGGAAACCAAGCCCCAGGCGCTGGCGCAGCGGCGGGCGGGAACGGTGCGCATCACGAAGCTGGAGCTGAGCGACATGCACGTGCGGGTGTACGGGGACACCGCGGTGGTGACCTCCCAGGCGGAACTGGAGGGGACGAACGGCGCCAGCGATATCAGCGGGCAGTACCGGTATACCCGGGTTTACAACCGGCGGCTGGGGGAATGGAAGATCGTCAGCTTTGAGGCGAGCCGGATGCACGATTTCGACGCGCGGGCGAGCAACGGCAAGCATTGAGAGGCGGGCGGCGCGGGGGTGACCATGGTCATTGGTCCCGGCGCCGCATAGCTATGAACAAGGTTGATATACTAAGTTGCGGCGTGGCTCGGCCGCGCTGAGGAGAAAAACCCATCGATAAGCGTTCCGCGAAGCAGTTTGTCCGCATTAACGATCGAATCCGCGCCCGTGAAATACGCGTGATCGACGAGAATGGCGAGCAGCTCGGCATCCTCCCCCCGTTTGAAGCGCTCAAGATCGCCCGCGAGCGTGGGCTCGATCTGGTGGAAGTTTCGCCCACGGCTGTTCCTCCGGTTTGCCGCATACAGGACTACGGCAAATTCCTCTACGAGAAAGAAAAGAGCGATCGCGCCGCCCGTAAGCGACAAAAGGTGATCGTCGTCAAGGAAGTCAAGTTCTCCGTGACGATAGACGATCACGACTTCGAGACGCGGCGCAACCAGGCGATCCGGTTTCTGCAGGACGGCGACAAGGTGAAGGCCTCGCTGCGCTTCAAGGGGCGCCAGATGGCTCACCGCGAGCTGGGCTACGCCATCATCAACCGGCTGATTCAGGACATCGGGGAGAACGGCGTGGTGGAATTCATGCCACGCATGGAAGGCAACACGCTGCACGCTATTTTGGCGCCGGGGAAGAAGGAAGCACCGAAGAAGCCGGCTGCGGTGCGACCGCAGGCGCAAGCAGCCGCCCCCCCACAGGCGCAGACGGCGCAGTAAGTCGCTACGCTGAAGCATCGACACGATGCCTTTGGGCAATGCCGGTGCTTCGGTTCGAGCCTCCAGATGCAAAGCCGGCTTCGCCGGAATTCACCTGGCGTTTCCACAAAGCGACTATCATTCCTGGCAACGCTTCCGGACCCTTCGATGCTCATGAACGCCGACTCTGCTAATCCGGCACCGCCGCATGTGGAGTCACTGCCGCTGGTAGTGGAGTCGGTGGTGAAGCGGTTTGGCGCGGTGACCGCGGTTGCGGGGATCTCGTTTGAGATTGCAGCGGGAGGGTGCTTCGGCCTGCTGGGGCCTAATGGGGCCGGAAAATCGACGCTGATCCGCAGCATCGTGGGGCGGGTTCGGCTTGACTTGGGCAGCATCCGCATCTTCGGGGAGCCGGTCGGCTCAACGGCTGCACGAGCGGATCTGGGATGGGTACCGCAGGAGCTGGCGGTCTATCCACTGCTTACCTGTCGCGAGAATCTCTATGCATTCGGGCGTTATCAGGGACTGAGCGGTAAGGCGCTCGACGACGCTATCGCCTGGTGCCTGGAGTGGGCGGCGCTGGCCGATCGGGCAAAGTCGCCGGCGAAGACGCTTTCCGGAGGGATGAAGCGGCGGCTGAACATGGCGGCGGGGCTGATCCATCGGCCCCGGCTGGTGCTGCTGGACGAGCCGACGGTCGGTGTCGATCCCCAGTCGCGCAATCGCATCTTCGAGATGGTCGAGGCGCTGCGCACGGGCGGCACGACGATTATCTACACGACGCATTACATGGAAGAGGCGGAGCGGTTGTGCGATTCGATTGCGATCATCGACCACGGGCAGATTATCGCGCAGGGAACGAAAGAGGCACTGGTGGCGCGGGCGTTCGGTTCGCGGATTTCAGTGACGATGCACTTTGGAGCGACGCGGGTGGATCTGGAGGCGTGGGCTGCAGCGCGCGGAGGAACGGCGCAGGGCGGGACTGGACAGAACGGGACTTCGCAGGGCGGGACTGGGCAGGGCGGGGTGGTGCTTTGTTCGGTGGAGAAGCCGGCGGAGATTGCCGATTTGCTGGACGCAGCCAGCCGTGACGGACTGGAGATTCTTGACGTCACGATGCAACGGCCGAATCTGGAGTCGGTTTTCCTGGCTCTGACGGGGAAGGATCTGCGGTCATGATTGGGGCGATTTTACAGACGAGCTTTCGGTCATTGCGGCGGGATCGCGGCGCGTTTGTGATGTCGTTCATCCTGCCGATTGGGTTCTTCACGATTTTTGGGTTCGTGTTTGGGAGCATGCGTGGGTCTTCGACGCCGCGCGTCCATGTGCTGGTGGTGGACGAGGATCACAGCGCGGTATCGCGGAGCCTTGTGCGTGGACTGTTGCGCGAACCTTCACTCGATGCTGCGACGCATCCGAAGGCTACGAAGGAGAACCCGGCGCCGGCGGACTACACGGATGCGACGGCGGAGGCGGCGGTTCGCAGTGGCGATGCGCCGGCCGCGTTGATTATTCCCGCGGGGTTTGGGGCCCATCCCATCTCGTTCGGACCGCGATCGGGATCTGGATCCAGCTCGGGGCGTCCGACGTTTCGGATCCTGCACGACAGCGCCGATCCGGTAGCGGCGCAGGTGGTTGCCGGAATGCTGCAGAAGACCGTGATGATGTCGCTGCCCGCCACGATGGCGACGGCGGGGTCGCAGTATTTCGATCAGCAGGTTGGTGGGCTGACTCCGCAGCAACGGAAGCAGATGGACGCGGGCCTGGCGTATCTGCGGCGGTTGCAGGATCGGGGAGGCACCGACTCACAAAACTCGCAGGGTGGGGGTGCGAGTAACTCAGCGGCTAACTTCAGCGGGTTTGTGGCGGTTGATATCCAGGACGTCGTGGGTAAAAGCAAGCGGAACCCGATGATTGCGTATTACGCAGCGGGGGTGGGGGTGATGTTCCTGCTGTTCACGGCAAGCGCGGCGGGGGGCAGCCTGCTCGATGAGTCGGACAGCGGGGCGCTCGATCGCGTGCTCTCGGCGCGGGTGACGATGACGAC
>PMSS01000128.1 GCA_003167515.1 Acidobacterium sp. | reverse complement strand
TCCAGCGCCTCGCGCAGCGCCGACTCCGTGTTGTTCGACTCCGCGAACCCGACAATCTTGCCAGCGCGCATCTTCACCGCTACATCAGCGGTCTTGCGGTACTTCTCAGAGGTCAGCACAATGTGCGCGCCCACGATCTTTGGCAACACTTTGGCGATTCGCTCGATCGCCTCATCCCCCAGCCGGCGCAGCGCCGGCGTGATGGTGACCTGCCTTCCTGTGTACTCAGCCTGCATGGGAAAGCTCCTCTCCTGGAGAGAAAATCAGCCGCGGACGCGGCGCTGGTGGGTGCTGGGAATCCGCAGATCCTCGCGGTATTTTGCTACTGTCCGTCGCGTCACGTCGATGCCCTGCTTCTGCAGCATCAGGGCAATGTGATCGTCGGTCAGCGGCTTCTTCGGATCCTCTTCTTCGATCAGCTTCTTTACCTTGCGCTTCAGCAGCATCAACGGCGTGCCCGCGCCTTCCGGCCCGTTCACGCCCTCAGAGAAGAAGAAGCGCAGCTCGTAGACGCCCTGCGGCGTATGCACGTATTTGCTGGAAACCGCGCGGCTCACCGTAGACGGATGCACCCCGATCTCCTCCGCCACTTCCTTGATCATCATCGGCCGGAGCGCTTCCACGCCCTTTTCCAGGAACTCGGGCTGCCGCCGCACAATCGCTTCGCAAGTCCGCAGTATCGTATTCTTCCGCTGCTCGATGTTGCGCATCAACTGCAGGGCGGAGCGATACCGCTCCTTCACATAGTCCTTAACATCTTTCTCCGCGCCATCCTGGGTCAGCAGCCGGCGATAGCCCTGGTTCAACCGCAGCGTGGGCAGGTCCTCTTCGTTCATTGCGACTACCCACTCGTCGCCGCGCTTCACAAACGCTACATCCGGCTCAATCAGCCTGGCTTCGCTGCGGTTGTATCGTTGTCCCGGCCGCGGATCGAGCGTGCGGATAAAATCAATCGCCCGCTGTGTCTCCTCCACCGTCTTCCCGACCACCTTCGACAGCTCCCGCGGATCGCGCTTCTGCAGCAGCAGCATGTGCGTGTCGATGATCTGCTTCGCCAGCTCGAAAATTTGTAGCCGGGTGTTCTGTTCAGGATGTGCGGCCTCCGGCTTCGGGCTGGTGCCATTTGCGGTCGCGTTCGCTATCGGTTGCGGACCAGGGTGAACTGGATGGTCAGCTATGGCGCCATTCAGACCGTTCAGTTCCGCGGCGTTCTGCGTTCCGGCAGAATGATCCTCCGGCTCCCGCTCCACCGCCACAGGCCTCATGGTGTTCCCAGCCCCGTCAGCGCCACCGCTTCCGCTCGCGTTGGCTGTCCTGCCTGCAGTTCGATGACCGCTCCCAGGCCCCGCAACGCCGCCCTGGGCAGCGCGCGCGGTCCTGGCGAAGATCAGTTCGAATTCCTTCCGTTGCGCCTCCACCTGCACCAGCAGGCACTCACGCAGGTCGCGCGTGCCCACGCCGATCGGATCCAGCTGCCGCACCACGTCCATAGCGGTCGCCAGATGCCCCCGTGCGCGCTCAGCCATCGCCGGAGCCAGTTCTGCCACCTGGGCATAAGCATTCTTGCCGCCATCGCCTGCCTCCGGCTCCATCTGCTCGCGCAGATAACCCGTCAGCAGCTCTTCGTCCGTTGCTGTCAGGTAGCCGTCTTCGTTCAGGTTGCCGATAACGTATTCCGCCGCCTCGCGCACCGCGGGCGACAAGCTCAACGCGCCCAGCTGCCAGAAAAGATGATCGGTCAGCGTTGCCGGCGCCGATAGAAAATTCTCAATCGAGGGCTTCTCGATCTCCTCGTAATTGTTTGGTGACCTGAATCCGGGGTCCAGATAATCCTGAAAATACGATCCGAAATCGATCTCGTCGAAGGGATCCTTCTCCTTTTTCTCCCCTTCCGTCACCGGTTGCGTCTCCACCGGCCGATCGCGGTCCTCTTCTGCGCGCGCCACGTCATCCAGCAGCGGTACGTTCTCTTCCATCTCCTCGAGAACCGGATTCTCCGCAATCTCCGCCTGGATCATCTCCTTCAGCTCCAGCTTATTCAGCGCGAGCACGCTGACCATCTGCATCAGTCCCGGCGTCAGGATCTGCCGCTGCGCGACCTTAAGACTGAGTTTTGGCTGAAGAAGCACCATATTCCTTTACAAACGGGCCGTTGCCCCGAGTTTACATCCGTGGGCCTGGGCCTGAGTAGCAATTCCGCTTCCGTTACCGTATCTTCATGGTTTCTTAAGTAATTGCGGGCTGGCCTAGCCCAGCGAGAAGCTCTCGCCCAGGTATACCCGCCGCACTTCCGGGTCGTTGCCCAGCTGCTCCGGCGTTCCGTGCCGGAAGATCCGCCCCTCATTGATGATGTAGGCGCGATCGGTGACCGAAAGCGTCTCGCGTACATTATGGTCGGTAATCAGAACCCCAATGCCGCTTGCCTTCAGATCGAAGATGATTTCCTGCAGCTCCAGTACCGCAATGGGGTCGAT
The DNA here is from genome assembly GCA_003167515.1 of Acidobacterium sp. Classification (GTDB taxonomy): domain Bacteria; phylum Acidobacteriota; class Terriglobia; order Terriglobales; family Acidobacteriaceae; genus Palsa-343. The sequence goes on along the minus strand of PMSS01000128.1, from coordinate 2,697 downwards.
TCCCGAAAAGGGCTCGTCCAGCAGGATGAACACCGGCTGGATGCACAGGCACCGCGCTATTTCCACCCTGCGCCGCTCGCCGCCCGACAGCGCATAGCCCCGCGTCTTGCGGATATGCCCCAGATTCAGCTGCTCGATCAGTTTTTCGGCCCGCGCCCGCCGCATCTCCGGCGCAATCGGCTGCACTTCCAGGACTGCCAGGATGTTCTCCTCAACCGTCAGCTTGCGGAAAACCGAAGGTTCCTGCGGGAGGTAACTGATCCCATATTGCCGCGCCCGTATATACATGGGCACGCTGGTGATCGGCTCGTCGTCCAGCAGAATCCGACCGCCGTCCGGCTGGATCAGCCCCACGATCATGTAGAAGCTTGTCGTTTTCCCCGCGCCATTTGGACCGAGCAGCCCTACTACCTCGCCCTCGGTCACCTGCACGCTCACGCCATGAACAACCAGGCGCCCCTTGTACGACTTGCTGATCTCGTCAGTAGACAGCTTCCGCATGAATCTGTAATTAGCTTATAGGGCGAACCGCATCGCACGCAAAAACCGAAGCAAACAAGGGCAGAATTGCCACCATTTCCAGCTCATTTCTTAGCCCGTGTCTCGGTCACGGCGCTGGATTTCCCGCCACTCACCACCACGCTGTCATCCTGACTGTTGAAGATCAGTGCTTCCCCCGTGGTCGTGCCGTGCATGCGATCCCACATCTTCGGCGGCGATGCCGCAGTCCCCGTCAGCACGTACTGGCCATCGTCCGCCGTGTACACCAGCTTCTCGCCGTCGCCTTTGCGTCCCGGCTGGGTAAACACCACGTGACCCGTCGCGATCATGTGATCCACCTGCGAATTCTGTTGCTCACCGTTCGCTGGAGCTTTCGGCGACGCCGCTCCCTTTCCCCCGTCCTCCGCCTGTTTCGACGAAACCGCATTCCCCTTTGCATTCGCTGCCGCCGGCTTCAGGAACACCAACGCATCGTCTGCATGGATCGTCTCATCGCCCTGCTCCGCCGTGACTGTCCCGCGGAAATCCCCCTGCCGCGTCTTATCCGAATAAACAAGCGTCTGGCTGTGGACACGCACCTCGCTCTGCTGACGTTTCGCGCCCATCGCCGAAGTGAAGTTCGCGTTCACCACCGGCGCGGCGCTGGGGCCTTCGCCCCGAGCCTTCAGCACATTTTGATCGCGGTCGATCTCGATCACCGGCGCCAGCAGCGAATCGGTATCCTGCCACATCCGCGCCGGCGCCTGCGCGGCCCCATAAAACAAATCCTGATTCTTCGCGTGATCCATCGTCGCTCTCTCCGCGATCACATGCACCGGGCCATTGCCTCCTCCAAATCCAACCGGCGGCGGCGCGCTTTGCGGCAACGCGCCTTCCGGGCCCGCCCCGCTCTTCTGCTGCTCCGTATACGTCGCCTTCACGTTGCGGCTCGCTGCCGCGTTCTGCGTGTCCCGGTGATAGTCGATGAAGTCCGCCGCGATCTGCATCGTCGCGCTGTCGGTGATCCTCGGATTACCGCCGCTCAGATGCAGCACCTGATCCGCGGCGTGATATTCGGCATGCTGCGACCAGCCTGTCAGGGTCGCCGGCTGGGTTGTCGCTCCCGTCCTCGCCGGGGTCCCCGGTGCGCCCGCAGTCGGCGCAACGGGGTGGCTCGCCGGGGTCCCCGGTGCGCCCGCAGTCGGCGCAATGGGGTGGCTCGTCGGCGTCTCGGTCAGCATTACGTTGCCATCCTGAATCGCCGTATCCAGGGTCGTCTGCATCTTCGGACCCTGATCTGTTTTCTTCCCCTTTTCTGCCCGCGTCGCGGCCGGCGTCACAGCCACCTGGACCGCATTCCCCTTCGCAGGCTCCGCCTCCTGGACAAACGTCGCGTGCAGCACGTCGCCCTTTGTCGTGTCCCGGGATCCGTCCGTCGCCGATTGCACGACCTGCGTGTTCCCCGCGCCATCCAGCTGCCGCAGCGTGTTCTCCTCACCCAGCGTCGCCACTAGATGATCGCCGCTGATGCTCGTCGTCTGCTGTGGCCCCTTCGACGGAATCTGCCGCGATGTCACCACCGGGCTGCCCTCCGCAAACGCCTTGCGCGCTTCGAGCGACTGCCCCGGTCGTGGCGGACCAAACTCCACGTCCACCTTCTGCGCATGCATCTGCTTCTCAGCGTGCCCGTGTGGGTCTTTCGCCAGCCCGCTGATCTGCTCCTCAAAGCTCACGTCCTGCCGGAACTCGGCATGCTGCAGCGCTGTCTGCGAACCCTGGCCGCCATTCACTGTGGTAAACAGCAGCGTCCCCTCGCTGGCCGATCCATGCATCGTGTCGTTATCGCCGGTCGAGGCGAACTGCACGCCGCCCCCCAAATCCGCCTGGGTCGGCTGGCTCTTTGCGTCCAGAAAAATCAGTCCCGTCTCGCAATCGACCGTCGCTCCCGTATCGGTCTTCATCCGCACGTGACCCTTCGCATCCACCTTCTCCGTCGTTCCGTCTTTGCGGAAATACACGACGGCCTGGTCCGCGCTACCTCCCTCGGTCTCGTAATTCAAAGCTGCATTCACCAGGAACGCCTGGTCCGATGCGCGCAACAGGGTGGCGTGGGCTGCGTCGATCACAGCGGGCTTGCCGTTGCTGCTGGTCGTGATGTGCACCTGGCTGTTCAGCACGATCACGCCGGTCTTCGAGTTGTAGTCGGCGCCCACCGAG
>PMSS01000372.1 GCA_003167515.1 Acidobacterium sp. | reverse complement strand
ATTGTTCCGGCGACCACCGAGAATGCTCGTCCCGCCGACAACTCCTGCCAGAACAGAACCTGCGCGACGATCAGCCCCGCGATCGCCCGAGCCGCCAGCACCCCAAACCACAGCGCCCACAGAAGGAGCAGAAGCCGGCGGCGGAATGGCGGTCCCGGCCCCGGCCCGTCTGCCTTCTCCAGCAGACGCACGACCACCATGGCGAACACCGACAGCAGCGCCACATCGATGGCCAGCGCCCGCACCACTGTCGTAATCGGTAACAGCCGGTGATACAGATCGAGATGTGTCCAGGAAAGCTGGTTCCAGACCACCCCAGGCGCAAGCAACAACGCCGCACCCGCGCCCTCCAGCCAGCAGCGGCCCCAGGAACTTCGTCTTATGTTCGGAGAACCCGCCTGCACCCGCCGTTACCTGGCCTGCAGAAGAAACAGGACCCGGCCATTCGGCAATGCTTCCCGCAACACGACGGTGAAGTGCGTCTCCGCCGCGCGCGCAAAAGCAGCCTCGTCGAGATGCCCGTACAACTCATCGCGGCCGCGCACCAGATCCACAAAGCGCGGATCCGTCGCCGGCACCCACTCCACAATTGCCCCGCCGGTGGTCAGTTCCCGCAGCAGCGCGGCAATCTCCGCCAGCGGAATCTGATCCGACAGCAGCAGATGATGAATCAGCCCCAGCATCATCACGCAGTCGAAGCGCCCCCGCGCCCGATCGAGCAGGGCCAGGCTCTCGGCATTCCGCCAGCCCGCCGCGGGCGTAGGCCGCGCCGGATTCGCGATCATCGGCGCAATCTTCAGTTTCAGCCGCAGCGCCTCGCGCCAGTTCTCTTCCGTCGCTGGCACATCCGTGTCCCAGGCCACGACGCTGGCCCCGCACTCCGCCGCAATCCGCGAATAAACGCCACTGTTCGCTCCGAGGTCCAGCACATGTCTCGGCCGCGCCGCCATCAGAGCATCATGGACAAACTGCCGCTTCAGCTTCTGATCCTCTTCGCTGTAATGGTCGGCTGAACGAGCATACCCGCTCCAGCGCGAAGCGCCCCGTCTGGACCCCAGTCCCCGCTCCAGACCCCGCAGATGCCCCCGCAGTGCGCCCAGATTGCGCCTCACCACCGCCAAGGCCACTTCCGGACTCTGCCGCACCCGCGTATTCTGCGCGCCCTTGCCGCCACTCGTCTCCAGCATCAGAGGCAGCGTCACCAGCGAGCGGAACGGCTCCCGCCACCGCCGCCACCGGCTCAGATAAGGCGCCAGATCGGCGGGTTCGTATCCGTCACGTTTCTCGATCGACGCAACCAGCGGCCAGCCCAGATACTGATAAGCCGCGAGCGGCAGCAAAAAAGTCCGCACAAATTGCCCGTACGCCAGCCACAGCGGGCTGGCTGCGTCCCGTTGGTCCACCGAGAGAACATCGACAAAAACCGGCTCCGCTCCGCGGAACAGCACGTTCAGCGGGGTCGCATCTTTCAGGATCAGCCCCTGCGCCAGCAGACCCTCGCACAGATCCAGAGTCAGATCGGCGGCCGCGATCCAGGCACTCGGAGTCCACTCCCACGGATAAGAAGGAAAGAAAACGCGCGGATGCTCCAGCGTCAGATCGCCATTTTCACCAGGGATGAAGCGGGTTTCGATCAGCCTTCCCAGCACGACCCACTCCCGCGCCGCCTCCGACCGCAGGAATCCGAGTGCCGCCTGAGCACGCTCCGGACGGACCCCACGCAGAACGCGGTCCCCGACGATGCGCACAGAACCGGCTGGATCGCGAAAGGTATCGAGCGTCAGCTCGGCGATCGCCATTTACTCGCTCGCTTCTGGGTGTGCGCTCTTTTCTGCTTCGATTTTCTCTTCGGTCGAGCTCACGCGGAACAGTCGCCGGATCTTCGAACGCAGGATGAACAAACCTCCGGCCAGCATCGATCCCCCCACTTGTACGGCCAGCAGACCGGATCCTGGATCCACGTAGCCATATGCGGACTTAGTTAATGCCGCGAGCAATACCAGCAATTCGACCGATGCGAGTGCCACGAGAGCGGTGCGTCGAACAATCTGCACAGTGACCCTGCCTTCCTTTTCGAGTGAACTTGGCCCGATTTCGACTAGACGGCTCTGGGCCCAAAAAGTTGCGGCTGCGTCAACGTCCCTTTGCACTTCGATTCTCAGCGATCCCCCCAGGATACAAAGTTAACAAAGATTCGGCGCTCCCACTCTCGTGGTATATACGCCGATAGTGCCCACTTTGTTAACCGCGCCACCCCCGTTTCGCTCTCGGCCGTTCAGCCGATACAATCAGGCCTGGCATCTTCGAACTCCATGACCGCTCATCTGGAATCCACTCTCTCCGCCAATCTCCAGACCGCTGCCCAGCAAGCCGGCCTTACCGTCCTCTCCGTCGACGCGGGGTCCGACTTCAACGGCCATCCCACCACGCGTTTTCGCCTCGCCGCCAACGCGGAAGCTCCCGAGGAACGCACCCTACTCCTCGAGCTCAGCGATGCGTTCGACTTCAATAAGCCGGATTTGCTGCCGGAGATGACCACCCACCTCCGCGAGGCCGCCAACCGCCTCCGCAATCCGCGCCCTGACGCCTACGTCACCGTTGCCGGACTCCCCGTCAGCTTCAGCCACTTCGGCTGGCCCTTCCATCGCTCCACCTCGGGCGCCGACTCCCACATCGTCCACGGCACGCTGCATCTCGAAGACGGCACCCAGTCGCCACTGCACGCGCTCGTCTCCGCCAGCATGACCGTCACCTTCGCGGAAATCGTCCCCGCACCCGAGCAGCCCTACGCCGAGACCTTCATCTACAACGCCGTCCGCAAAACCATCGACCGCGGCCAGCTCGAACTGCTCAAGAGCGGCAATCGCCAGCCCGTCCCCGTCACCAC
>PMSS01000023.1 GCA_003167515.1 Acidobacterium sp. | reverse complement strand
TTGTCATCGGCGGGAACGACGTACCAGGGAGCGTGGTGCGTGCTGGTGGCGTGCAGGCATTCCTCATAGGCCTTCACGTAACCCTTCCAGTATTTCCGCTCGTGAATGTCAGCGAGGCTGAATTTCCAGTTCTTGTCCGGCTCATCGATGCGCGCCAAAAAGCGCTTTCGCTGCTCTTCCTCAGAAAGGTGAAGAAATATCTTGACGATCCGGGTACCGTTGCGGAGCAGGTGTTTCTCCAGATCTACGATGGAGCGATACCGCCCATCCCAGACGGTCTTCTCGTCGCACAGCTCTGTAGGAAGTCCCTGGCTACGGAGAAGCTCGGGATGCACCCGAACTACCAGTACGTCTTCGTAATACGAACGATTGAAGATGCCGATCCGACCGCGCTCGGGAAGGCGGCACGTAGTGCGCCACATAAAGTCGTGGTCCAGTTCTTCGGCGCTCGGCTGTTTGAAGCTGAACACCTCGCAACCTTCCGGATTAACGCCGGACATCACATGCCGAATAGCGCCGTCCTTGCCGGCACCGTCCATACCCTGAAAAACCAGAAGCAAAGCGTAGCGATGCGACGCGTAATGAAGCTGCTGCAGGGAACTTAGCTCTGCTACGTGCTTTTCGAGAAGGTCGTCATACTCGACGTCCGACGTACAGATCGGCTCGACTGTCGTCGGCCACTTGCTGAGTGTCACCTTCCTTCCGGAATGCACACGGAAATCGTTCGCATTGAGTTTCATCGTCTCCTTTTCGATCCCGTAGGCGTTTACGCAACCTTTGGATGTTCGGCCGGACTGCCCCGTGTCTCTCGCTCAGCCTCAAGCCAGTCCTGGTCCTGCTGGGTTTCCCCGTGCAGCCGATCCTGGTAGATCTCGTAAGCTCGCGCAGCAATCTGGTGAGTAAGATCCACCGGCGGCTTCTTCTCGAGTACCGAAGGTTTGGAGGGGTCGAAGATGCGATAGGCGAGCAGCTTCACGCGGTCGTTGACGAGGAACCAGGCTAGTGCATAGGCCCAGACGAAACCTGCCCATTTCCATCCGAGGGGCGCCATAAAGACGCCATAGACCGCGATCAGCGTTGCAATGGTCTGCGTGCCAAGCACAGCAATCCACAGGATCCGCGCCGGGCGTATCGACCAGAATGGGCCGCGGGTACGCGTGAGGAAGATGGTCAAGTGTCCGGCTACGCTGAGCTTCAGGTACATCAGCGTCTGGATGTGCAGGCGGTCGAGATGAAAGACGCGCTCGCCCAGATAGAACAAGCCAAAGGCAGCGACAACTCCGATAACTCCGAGCACTGTGGAAATGGCCAGCACAAGCCGCATATTCCAGGATTCTGGCCTGTCCTTGTACTGGACGTTATCATAGGCAATCGAGAGGATTGCCCCGTCGTTGAGCAACGCGATCATCACGATCATGACGGCGGTTAGCGGGTAGAAATTGAAGACCAGGATCGCCAGGGTCATGAAGAACAGGACTCTTAGTGTCTCCGCGATGCGGTAGATCGCGTAACTGTTCATCCGCTGGAAAATGCGGCGGCTCTCCTTGACCGCGTCGATGATCACCGAGAGGCCGGAAGCGAGTAGCACGATGGAGGCAGCCGCGCGCGCTGCGTCGGTCGCTCCGGAAACAGCGATGCCGCAATCCGCTTTCTTGAGCGCTGGAGCGTCGTTCACACCATCGCCAGTCATCCCGACAATGTGCCCGCGCTTCTGCAGCACATCGACGATGAAATACTTGTGCTCCGGGAAGACCTGGGCAAAGCCGTCCGCCTTTTCAATGGCCTCTCCGGTCTGCGCACTCGCCTGCTGTTTGGTGTCGCCCAACCCGCTCGCATCCAGGATATTCGTGCCCAGTCCCAGTTGCCGGGAAGTTTCCTTAGCTATGGCGATTTGATCGCCCGTGACCATCTTGACGTTCACGCCCATCTGCCGGGCGCTGGCGATGGTTGCTTTCGCCTGCTCGCGCGGCGGATCGAACAAGGGCAGCACCCCGGCGAACTGCCACTTGCCTTCTTCGTCGGCGCGGGCCACGCCGAGCGAACGGAAACCACGTCCTGCGAATTCATTGACGGCTTTCTCGACGGCNNGCTTCGGTGCGCTTATGCACCGGGTCGAACGGCTGGAAGTGGATCACCTGGAACCCCTTCAAAGCCTTATCGTCCTTGACGCCCCCGATCACCGCCAGGTCGATGGTGTCTTTGTCCTCCGCGCGCGAAGCCAGCGCCGCCCAGAGAATGACCCGGTCGCCTGGAATGTTATTGACGCTGAAGGGATCGCCCAGTGTCAGTTTGTTCTGGGTCAGGGTGCCGGTCTTGTCCGAGCACAGCACATCCACGCCCGCCAATTCCTCGATGGCTGACAACCGTGTCACAATGGCTTCTTTTTTGGCCAGCAGGCGAGCACCGACCGCCATGGTAACGGACAGCACCGTGGGCATGGCTACGGGAATCGCGGCAACCAGAAGTACCAGGCAAAATTCGAGTGTCGTCAGGACAGGATCACCGCGAAAGAGCGCGACAACCAGGATCAACACCACGAGCGCCACCGCGAGCACAATCAGGTAGTCGCCAATCTTCAGCACGGCGCGTTGGAAATGGCTGACGGTGTGAGCCCCCTGCACCAGTTGCGCGGTCTTGCCGAAGTAAGTGTTCGTTCCGGTCGCATACACCATGGCGTCGATCTCGCCCTGCCGGAGAATCGAGCCCGAAAAGACTGCGCCGCCCGGCTTGACCGTAACCGGAAGGGATTCGCCGGTCAGCGCGGACTGATCTACTTCGACTGGATCGCCCGCCAGCAGGCGCGCGTCCGCGGGTATGATGTCGCCGAGCCGCAAACGGATGACGTC
>PMSS01000101.1 GCA_003167515.1 Acidobacterium sp. | reverse complement strand
GCTTCCGCTGCGGCTTCCTCGGTCTCTTACATATGGAAATAATCCAGGAACGGCTCGAGCGCGAATTCGACCTCGACCTCATCACCACCGCGCCCAGCGTCCGCTACAAGATCCACCTCACCAATGGATCGCTGATCGAAGTCGACAACCCCTCGCGCTGGCCCGACCCCAGCGACATTGAAAAAATCGAAGAGCCGATGATCACCGCCACCATCCTCACCAATGAGGAATACGTCGGAGGCATTCTCAAGCTCGTCGAAGAAAAACGCGGCCGCCAGAAAAACTTCGAGTACGTCTCCTCGACCCGCGTCATGCTCACCTATGAGCTGCCTCTCAACGAAATCGTTCTCGACTTCTACGACCGCCTAAAAAGTGTCAGTCGCGGTTACGCATCCCTCGACTACCACCTTTCCGGCACCTGGGTGTCGCCCATGGTCAAGATGGACATCCTCGTTTCCGGCGAACCTGTCGACGCGCTCTCCATCATCGTCCACCGCGACTTCGCGTATGACCGCGGACGCGCGCTGGTTTCGAAGATGCGCGAGCTGATCCCGCGCCAGCAATTTGAAGTAGCCATCCAGGCCGCCATTGGAGCGAAAGTCATCGCCCGCGAAACCGTCTCCGCCCTCCGCAAAAACGTCATCGCCAAATGCTATGGAGGCGACATCAGCCGCAAACGCAAGCTCCTCGAAAAACAAAAAGAAGGCAAGAAACGAATGAAGAGGATCGGCAAAGTAGACATCCCCCAGGAAGCCTTCCTCGCCGTCCTCAAAGTAGGCGAAGACAGCAGCGGCCGCTAGCTCAAAACCGCTACCCCCACCTTTCAAGGATCACAACAAACCAGGGAAAGCGCGAAGCACCGGCCTTTCACACCGGCACACATCACCACAATTCACGCATAAAACAATTCCAAGATGAAGTAGCCCACCGATGGCCAGTCCCACAACATAGCATCTGCGCTGCGGGGAATTGATTCAAGACAGCATCTAAAACCTGACCACGCAAAATCCTGCGATGATCCACGGCCTCGGAGCCCTTTGTAGAATCGCTGGCATGGCACGAAACAAAAGAGAGACAATCGCGAATCTCATCGAAAGGGCACGAAGCTTCCGCTTCTGCGGTCCGTCCGACGATCCCGACGAGAAAACGTCCGTTACATCGGGATATCGTTACTTAGTGATTCAGTTCAAGAGGATTGCCGGGCCATTCCTCCCGCCGGATGCCGTATCACGGCTGAACTCCATCAACGTCGAAATTGACGATTTATATTCGGCCTACGACGCCAAAGCTGAACTGGACGCTCTATTGCCGGAGATCGAGTCAGCCTTGGAGTACCTCGATGAATCCGGGATGCGCACGGGGGCAAATCTGTGGATCATCGCCGGCTGGCCCGGGTCTCGATTTTGAGACCCGGGAGTGCGCGAAGCGCCCGCTCTTAGCTTTCACTCGCGCTGCGACTGAATCTCCAAAAACTCCGCGGGCCTAACGATCTCCGCATTTCCGAAACGCCCTAACTTCAACAAATGTCTGTCGCCGGTCACGATGTACTCGGATCGACCCATCTGCGCGCATTCAAGAATTCGGTTGTCACTGGGATCTTCCTGCACCAGGCGCACGACCTGTAACGGATACACGTGCTCCGCGAAGTCGCCAATGCGCTGCGTTGCTATCTCGATCGCCTCTTCACTCCACCCAAACTTGAACCGCAAAACATCGGCAAGCCCTTCCCGGATCTCGTCCGAGATGGCAAGCCGAATCTCACCGGCCCGAGCGAGCTCCAGCACCCGATCAGGAGGGCCGCCGAAGTTCAGCGCAGAAACGTAAATGTTGGTGTCTGCCGTGACGGAAAGCACTTAGCTGCCGCGTTCGCTGCGGACTTCCGAAACAAGCCGCGGCACATCCGCATCGGTCAGTCCGCGTTCGCCTGACTTCGCCCGGCCATACCGCTTCACAGCTTCCCACTGCTTGTCCTTGACGTATCGCTCCACAGCATCAGCCAGCACCTCGCCGACACTGCGATTCTGGTCGCGTGCGATCTTTTCGATCTCGGCCATAAGGCCCTCGGGAAGGCTCGGAAGTTGGGTCTCACCGCTTGCCATAGGACTATAGTGCACCTTTTCGCGGAACTTTTCCCCAAGATTATATACTTGACACGAGAAACCATCTGCTATACCCTCTTCTTATCGGGTTCCGAATTGGCCTTGGCTACCAGTTTTTTGATATGCCTAACCACTTTGGGATGAAAGATATGCTTCAACGCTTCATCGGTTGTCATATCCCGTGGATGCTTCGGTTTCTTGGGGGTTCTAGGCATGGCAGGCTCCGTTAATCTCTGCACCTTGATTGAGCAGTTCGGCGATGAGGGAAAATGCCGCGAATACCTTGAGGCTCTGCGCTGGCATGGGGGCGTCAAGTGCCCGCGTTGCAGCCACGATAAGGCATCGAAAATAGCAAACCGCGAACAGTACTATTGCGTGGCCTGTCACTACAATTTCAGCGTCACGGCGGGCACGATCTTCAATGACTCCCATCTCCCCCTGATGAAGTGGTTCCTTGCGACGTACCTGCTTTGCGAGTCCCGCAAGGGGATGAGCGCCAACCAGATCAAACGGACGCTGGGCATCTCCTACAAGACGGCCTGGTATCTCTGCCATCGGGTCCGCGCAGCGATGAAGGAAGTCAATCCTGAGCCACTGGACGGCATCGTGGAGATGGATGAGACATTCGTGGGCGGCAAGAAACACGGCCATGGGGTCTACGAGGCACGCAAGGCCAAAGAGGTCGTGGTCGGCATCAAGCAGCGCGGCGGCGAACTTCGCTTCTTTCACGCGGCAGATGTGAAGGCCGGAACGCTGGCGAAGTACATCAAGGAGAACGTCTCGGACGACGTTCAAGTGATCATGACCGATGACTTCGTTTCCTATCCTTTCGCAATGGATCGCGCTGGGCACTCTCGGAGCAAGCATAAGACAATCAATCACAGCTCGGGGGTCTACGTTGACGGAGACATCACCACCAACGGAATCGAGTCTGCATTTAGCTTGCTCAAGCGCGGCATCATCGGAACGTGGCATAAAGTCTCTGCGAAGCATCTTGCGGCCTATCTGGATGAAATGACTTTTCGGTTCAACAATCGGAACAACCCATATCTGTTTCGTGACACCCTGCTCAAACTGCTGGAAGCTCCGGTTTTAGAGTACAGGAAGCTCACTGCGGCCTAAGGTTCATCGTTACCCGTGGCGCAGTACTTCATATTTCCATCTATCGCCATGTACCCACAAAACCGCACCGGTTTATGTATCGAGTGATTGTCGGAATAAAATATAAATCCTGCTGCGTAGATTAAGGCCGTCTTCTCACGAAACGCATCAATAGCGCGCTGATCCCAAGGAAGAGACTTGAAAATAAAGCTCCTGTCTACACCCTGTGGCATTTCATTGTCGCTGGCATTTATCTGCTCTTCGGAAATAGTCGGGACATTTGAGAGTAGCTGTTTCTCAAAGGTTCTTCGATCATCTGTCCTAGAATCCGTTATCTCCCCGCTTCCTTCGGGCGCAACATATAACTGCATACGGCCCAATCCGGCAAGCTTGGTGGTGGGGGCAGTGCCATTATTTTCAAACAGCACCTTGACTTCAGCGTGGCCGCCTGGATCGACTGGAGTGGTCCACTCGAACTTTGTTATATGAAGATGAGGTCTTGGTGGAGGGGTGGGACTTGAGGTTTTGCGCACCACATAAAATCTAACCTTCAGATCGTGAGCCGACATGTTGTCGCCAAACACCTTCACGTTGATTTCCACATCGTTCACGACCGATGGAACAACCACATCAATCGGCACAGCGTAATCACCTTTTGAAATGGAAAACGGCTGTATGTCCATACCGCCGGACGGAACCTCCAAGACGTTTCGAGGCAAGCGGGAGGGGTTTGGCGCTGGAGCATAGTCTATGGAAATTGCTGATGGGCTTTCGACGTGTACGGAGGGGTTCGACAACTTAGCCATCCCCACATTTTTCAGGCGAAAGATAAGGCGAGCCCATCCTTTAGCGCCAACGTCAAGCGGTAGTATCTCTCCAGCAATCTGATTTTCATCCAAGCAGCGATAGGGCGGTTTGCTGCAATCAACAATGGAATCAATTCCAATACCCTTTTCCGCACCCAGCGCCAGCCCTATCTCCACTCGCGGCGCAGAAGGCGGAGCGTTAACATTTGTTGCCGCCGCTTCCGTATGCAGTTTTCTCTCCGTCCAAGAGTGCGCGACTATCCAGAGTGCACCGATGCTTCCAAAGAGAAATGCGGCGAGCAGAGGCTTTGGAAGTGGAGGAGAAGGGTCAGTTACGAGCCAATGTCCAGCTCTACCAACCGCCAGCAGCGCCGCGATCCCGAAGAACCACTGGGCGCCTGAAATGTCCTTCGGATCGGGACTCAGGGCCATCGCGAACCCGATTCCGATACATAGAATGGCTCCAACGTCGAAGAAATGTGGGCCGAAAATCCAGTGAAGGATCGCCTGAAAAGTAGGCATGCTTCGCTATCCTCCCACCTGGCTGGTACTCGCGTCAAGTCTATAATCGTGCTTTTCCCCTTAGACCCTCTGCCCCCGAAATCTGTCAAGTCCCCAACCCAAAAACCAAAGTAATAATCTATGATTCCACAGCACTTACCAGCCAACCCACCCAAAGAAAGTTGGCAGTTTTTTACTCCGAACTTGGTATCCTAAAGATATAGGGTAAAAACAGAAAAAGCTCCGCCTCCCAGCGGAGCTTTTTCTTTTGCTGCCCGAATCAGAACCCCCGATCGCAGCGCAGAAAGAGGAACCAACATGCCGGAAACCACCGCTGAATCCGCCGCAACCACGGCCACATCCGCAGAAGCAACCGAAGCAACAGAACCAAAATCCACAGAAACCACACCGAAAAAGAAATTCGACCCCGAGAAGCCCGACCCCGACACCATCCGCGCCTGCCGCTCCCTCACCGTCCGGGGCATCCCCTGCCGCCAGCGCACCGTCAAGGGCACAGATTTCTGCGTCAAGCACTTCGATCGCAACAAGGTCACCCTTTCCACGGGAGACCGCGTCGCCGTTCCCCTCCTTGAGGACGACTCCGCCATCCAGCTCATGCTCACCAAAATCCTCAGCGGCCTCCTCAACGGCGAGATCGCCGGTCCCATCGCCAGCAAATCCATCTACTGCTGTCAGGTCGCCCACTCCACCATTAAGCGTGCCGAGCGCCAGAAATCCGGTGACATGCCCGCGCCCGTCCCCGAACCCGTCGCCGAGCTCCACCTCGACTACGCCGGCAACCTCATCGGTCCTCGCGAGCAGTACCGCGGCCCCACCGGCACCTTCGAGCCGCAATGGTCCTTCTCCAAATTCATGTATGAGAAGGAGTGCGATGAACTCGGCCAGATCAGACCCACCTGCGCCGCCGACTTCCCCGCATCCGGCTGGCTCACCGAAGAGGAAATGAAAGAGACCCCCGAGCAATGGAAAGAGCGCACCAAGGGCCGCCAGCTCGCCCTCTACGAGAAATGCAAGGCCGTTGAAAGAGAGAGGAACCCCGAACGCTTTTATCTGCCCTCACCCGAATCGAAGTCCGAACCAAAGCCGAAGCCGAACCCCGAGCCGAGCACCCAACCGACTGCCACTCCGAATCCCGCGCCGAGTTCCGAGCCCAGTTCCGAGTCGAGCCCCGCGCCATCAGCCGGAAGAAAACCCGAGCCACGCGACAGAAACAATCCGGACGCCTCAAAATCCACTGTGTCTCGCCACCAACCCTGCGCCTGCGGAGGCCTCTACGGCGGCGACCCCTGCGACGAATGCCTCGACCGCCAGCAAAGAAGCGCCCCACCTGCCACGGATTACACACCCTATACCGGCTCCTTCGACCTCAAAGCATCCGCCGAAGCTGAAAGTTGCAGTCCTGACCGCAGTACCCTGAACGCTAAACGCTGCCCTGATCGCTTCGATGTTGTCGAAGTTGTAAACAAACCTAACCCGATGATTCCAAAGGCCAGAAAAATAACTCACAAGGGGGGTACCCTCTCGAGACGCCCAAAGTGCACCAAAACCACCGCAACCCTCCCGCTCCTATCTCTCGACGAATCCGCAACCCGCTTCTTCGCCTCAGGAGGACCGGAAGTCGGTTTTGAGATTAGGCTTCGGAAAAACCTCGTTACGCCGGGAGGTGTTTGAGGAACTTACGGGCCTGGCTGAACCAGGGGCGTTCGCGGCGGCGGAGGTAGACGGGCATGGCGGGGGCTTTTTCGAGGACTTTGCGGGCCCACTCACGGGCTTCGGTGTTGCGTCCTTCAGAGGCGAGAAGGGAGGCGAAGTTGAGGTAAGTTTCGGACATGGTGGAGGTCTGGGTCGCCTGGCGGAAGAGGGCTTCGGCTTTTTCTTTCTGGTTGGTGAGGGCGTAGGCCTGGGCGAGCAGTCCCTGGGCGCGATGGAAGTCGTAAGCGGGGTCCTGGGCGACGACGCGTTCGAGGTCGGAGATGGCCGCTGCGGCGTCGCCCATGAGGACGGCACAGGCTCCGCGCTTGTAGAAGGGGTCGATGTTGGAAGAGGCTGCGCTGTCGCGCAGGCCGCCCGGGCGCTGGGTTCGGTCGCCGGCGGCGATGGATTTGTCGAAGGCGGCGCGGGCCTGGGGGAGACGGCCTTCGTCCATGTAGAGGTCCCCGAGTTCTTCGAAGTTGCCGACGGCGGTGTTGACCTGGACGAGAGCTTCGAGTTCACGGATGCGTTTTCGGCGCGAGAATCCGCGGGCAGACTGGCGGCTGAGGAAGTTGAGGTCGGGAGCGGCTTCAATGAGGAGATAGATAAGTGCGCCGAGGGGGCCGAGGAAGAGGATGACGAAGATCCAGTAAGTGTCTGGACGGCGGCGGATGAAATGGAGAATGGCGAGGGCCTGGAGGATGATGCCCCAGGGGAAGAAGAGATGGCTTAGGAGTCCCATGCGTGCAAAACAAGGGTACAGCGCGGAGGGTGCAGGGTGAAACCCATTCAGTGGCTGTTAGAGTAGTCCGCATGAACACAACCGAACTGTTGTCCTCCATCGATGCCGAAATTGCCCGTCTTGAGGAAGCCCGCGCACTGCTGGCCGGTCAGGATGGGCGCATAGCCAAGCCCGCCAGGAAAAAGCGCTCCGTCATGAGCGCCGAAGCCCGTGCGCGGATCGGCGCCGCCACAAAAGCACGGTGGGCTGCCGGGAAGATGTCAGGAAGGAAAAGGCACAGCATGAGCACAGAAGCCCGCGCACGGATCGCCGCCGGGCAGCGGGCACGTTGGGCGAAACTGAAGGGGGCCGCAAAGAAGGCAGCCTGAAGTGTGGTGGTGGTGGTCGGAGGAACAAAAGCTAGAGCGTCGGTTTATGCGCGGTCACCGCGATACGACAAACTCATTCGACAGACCGAAGAGAAGAAAGACCGCGAACCGGGTGAACTTGAGTTTCTGTTGCAAGAGGCCAGAGAGGCAGAGGAAATGGCTCTTGATGAGTTGAACTCTGTGAGCAGCCAAAACCTTCTGCATCAGGCGTGTCTGGTGGTCCTACGGAAAATTCGGTGACCCTCTCATGACCATGGAGCACAATCGCGTACAGAGCGGAATTCTGCCTCCGATGCGTAGCGTGACATTCCAAGTCAGAGAATCACTTGCTGTCACCAAGGGGTTCGTGATCATCTACACCTCGCTTGCTGGAATCGATTCTGTAAGCGCCCTCCACCGGGATGGGAACGCCTGGGTGCCGGACTACGTTCCTGACGCGGACGATTGGACGCACACACTGCTAGGAAAGCGGCTGGGCCAATAGGCGAAGTCGCATGATCCGTGTGACTGCTTTTTCGCCATCGGCGACGAAGAATGGCGCTGCGATCTCCGCTGCTTACGTGTTGCCAACGGCGAAGGAAATGGGGTCGCATGATCCGCGAGACTTTATACCTGGTGTAATTGCGCGGTTTTGGCCAGCCCCTTCGCCGGCTCCCTAGGCTGGTTGAGTCGGGAGGGTTAGGTCTAAGGATCCCGTCAGGTCGGCTACTCGAGTTACCTGGTTGCGGGTGCACCATTGTTCTAATCCATGGGCGAGGCGTTGGGTGGCTCGGGGATCGGCGTAGCTGGCGGTGCCTACCTGGAGGGCGGTGGCTCCGGCGAGGAGGAATTCGACCGCGTCCTCGGCGGTGACGATTCCGCCGAGTCCGATGACGGGGATGGTGACGGCCTTAGAGGCTTCCCAGACCATGCGGACGGCGATGGGCTTGATGGCTGGGCCGGAGAGGCCGCCGGTGATGTTCCAGAGACGGGGGCGGCGGGTTTGGACATCGATGGAGAGGGCGAGGAAGGTGTTGACGAGGGAGATGGCGTCGGCGCCGCCGCGCTGGGAGGCGTGGGCCATGGCGGCGATGGAGGTGACGTTGGGCGAGAGCTTGACGATCAGGGGGCGGTTGGTCTTGGATCTGGCGCGGGAGACGAGGTCGAAGAGCATTTCGACGTCGGAGCCGAAGGCGAGGCCGCCGTGTTTGGTGTTGGGGCAGGAGGCGTTGAGTTCATAAGCGGAGATGCCCTCGGCTTCGTTGAGGCGGTCGATGACGGCCAGGTAGTCCTCGATGGTGAAGCCGAAGACGTTGACGATGACGGCGCAGGAGGGGTAGTGGCGGAGAGGCGGGAGCTTGTCGGAGATGAATTTTTCGACGCCGACGTTTTGCAGGCCGATGGCGTTGATCATGCCGGCTGCGGTTTCGATGAGGCGCGGGGGCTGATTGCCGGCCATCGGTTCGAGGGAGATGCCTTTAGTGACAAGGCCGCCGATTTTTTTGAAGTTGACGATCTCTTCGAACTCGACGCCGTAGC
>PMSS01000248.1 GCA_003167515.1 Acidobacterium sp. | reverse complement strand
AGGCCGGACCAGTGCGCGCCGGTGGCGATGATGGTGTGCTGGGGGGCGGCCTGGCGGATGGCGTCGACGACTGTAGCCTGGATACCGAGCCAGCGGTTGGGGTCGTTCTGCTCGGGCTCGTTCATGATCTCGAAGAAGACGTGCACGGGATCGGTGGCAGCGTAGTGGGCGGCGAGGGCGCGCCAGAGAGCGACGTAGTTGCCGACGCCCGATGACCCCTGGAAGAGCTCGGCTTTGTATTCACTGCTGGGATGAATGTCGATGATGACGGAGAGATGGTTGTCGAGCATGACCTTGACGACGCGGTCGAGCTCGGTCTTGTAGTCGGCTTCTTTGCCGGCGTATTGCCAGGCGGTGAGGGGTCCGGCAGCGATCGAGATGCGGCAGTGGTCGAAGCCCATTTTTGCGATGAGGACGATATCGTCGGCGGTGGTGAAGGTTTGGAGGCGATGGACGGAGTAGTCGTTGTTAGGGGCCTGGGCGAACCAGATGCTGGTGTTGATGCCGTGCTGGAGGTGCTGGGCGCGGGCGAAAGCTATGGAGGGTGGGGCGGTTTCGGGTTGGGCAGCTATGGGGAGGACTGGGAAAAGGGAAGCAAGGAGAAGCAGAGCGAAGCAACGATGTGGATTTCGCATAGGCGCAGTGTAATCCCTGGATTGCTCGGGGGGCAGTCGGTTGCGGCGCTGCGATATTCTGAAGTTTGCGCAGCTCAGAACATGCAGCAGAATTGCGGGCGACAGGGTCGCGGCCGGCGGGTGCGGGCGATGAGGCGAGTTCGGCGCGCGCGGTGCGGGAGATGTTCGACCGAATCGCGCCGCGCTACGATCTGCTGAACCATGTGCTGTCGTGCAATGTGGATCGCACGTGGTGGTGGCGGACGGCGCGGCGGTTTCGGCATATTCTGGCGCGGCCCGAGGGGAAGGTGCTGGATATTTGTTGCGGGACCGGCGATATGACGGGGGCGTTGCTGCGACGGCGTCCGGCCGATGGAGAGCCGGTGGTGGCGGCGGATTTTTCGGTGGAGATGCTGGCGCGGGCTCGCAGGAAACTGGCGGGGCGAAGGGTCGAGGTTATCGAGGCGGATGCGCTGCGGTTGCCGTTTGGTGACGGGTCGCTCGATCTGATCACGACGGCGTTTGGGTTTCGCAACCTGGTGAATTATTCGGCTGGACTGGTGGAGTTTTTCCGCGTGCTGGCGCCGGGAGGAGAGGTTGGCATTCTCGATTTCAGCGAACCAGTGGGGATAGTGGGGAAGGTTTTCCGGTTTTACTTTCGGCATTTGTTGCCGTGGCTTGGGTCGCGGATTTCGGGGGACAGCGGAGCTTATGGGTATCTACCTGACTCGGTGGAGAGGTTTCCGGCGCCGCCGGTGATGCTGGAGATGATGCGGTCGGCGGGATTTGTTGAGGTTTCGTGGACGCCTTACAGCTTTGGGATTGCCGGGCTGTGGCGGGGCGTGAAGACCCGCTGACGACAGGGTTCACCGCAGAGAACGCTGAGAACGCCGAGAACGGCACTTTCGGTGTGCGGGGCCTTCGATGAACTGTGTAGGCTGAAGCTGGGTATGTCGAGCGCGGCTATTTCATCACGAGCGAGCGCGGAGAAGCGATGGGCGGCGCTGGTGTCTGTGGGCGTGGCCTGCGCGATGACCGCGCTGAAAGTCGTGGTGGGGCTGCTGACGGGCAGTTTGGGCGTGTTGTCGGACGCGGCTCATTCGGCGCTGGACCTGGCGGGATCGGCGCTGACGTTTCTTTCCGTGATCATCTCGGACCGGCCAGCGGACTGGAATCACCCGTATGGACACGCCAAGGTCGAGAACATTTCAGCTTTCGTGGAGACCGGGCTGATGGCGGTCTCGGCGCTCGCGATCAGCGCCGAGGCGATCGACCGGATCTTCTTTCGTCCGGTGGCGCTGCGGTATTCGATTTGGCCGTTCGCGGTGATGGGCGCGTCGATTGTTGTGAACTACTGGCGGTCGCGGCAGCTGAGCAAAGTGGCGCGGCGCTACGGAAGCGAGGCGCTGGCAGCCGATGCGCTGCACTTCGCGTCGGACATATGGGCGAGCGTGGCGGTGCTGGTCGGGCTGTGCGCCTCGTGGCTGGGCACGGTGGAGCATGTGAAGTGGCTGCGCTATGCCGATCCAGGGGCGGCGCTGGTGGTCTCTGCCATGATTTTGATTTTTGGGTGGAGACTGGCGTGGAGGGCCGTGGGCGCGCTTACGGACGCCGTTTCTCCGGAGCTGCACACGCAGATGGTGGACGCTGTGCGGCGGACACACGGCGTGCTGGGCATCGATCAAGCGCGGGTACGGCGATCGGGAAGCGAGTATTTCGCCGATGTGACGCTATCTCTGCCGCGGCAGCTGACATTCCAGCGGACAGAGGAGCTGGTGAGCGAGGCAACGGCGGCGGTGCAGCAGGTGCTGCCGGGGGCGGATGTGGTGATCCATACGATCCCGCGGTCAACGGTGGCGGAGAGCTTGTTCGACAAGGTGCGGGCGGTGGCGGCGCGGAACAATGTGCTGCTGCACGATGTGAGCATCGAGGCCTTCGCCGATGGGCTGCATGTGGAGCAGCACATCGAGGTGAAGGAAACGATGCCGCTGCTGGAGGCGCATCGTTTTGTGTATGGGCTGGAGCAGCAGATACGACGGGAGCTGCCGCAGGTAGGGTCGGTGTTGACGCACATCGAGAGCGAGCCGGCGACGATTGAAGCGCCGGTGCGGCTAGCGCAGGATCGGCGGATCGAGCAGCACCTGCGCGATGCGGCAGCCAATTTGCCCGACGTCGTCGATATTCACGAGGTCAACGTGGATCGGGTGGGCGACCGGCTCCATGTAACGTGCCACTGCACGCTGCCGGACGCTATGGAGATGCGGCGGGTGCATGAATCGATAACGGAGCTGGAGCATCGGTTCAAGCTGGAATGTCCGGAGATCGACCGGGTGCTGATTCATCCGGAGCCGGCGTCGGACAATCAGCATCGGCAGTAAGGGAGAGACAAGGTGATTGCGAGCGCGGAGTGGAAGAAGGGAAGATTGTTCGACGGAAGGTCGGAAAGTGGGCACACGATTCATTTCGATGGGACGGCGGAACATGCGGCGGGACCGAGTCCGATGGAGGCGGTGCTGGCGGCGTTGTGCGGATGCACTTCGGTGGATGTGGTGAGTATTCTTGAGAAGAAGCGCGAGCCGCTGGAGGGGTTGGTGGTGACGGCTGACGCGGAGCAGGCTGTGGAGGCGCCGCGGGTCTTCACGAAGATTCATCTGACGTACAGGATTCGCGGCAAGGTTTCGCAGAAGGCGGCCGAAGATGCGGTCGCGCTTTCGAAGAATAAGTACTGTTCGGTATCGAAGATGCTGGAGAAGTCGGCCGCGATATCGTACGCGGTTGAATACGAATCATGATTGGAATTTTCCGCTTCGTGCTGGTGGTGCTGCTGCTGACGGTGGTTGCGATGACGTCTGCGCTGGTGACGATGCATTTCGCGATTCATGGCGCGGAGGTGTCGATTCCGAACTTCAAAGGGATGACGGCGGCGGACGCGGGGCAGCGGGCGGCGTCGCTGGGGCTGACGCTGCAAGTGGAGAACCGGCTGTATTCGGCGGACGTGCCGGTGGGACGCATCGCGAATCAATCGCCGGCGGCGGGTGCGATTGTGAGGCGTGGATGGGGGGTGTGGCTGACGGAGAGCCTGGGCCCGCAGAAACTGGCAATTCCCGATCTGAGAGGCAAGGAGCAGCGGGTCGCGACGATCGAGATTCGGAGGGCGGGATTCCAGACGGGTACGGTGGCTGCGATGGCGTGGCCGAGCGCTCAGCCCGGCACCGTGATTGCGCAGAGTCCGGAGCCGGATGCGTCGGGGGTGGAGAGTCCGGTGATGAATCTGCTGGTTGCCGCGCCGGGCAATTTTTCGCAGCCGGAGGGCGGCCTGGTGATGCCGGAGCTTGAGGGCCAGGTATTCACGGGTGCCGCGCTTGCGCTGGCGCGCATGGGGCTGCACCTGGCACCGGTGAAGGAAGCGGATATGCACGCAGGGTCGCCAGGTGTGCCGGGCACTGTCGGGGGAGCACCGCCGCCGATGTATCCGCCGGGAACGGTGGTTGCGCAGAATCCTGCTGCGGGCTCGCACGTGGATGGGAGCACGCTGATCGAACTGACTGTAGCGAAATAATGCAGCTGGGCGGCGGACCGAACGCGAATCAGCGATTTTCCGGTAAACGCTTCCTCGAAAATCATCCCTTTAGTAGAATGACCCGTTGCTCTCGTTTGCCGCGTATTATGGGGCGGTCCGCGCGAGCCGTGATCTATGCTGGATACCCTTAAGTCGCAGGTTCTGGAAGCGAATCTCGAGCTGGTCCGTCGCGGACTGGTGCTCTATACGTTTGGCAACGCGAGCGGCATCGATCGGGAGCAGGGGCTGGTGGCGATCAAGCCGAGTGGCGTGCCCTACGAAAAGCTGACGGCGGACGATATGGTGGTGAGCGACCTGAGCGGGAAGATCGTCGGGGGGACGCTGAAGCCATCGTCGGATCTGGACACGCACCTCGAGCTTTACCGGGAGTTTCCGGGGATCGGGGGAGTGGTGCACACGCATTCTGAATTCGCGACCGCGTGGGCGCAGGCGGGACGCGAGATTCCGGCGTATGGGACCACGCACGCGGATTATTTCTACGGCCCGGTGCCGGTGACCGAGGAGCTGAGCTCCGAGGAAATTGGAGACGGTTACGTGCTGAACACGGGGAAAGCCATCGTGCGCCGGTTTCGCTCCCTCGATCCTGCGGCCGTGCCCGGAGTTCTGGTTGTGGGGCATGCGCCCTTCGCCTGGGGGAAAGATGCGATGCAGGCCGCGTATCATGCTGTGGTGCTGGAATCGGTGGCGCGGATGGCGTTCTACACCACGATGCTGAATCCGGACTGCGCGGGGATATCGCAGGCATTGCTGGACCGGCATCATTTTCGTAAGCATGGCGCGAAGGCCACTTACGGGCAGGGCAGTTGAGGAGCACTTAAACGGGCAGTCCAACCTGGAAGCGGAGTCTCCCTCGCTCTGATTTCCCGAACGCACAGGCATACCGAGGTTCGACAGGAATGTCACTCGCATTAGCTCCCGCCGCAGAGCTCGCGGCCTTCTTTCAGGCGCCGGTCAAGCAGTCGCTGGCTCAGCTTTCCGGGGTAGATATCGCGGTGATCGCGATTTACTTCGGGATTGTGATCTATATCGGGTTTTATCTAAAGAGCGCTTCGAATACGAGCGAAGAGTTCTTTATGGCGGGCCGGGAGATGACGGCCTGGATTGCGGGACTGAGCTTCGTTTCCGCGAACCTGGGGTCGCTCGAACTGATGGGGTGGGCGGGGTCGGCGTATCAGTACGGCATTCTGGCCACGCACTGGTACTGGATCGGGGCGATTCCGGCGATGCTGTTTCTAGGCATCATCATGATGCCGTTCTATTACATTTCGAAGGTGAACTCGGTGCCCGGGTATCTGGCGCTGCGTTACGGTGAGGGGGCGCGGGGGCTGTCGGCGGTATGCTTCGCGTTCATGACGGTGCTGATGAGCGGCATCAACATGTACTCGATGGCGCTGGTGATGAAGGTGGTGCTGGGGTGGAATCTGAACTTCAGCATCTGGGTCTCGTCGATCACGGTGGCGATTTACGTGGCGCTGGGCGGGCTGCGCTCGGCAATTTTCAATGAGGTGCTGCAGTTTCTGCTGATCTGGCTGGGGGCGCTGCTGATCCCGATTCTCGGCCTGATTGAAGCGGGGGGCTGGACGAACCTCAAGGCGCAGATCGCGGCGCGGATGGGGAGCTCCTACACGCATTTGTGGAGCACGACGGCGCATTTTCGCGATAACCCAATGGGGATTCACTGGACGGGGATTGTGTTTGGGCTGGGGCTGGTGATCAGCTTCGGCTACTGGACTACGGATTTCCTGGTGGTGCAGCGGGTGCTCTCGGCGCATAACCTGCGGGCGGCGCGGATGTCGCCGATTATTGGCGCAGGATTCAAGATGATGGTGCCGTTCATCGTGATTCTGCCGGGGCTGCTGGCGCTTTCGGTGCTGCCCTACCACCTTGTCCCGCAGGACGTCGCCATTGCGACCGGGCAGCACAGTTATAACGAGGTGCTGCCGCTGATGCTGGTGCGCTACTGCGGGCCGGGACTGCTGGGCCTGGGCGTGACGGCGCTGATTGCGGGCTTTATGTCGGGGATGGCGGGGAACGTGAGCGCGTTCGCGACGGTGTGGACATACGACATTTACGGTGCGTTTCTGAACAAGAAGGCGAGCGACAGCCATTACGTTTCGATGGGACGCTGGTGCACCTTTATCGGCGTGCTGATTTCAGTGGGGACGGCGTATCTGGTGCAGCACGCGGCGAGCATTATGGATTATGTGCAGGCGCTGTTCAGCTTCT
>PMSS01000229.1 GCA_003167515.1 Acidobacterium sp. | reverse complement strand
TCGTTCTACGGTCGAGCATTGGCCGTGAAGCGGGTGACACACAATCAGGGCAAAAACACGCCGGGAGTGGACGGAGCGATCTGGAGCACTCCGGCGTCCAGATACAAGGCCATTGACACACTGCGACGGCGCGGCTATCAGCCGCAACCGCTGCGGCGTGTCTATATCCCGAAAGCCAACGGGAAGCTGAGGCCGCTGGGAATCCCCACGATGAAGGATCGCGCCATGCAGGCACTCTACCTGCTGGCGCTGCTCCCGGTCGCGGAGACTACTGCCGATCCCAACTCCTATGGCTTTCGACCGAAACGCTCGACCGCCGATGCCATCGAGCAGTGCTTCACGGTGCTGGCTCGAAAAATCGGTCCTCAGTGGGTACTTGAAGGCGATATCCGTGGCTGCTTTGACAACATCAGTCACGCATGGATGCTCACTCATATCCCCACCGACAAAGAGGTACTGAGGAAATGGTTGAAGGCGGGCTTCATGGAAAATCGAAAGCTATTTCCGACGGAGGCAGGTACACCGCAGGGCGGAATCATCTCGCCCACGCTGGCAAACCTGACACTGGATGGACTGGAGCGGCTGCTCAAGGAGACCTTCCGTAAGAAGGAAATCCGAGGACAGTGCTACAGACCGAAAGTGAACTTCGTACGCTATGCTGATGACTTCATCATCACTGGCCGCTCGAAAGAGCTACTGGAGGATGAGGTCAAGCCCTTGGTCGAACAGTTCATGTCCGAACGAGGCTTGCAGCTCTCACCGGAGAAAACCTGCATCACGCATATCGAACAGGGCTTCGACTTCCTGGGGCAGAANNTGATCAGGCTGCTCAACCCGATCATCCGTGGTTGGGCATCCTATCACCGCCATATCGGGGCAGACTCGGCGTATCGGAAAGTGAGAATGGCACTCTGGTACTCGCTCTGGCGATGGGCAACGCGGAGACACCCGAACAAGTCTTCTAGCTGGATACTACATCGGTACTGGGACTGTTTCGGGCAACGCAAGTGGTACTTTGNNGTGGCTACTTCGAGTCTCGAAAGCGATTTAGGGGAGCCCACCCCCGTCGCTGACTCCTTGGGTGATGTGTTCTACCGGCTCCGTTCATGCGGGGCTTACACACGGCTTGAGCCGGATGACGGGAAACTGTCACGTCCGGTTCTTAGGGGAGGGAGCGGCATGCCGTTCCCTTACCCGACCCGCTGAGGTGGGTGGTGGAAGACGCTCTCAGCGGCTGGAGCCAAGGAGGAGGCATCCTCCCTTCATGGAATCGGAGGGATAGGGGTTTAGCGTTTTTGTACGGAAATTCGCTATGTTTAGCGTTTGTGGATTGACTTTAGTGCTTTTGAATGGTGATATACCCAATACTGCTTAGCAAATTTGCACCGAGCAGGCCACAATTTAGCGGTTTCCCATGACTTTTAGTGATTCCATACCGAAATCGTCGACACTGGCGATTGGCATCCACTGGCTCATAGAAGAGCTTGGACTCGATGTAGTCCCACCGGCTGTTCGTTCCGAAGTCGTCCGTGGAGCAAGAAAGACCAGAATTGCGAATGGAGAGGTCCTTGAGCAATATCCACTGAGCTACGCTCCCAGGGATCTGTTTGGGCATCTCCGCTTTGCCATGCGCTATGAACCCATCGACTTGAACGTGCTGGCCGCGTTTTTCGCCAAGATTGAACGCAAAGAACTGGAAGCCTGGATCAAGAGCGAGCCGGTCGGCAGGTATCCGCGGCGCGCCTGGTATCTGTTCGAATTGCTGACCGGCGCAACGCTGGATGTTCCTGAGGTTCCGCCCACAGACAACGTGCTTTTGCTGGACCCTGGGCTGCACATCACGGCCACCGGCGTCCGCGTCCGGCGGCAACGCATCATCGACAATCTTTTGGGCAATCGAGATTACTGCCCCATGATTCGCCGCACTGATCGGCTGAGCGCTGCCATGCAGCAGCAGTTGGCAGAAGAAGCAAAGAGCATCGTCGAGGGAGTTGACCCAATCCTCCTGGCGCGAGCCGTTCATTACCTCTTTACGAAAGAGACCAAGTCTTCCTTTGCGATCGAAGGGGAAGTACCGAGTACAGACCGGACGATGCGCTTTGTGGCTGCGCTGGGCCGAGCCGACCATTTCGATACTGGGGATAAGCAAGCCTTTGTAGGTCTGCAGAATTCTATTGTCGATCCTCGTTATGCGCAGAAGGACTGGCGCACCATCCAGAATTACGTCGGTCAGACCGCATCGAACTATACGGAAATCGTCCATTTCATTTGTCCCAAGCCGGAAGATGTAGCCTCTCTCATGAATGGATGGATGCGCGCGGTCGCCCGCATCGAGGACGGAGCGGTCGATCCGATTTGCGCGGCGACGGTCACGGGTTTTGGCTTCGTTTTCATCCATCCCTTCGAGGATGGCAATGGCCGTATACATCGTTTCCTGATTCACCACAGCCTGGCGAAATTGAAGTTCGCTCCACAGGGTCTTTTGTTTCCCGTTTCGGCAGCCATGCTGCGCGACCCGAAAGCCTACGACGCTGCCCTGAACGCCTTTTCCGGCAAGATCATGCCCAAAATCGAATATGAAATGGACGATCAGCAGCAACTTACGGTTCTGAATAAAACTGACACGTTATATCGCTACTACGACGCGACGCCGCAAGTGGAATACCTCTATGAAGCTGTGGCTGAGACCATCCGGAAAGATCTCCGCGAAGAGATCGAGTTCCTTGAGGTCTTCGACAAGGCGATGATCGCGGTTCAGAGAATTGTGGATATGCCCAATGCGCGGGCTTCCCTGCTGGTTCGGCTCATTCTCCAAAATCACGGCACACTGTCCGGGAAAAAACGGCGTCGATTTGCCGAACTGAAGGATGAAGAAATCGCTCGGATTGAGGAAGCAATTCGGACGACGAATGCGGTCAGTGAGGTCAACGAGGACCTGGCGGACAGTGATTTTGAGCACTTCCTGCATGAACGCGAGGCCAAACAAAACGATTCGAAGACCGCCGAAGAGATTGTTGCTGAAGGAGCAGCGGCGGAGTGGCAACGCCTGAAGGATTTGACGCGCTCTCTGACAGCAGGAAAGGCTGTCGACGGAAACCCGTTTGTCTGGACTCCATACCGTACTCATGAGCAGGATTTCCTGCAATTGAAGAACGTGGCTGCCAGCTTCTTCGACAGGGGACAATGTAACGGCATTCCTCTGGGATGTCGCATCCGTTTTGACCGCCACGCTTCAAGCGCTCAAGGCGTGTTTTCAGAAGACAAATCACCAACACCCGGCGAAGAGTGGTCTCTGGAGCCGAGAGCAGACGGAAAAACTATTGTGTGGCGGGTTAGTGAACGCGATAAGAGCTTTACGTCCCCGGAGCTGGCTTCTCAGGTAGCGATTCGGCTTGTCGAGCACTACGAAGCGTATGAACACGCCTTTGGAAGATGACGTATTGTCAGGCGGGGGACGATAATCGGAAGATGGGGATGCAGTTCGATCTGGACATTGCCTGCTGAATTCGTCTCCATGCGATCACACGATCCCAAGTCCTTGGCCGATGGCTATGGCGGGTGCCTGACCGATTTCGAGAGCTGAGGATTTGGTGATTTCCGATCCGAGTTGCTGGCCGAGCTTCGCGGTATCGTTGGTGAACACGGTCGCTTCGCGGCTAGCGCGGGACACAGAGACGTAGCCAAAGCGCGAGTTGAGCAAGTCGGGATGAACCCCGGTGTCGGCGTGGACGAGCACGCGCTCGGCGGTGAGGCCCTGGGCGCTGTGGCTGGTGACGGCGTAGCCGTGGTCGAAATGCCGGTGATCCGTGGGACTAAATTCTAACTGGCGATTGTCTTCGAGCCTTGCGCCGAGACGGCCGTCCGGCGCAATGGACTCGATGACGGCAAGGTCGCGATTGGCGACGCCAAGTGACCTGTCCGGCGCGGTGAACTGGATCCTGTCACCAACGGAGAACTCGTGGGGAACCTCGCGATATACGCCGACGCCGACCAGGCGGCGGGGATCGTAGCTGACAGGCTCGCCGGATGCCGTGTCGACGGCAAGCAGGTTCGCGGCCGGGTTGATGGCGGCAACTGTTCCATAGGAGCCGCCCTCGATTCCGAGAGTCCTGCTGCCGCGGGCGTAGCGGATTACATCGCCGGGTTCGTAGTGGCTGGCCCACCCACGATCGGCCCCGGTCATGTCCTGGCGTTGGACAAGAACACGAAAGGTATTGTCGTCCGATGCGAGGGTTCCATTGGCTTTCAATTCCTGACGAACGGCGATATTCAGCTCACGGCGGGAGGCATTGTCGGGTGAAACAATGAGGGTCTTGTCTGGCGACTCGACATAGCTTCGGGCAATGGCGCGGATGCGCTCTTCCCTGTCTGGAATCTCCTTCACGCGACCGTGTTGTTGAAGCGATTCAAGGGCAGCGGAGACCTGGCCTGTGGCCAACAGTTCGACGGCGGATTTAAGAGCCGGGTCTTTCTGCCGCACGATTTCATTGAGCTTGGCAGTACGCATCCCAGCCTCCTGCAATTGTTCGAACGGACGGCCCGCTTCTACCCCCTGATGTTGGCGAATATCGCCGATTAGGAGTACGCGGTCGCTGGGACCGAGACGAGCAAGGAATTCACGCATTTGGTTGGTGCTAGCGAGGCTCGATTCATCAACAAAGTAGAACTGCCTTCGATCGGGGACTGCATCTGATTGGGCAGAGCGCACAAGAAAGCCCTGCAAAGTTCC
>PMSS01000281.1 GCA_003167515.1 Acidobacterium sp. | reverse complement strand
GCTTGGCGCCGATGAGTTCAACATTGTAGCGGTCGAGGATACCAGCGTCGGCAAGGTCGACGGCGAGATTCAAGGCGGTCTGGCCGCCGACTGTTGGCAAAAGCGCGAATTTTCCTTCTCCCGCCCCAAGCATTTCGGATTCGATGCGAATGATTTCTTCAACGTACTCGCGCGTAAGCGGCTCGATATAGGTGCGGTCGGCGAGCTCGGGATCGGTCATGATGGTCGCGGGGTTCGAGTTCACCAGGACGACTTCGTAGCCTTCGGCCTTGAGGGCTTTGCAGGCCTGGGTGCCGGAATAGTCGAACTCGGCGGACTGGCCGATGACGATCGGGCCGGAGCCGATCACGAGGATTTTGGTGATGTCGTTGCGGCGTGGCATTGTTTCGACGATTTCCTAGTTTGTTGTTCTTGCGTTTTCTCTCACGCCGCGGTCGAATTCCTTCTTGCTGGCAAAGATTGGAGAGGTGCAATCTGAGCAGGCTCCGTTAGGATTGATCATCACGTAGAGCGGGCCGTGATGAAATAGGGCGCGAAAGCCCCTTCCGACGATGACCTGTCGCGCCGCGATCGCCGAACCAGGAATCTTCACATGTAACAGATACTCCCCTTTTGCCCCAGGGAAGTCGAAGTTTCCCTCGAGATCGGTATTCATTGCGAGTGGAGGGGGCCCCCCACTGACAAGCGCGACCTGAACACCCGCCACAGGCTTCCCTCTTTCGGTTAGAACGTAACCGTAAGCATGCGCGAGACGAATCGGCCTCTCAACCGTAATCTGTCCATCGACGAACGGAACTGCCAACGCAAATACCGCAATAGAGGCCCATATTGCCAAAAAATAGCGGAGCCAAGAGCCCCGCCGCTGGTGAATGCTGCAACTCCTGCCTGAATTCTGCGTCATCCCTTCCACTCCTCCATCATTTTGCGGAAGTCTTTGAAGAGGTAGTGGGAGTCGTGGGGGCCGGGGCTGGCTTCGGGGTGGTACTGCACGCTAAAGAGCGGCAGGGTGCGGTGGCGGAGGCCTTCGAGGGTGTTGTCGTTGAGGTCGATGTGGGTGAGGTCGACTTCGCTGGTGTTGATGGAGTCGGGATCGACGGCGAAGTTGTGATTGTGCGCGGTGATCTCGACCTTGCCGGTGTCGTTACAGCGGACGGGATGATTGCCGCCGTGGTGGCCGAACTTGAGCTTGTAGGTTTTGCCGCCGAGGGCGAGGCCGATAAGCTGGTGGCCGAGACAGATGCCGAAGATGGGCGTGCGTCCGGCCAGCTTGCGGATGCTCTCCTGCGCGTAGGTGACGGGCTCGGGATCGCCGGGGCCGTTCGAGAGAAAGACGCCGTCGGGCTTGAGCGCGAGCACGTCTTCGGCGGAGGTCTGCGCGGGAACGACGGTGACGCGGCAGCCTTCGCTGGTGAGCATGCGGAGGATATTTTTCTTGATGCCGTAGTCGTAGGCGACGACGTGAAGGTCGGGTTCGATAGCAACTTCGTCAAGGCGGAGCGGGTTGGGTCCGTCGTAGTCCCACTCATAGCGGTCTTTGGTCGAGACCACTTTGGCCAGGTCGGTGCCGTCCATTTTGCGGATGGAGCGGGCTTTTTCGACGAGGACGTCGGGATTGGTTTCGACCGATGAGATGACGCCGCGCATGACTCCATGGGTGCGCAGGTGGCGGACGAGGGCGCGGGTGTCGATTTCAGAGATGACGGGAACGTGGTTGTGCTCGAGATATTCGTCAGCGACGCGGCGGGAGCGCCAGTTGGAGGCGTGCACGGAAAATTCGCGGGTGACGAGGCCTTCGATGTAGGGTTTCGCCGCCTCGTCGTCGGAGGGATTGGTGCCGTAGTTGCCGATTTGCGGATTGGTGAGGACGACGATTTGTCCGGCGTAGGAAGGGTCAGTGAAGATTTCCTGGTAACCGGTCAGCGATGTATTGAAAACGACCTCTCCGCGGCATTCGCCCTGGGCGCCGTAGCCGTCGCCCCTGAAGATGCGCCCGTCTTCGAGCGCAAGGATTGCCTGCATGGAGACTCCGAGACTTGGATTCTTCTGATTCTATCAGGGAGTGGCGGGGCGAATTGGCCGGTCTGACCGGCAAAAGTGACGAGTTTTCCAGAGACGCAGGAAGGGCCCGCCCCGTTCGACTCGCACTCGCAGCGCGTGTACTCGCTCAGGCCGGTCATTGAACGACGGGCCGTTCAGGGATTTATTTCTGTGGCGACGCTTGCAGCTGTGTCGGCGGAGTCTGCGGTTGCGTTGGCTGTTGTTGCTGCTGCTCCTGCAGCTGGAGCTGTTGCTGCTGGGTGGGCGGCGTTACTTCGGGCAGAGACTTTGCGGGTTCGAGGCCCGGGATGACCGGCGCGGTGTGAACCTGGCCGGTGGCGGCGTCGACGATAGAGATGCCGTAGCGGTCCAGGGTGCTGGCCAGGGTTTCTTCAAAAGCGGCGCGGTCGGTGGCGTAGCGTGCGCGAGCCGCGATGAGCTGAGCGTCGGCGGCCGCGAGACCTTTCTGCTGGGTCAGGACATTGGCGGTAGTGGAGGCGCCGAGGTGGAGTTTTTTGATTTCGGCGTCGAGGCTCTGCTGGTTGTAGTCGTAGTTGGAAATCGCGGAATCGACAGCGGCGCGGTCGTTGGTGAGCGCGTATTGCTGGCTGATGACGTTCATGCGGATCTGGATGTAGAGCTGCTGGAGGGTCATCTGGGCCTTGCGATATTCGATCTCAGAACGCGCCTGCTGGGCCTGAGCCGGACGATTTCGCAGGGGGATAGTCATGGTGAACTCCACGCCCTTGTTCGGCCCGCTGCTGTTCCCGAGATTCTGGAGGACGGTGCCGTAGCCGGTATTGCCTAAGAGAGCGCAGTCCGAGGGGGGAAGGCCAAAGGACGCGAGGGCTTTTGGGCAGTTCGGGCTGACCGCGCCTCCCAGAGCGCTGGCGCCGTAGAAGGCCTGGAGATCGAGCACAGGGAGCAATGCGTTCTTTACGCCCTTGAGAGTCAGCTCATCGATCTTCAAATTGAGAATGGCCTGCTCGACGTCGGGGCGATTGGCGTCCGCCTCGCGCACGAGTTCTTCCACCGCCATATGCTCTTCGGGGATTTCGGCAAGGCTGACGCGATCGGTAGGAATGATGGGGGCGTTGGCCAGAGCGGGATCGTCGAGATTCCGCGAAATCGCCTGCTTCATGACGAGCTGCTGATACTCAAGCGTGTTTTCTGAGGCGATCAGGGCCTGCTGATCGCTGGACATCTGGCTTTTGGCGTTCACGACATCGAGAGGCGCCATGCTGCCGATCTGAAGCTGTTTTTCGTCGTCCTTCTCGAGGCTGGTGGACTGATCGAGCGCGTGCTGCTTGGACTGGACGTCTTCATAGGCGCTGACCAGGCCCCAGTAAATATTCTCGACCTGGTTGATGGTGTAGAGGAGCTGCTGGCGGAAGATGGAGTCGGCGATACGGCGGTCGTTTTTCGCCTGCACGATGAAGCGGCCGTTGACGCCGGTTCCGAAGCCCTGCAGAAGGTGCTGGGTCAGAGCGAAGTTGAAGCTGGACGCCAGCTGCGGGCTGTAAAAACTAAAGAGGCTGTCGGTGGTGGTCCGAGTATTGTCGAAGAGCACCTGCATGTTAGTGCCGGTGATGAAGCCCTTGTTCAAA
Source organism: Acidobacterium sp. (assembly GCA_003167515.1). Taxonomy (GTDB): domain Bacteria; phylum Acidobacteriota; class Terriglobia; order Terriglobales; family Acidobacteriaceae; genus Palsa-343. The sequence goes on along the minus strand of PMSS01000281.1, from coordinate 11,115 downwards.
GTGAAGTTGTAGGTATTCGTATTTTGCGTAATCGAAGGCAGCCCGCCGGAGAAGATGGGGCTGGACTCAGGCTGGATCGCGTGATTGAGCTCAACGGTGCCCTGCAGCGTGGGGTCGAAGTTCTCCGGGGTCGGTCCTGCGCCGTTGGTAGAGAGCGAGAGACCGCCGGGGCCGGTGCCAGCGACGCTGGAAGAAGAACTGCCGCCGGGACCGCCGCCGACGGAACTAACGGAGGAAGTAGTGCCGCCCTGAGTGCCGGTGACCAGACCGGTGGGAATGCCCTGGATGCCGCCGATGCCGGATTTGGCACGCAGCAGGTCGGTGTCGGCGATGTCGAGATTCAGGCGCTGGATGGCGATATCGTAGTTATTCTGGAGGGCGAGCAGGATGGCGTCGCCGAGGCTGAGATAGATCTTCCCTCCCGTCATCATGTGATCGAGGCGCACGGAGTTGAGAAAATTCGTCGGAGGCACAGTGGTGGGCGAATAGGGCGCAAGGGGATTCCGCCAGTAGCCACGCTCCTTTGAATAGTCGCGCGTTGTATCGCGCATAAAGAGCGGCTGCGTGGGATTGGGCGCTGGTTCGGGCGGCAGTCCCGGAGCCGCGGGGGCTAACTGCTGGGGAACCTGCGCGAACGATGGCGCCGTTCCGGCCAGCAGACAACAGATTGCAGCCGCGCTTTTCAATCTTTCGAACAGAGTACTGGGTTTCTTTCCGGAACTATTGCGGGAAACTAACATTGGCCGTCTCCAACTCCTGTGACACATGCATGCAGGTCGAAACAATGGCGGACTTTCCGAACCGCTGGCGGGGCGGAAATACGCAATCGAAATAAGCAGGCGAAATACGTACTTCAGGCCCAGAAAACCGCTTTGGCTATTCACGAATACGCGGCAGGGCTCGGCCTGGTTCCGTAAACTCGTAACCACAATCAGGAAAGCTGAGTATATCGTAGCGATTCGATGTTTCCGGAGAAACCTCGGTGCAACAAATGGGCGAAAAAAGTTAACGAATGGATGCGGATCGGGAATTTCAGAACGGATCGAATTGGAAACTGACCATCGCGTACGATGGCACGGATTTCTATGGCTGGCAGGTGCAGCCGGATCGTGCGACGATCCAGGGAACGCTGGCGGATGCGATTGAGAACGTGACCGGAGAGCGCGTGTTGCCGCAGGGCAGTGGGCGGACGGATGCGGGCGTTCATGCGCGCGGGCAGGTGGCATCGTTTTTTCTGAGCGCGGCGATTCCGGCGGCGAATTTACAGCGCGCGCTGAATCGCAGGCTGCCGGAGGCGATTCGCGTGCAGAGCGCGGAGCCCATGGCGGCGGAGTTTCATGCGCGGCATTCGGCGCGGGCTAAGACTTATGAGTATCAGATTTACAGGGGTGAGATTTGTCCGCCGTGGACCGCGCGTTTTGCGTGGGCTCTGCACTGGACTCTCGACGTAGCGCGTATGCAGTATGCGGCGAAACCAGTGATCGGGACGCATGACTTCACGTCCTTCGCGGCGAGCGATCCGGATTTGGCGACGCGGTGCGGCGAAGATTCGGGGAGCGGGGGCAATGTTCGGACGATTTTTGAGTCGGATTGGCGTGAAGAAGGTGAAACGCTGACGTATTGTGTGCGCGGAAACGGATTCCTGCACCACATGGTGCGGAATCTGGTGGGCACCTTCGCGGATGTGGGACGCGGCCAGGTGGAGCCGGAGGAGATCGCAAGGATCCTTAGAGCGCGCTCGCGCGGTGAGTCCGGGGCAACGGCACCGGCGAGGGGATTGTTTCTGGACAGCGTTGAATACTGAGAACGAGCGAAAAAGCGGTCAGCTAAAGAGCGGTCAGCAAAGAGACGGTTAGCGGACGGCCATTGAAGGGCAGCGTCGATCCAGTCTGGCCCACGGTGCTACGCTGAAAGCTCTTATGGCTTCACCTGCGCCTGCAACCGCATCTGTCACCCGGCTCGCGGCGGATCGACGCGTACATCAGGCGTTTCAGTGGCTGCATCTGCAGGAGCCACGGATCATGCAGTGGCAGGCGGAGATGGTGCGGGTTCCGGCTCCGCCGTTCGGGGAGAAAGAGCGAGCGGAGTGGCTGTGCGAGCGCTTTCGTGAAGTGGGGCTCGATAATCCGCACATCGATGAGTTGGGCAACGCGATCGGGAGCCGCTCCGGAAGGGAGTCGGGCTCGCGACGCGTTCTGCTTTCTGCGCATATCGATACGGTTTTCCCACCAGGAACGAAAATCGAGGCCGATCTGAAAGGATCTCGCCTGAGCGCTCCGGGCGCATGCGATAACGGCGCGGGCGTGGCGGCGATGCTGGCAATGGCAGCGGCATTGCAGCAGAGCGGCATCGCGACGGAGTGCGACCTGGTATTTGTGGGGAACGTCGGCGAGGAAGGCGAAGGCGACCTGCGGGGCATGCGGCATATCTATCGTGATGGGCCGGCCGCGCGTGAAAGCATTGCCGCGCACATCGTACTCGACGGCGCTGGGCATGAGTCGGCGGTGACGCACGCGCTTGGAAGCCAGCGGTATCTGGTAAGCATCACGGGGCCGGGGGGACACTCGTGGACGGATGCGGGGCGGCCCAATCCGATTGTGCTGCTCAGCCGCGCGATCGAGCGCTTCTCGGCTGTGGCGCTGCCGGATATTCCGCGGACGACGATGAACGTGGGAACGGTGGAGGGAGGGACGGCGATCAATGCGATTCCGGAGCGAGCGGCGGCGCGGTTCGATCTGCGGTCTACCGATCCGGAGCAGCTGATTCGGCTGGAGGTGGAACTGCATCGTGCGGTGGAAGACGCGGTGATGGCTGCCAATCACGCTGCAATTCACAGTGCTAACCAGGGCCAGCGTCCTGAGGGAAGCAGCGTTTTTTTCGCGATTGAGAAGATCGGAGACCGGCCGGCGGGGCGGCTGCCCGCGGACTGCGAACTGATGACGCTGGTTGAGGCCGTGGATCGTCATCTTGCGATTCGCACCGAGATGCGGCTGGCTTCGACGGATGCGAATATTCCGCTGTCGCTGGGCATTCCGGCGGTGAGCATCGGCGGGGGCGGCGAAGGTGGAGGCATTCACACGCACGGGGAGTGGTACGACGCCAGGGGGCGCGATCTGGGACTGCGGCGGATTCTTTTGCTGGTGCTGGCGGCGGCTGGGGCTTAGTTCGGCACGGAGGACGCGGAGAGCACGGAGAAAGCTGGTCTTTCAACAATGAGGTATCGCGGGAAAGTGATTAGACTGGCACTCGTGAAAGCTATCGGAGTTTTGTTGGGGTTCTTGGTGGCGGTGGGGTTTGCGTTTGCGCAGGCCGGGCCTGTTGCCGATGCGATTTACTATCGCGGAAACATTCTGACCGGAGCGAATCTGGAGTCGGGGGTTCCGGAGCGCGTTTCTGCGGTCGCGGTCGCGCATGGGGAGATTCTTGCGGTCGGAGATGACGCCGGGATCGTCGCGAAATATAGGGGTGCGGCGACGCAGATGATCGATCTCGGCGGCGCGTTCGTCATGCCGGGTTTCAATGACGCGCATACGCATCTTGGATCCGGCGGGCGGATCCGGTTGTCGGTGAATTTGCAGGGAGCGAAGTCGCTGGCCGAGATGCAGGGGCGGATTCGCGCGGCGGCGGAGAAGGCTCCGGCGGGGCAGTGGCTCAGCGGAGGCGGTTGGGATCACACGCTGTGGGCTGGCGCCAAGCTGCCGGATCGTGCGGACGTTGATGGGGCTGCTGAGGGGCATCCGGCGATCTTTACGCGTGTGGATGGGCACATTGCGATCGCGGATTCGGCGGCGCTGGCAACGGCGAACGTCACCGGGCACACGCCCGATCCGCCGGGCGGCAAGATCGATCGCGATGCCGGCGGCAATCCGACGGGCATTCTGCGCGAGACGGCGCAGGGGCTGGTGAAGGCGCCGCCACCATCGCCAGAGCTACGGCGGAAGGGGCTGGAGCTGGCGATCGAAGATGCGATATCACACGGCGTGACGTCGGTGCAGGATTTCTCGGACTGGGACGATTACCTCGTCTTCGAACAAATGGAAGGCGAAGGAAAGCTGCCGCTGCGCGTCGCGGAGTGGCTCCCGTTTGCGGAGCCGCTGGAGCTTGAGAAGCAACAGGCGGCGCAGCATCCGGCGACGGATCGCATGCTGCACACGACCATGCTGAAGGGTTTCATGGATGGGTCGCTTGGGTCGCGCACGGCGGCGATGAATGCGCCGTACTCCGACGATTCTGGCAATTCGGGAATTCCGCGCTACGAGCAGGCGAAGCTGGAGGAGATGGCGATTGAACGGGCGCAGGCCGGATTTCAGTTGGGCTTTCATGCGATCGGGGATCGCGCGGTGGAGATGGCTCTGGATGCCTATGCAGCAGCGGAGGCAGCGGTTCAGCAGCCTTCATCGCCGCCTCGCGCACGGGCGACGGGGCCGAGGTCGGAGATGATCCCGGTGAAGCGTGTGCCGCCTCACGACCTGCGTTATCGCATCGAGCATAGTCAGGTGGTGGAGGCGGAGGACTTCAACCGTTACAAGCAGCTTGGGGTGATTGCGTCGATGCAGCCGAATCATCTGCTGACGGATATGGCGTGGGCGGGGCAGCGGCTGGGGCCGGAGCGGGAGAAATATGCGTACGCGTGGAAGTCGTTTCTGGATGCGGGGGTGCCGCTGGCGTTTGGCACCGACTATCCGGTCGAGCCGATCACGCCGTTTCGCGGCGTGTATTGCGCAGTGACGCGCGAGAACGAGGCGGGGACGATGAGCTTTCATCCCGAGCAAAAGCTGACGATAGGGGAGACGCTCTCCGCGTACACGCAGGGGTCGGCCTATGCGGAGTTTGCGGAGGGATGGAAGGGCAAGCTCGCTCCGGGTTACGTTGCGGATTTCGTGGTGTTGGACCGGGACCTGACGGTGGTTGGGGCGCACGAAATTCTGGGTACGACAGTCATACGGACGGTGGTGGGCGGGAAAACCGTGTATTTGCAACACTGAAATGGGCGGCAGTCGGGGGCGAAGAGTACCCGTTTAACTTCCGGATGCGGCCGTCCGCTGAAAATCGGCTGGGATCGGGGCTGGCCCGGCTACAATCAGGGGAATACTGTTCACAGGAGATCCCCACGCATGGCAACCGCCACTGTTTCACGTAATGCCGCCTATAAAGTCGCCGACATGTCCCTGGCCGACTGGGGCCGCAAAGAGATTTCGATCGCCGAATACGAGATGCCCGGCCTGATGGCGATTCGCCATAAGTATGCGGCCGAGAAGCCGCTGAAAGGCGTGCGCGTTTCCGGTTCGCTGCACATGACCATCCAGACGGCGGTACTGATTGAGACGCTGGCCGATCTGGGAGCGTCCGTGCGGTGGGCGAGCTGCAACATTTTTTCGACGCAGGACCATGCTGCCGCCGCGATTGCCGCAGCTGGCATTCCGGTGTTTGCGTGGAAGGGCGAGTCGCTCGAGGAATATTGGTGGTGCACGCTGCAGGCGCTGAGTCATCCAGACAGCAAGGGGCCGCAGTTGATCGTCGATGACGGCGGCGATGCGACGCTGCTGATCCACAAAGGCTATGAGCTGGAAAACGGGGACAAGTGGGTGCACACGTCCTCCTCAAACGAGGAAGAGCAGGTGATCAAGAACCTGCTGAAAGAGGTTTACGCGGACGACCCGCAGTACTGGCACAAGGTAGTGAAGGAGTGGCGCGGGGTCTCCGAGGAGACGACGACGGGCGTACACCGGCTCTACAAGATGAAGGAGCAGGGCAAGCTGCTGATCCCGGCGATCAACGTCAACGATTCGGTGACGAAGTCTAAGTTCGACAATCTGTATGGCTGCCGTGAGTCGCTGGCGGACGGTATTAAGCGTGCGACGGATGTGATGGTCGCGGGCAAGGTGGCGGTGGTTTGCGGTTACGGCGACGTGGGCAAAGGCTCGGCGCACTCGCTGCGCGGCATGGGCGCGCGCGTGATCGTGACGGAGATCGATCCGATCAATGCGCTGCAGGCTGCGATGGAGGGCTTCGAGGTTGCGCCGATCGAGGACACGCTGGGGCGCGGGGACATTTATGTGACCTGCACCGGCAACGTGGACATCATCACGCTGGAGCACATGAAGGCGATGAAGGACCAGGCCATCGTGTGCAACATCGGCCACTTCGATAACGAGATTCAGATGGACAAACTGAATCAGGCGCCTGGCGTGAAGAAGATCAACATCAAGCCGCAGGTGGATCAGTACAACTTCCCGGCGGAGGGCAAGAAGCCGGCGCACAGCATCTTTGTGCTGGCGGAAGGCCGACTGGTGAATCTGGGTTGCGCGACGGGTCATCCGAGCTTCGTGATGAGCAACAGCTTCTCCAACCAGACGCTGGCACAGCTCGATCTGTGGAAGAACCGCGACACGTATGCGATCGACGTCTACACGCTGCCGAAGCGGCTGGATGAAGAGGTCGCGCGGCTGCATCTGGAGAAGATTGGCGTGAAGCTGACCAGGCTGACTAAAGAGCAGGCGGAATATATCGGGGTTTCGCCGGACGGTCCTTATAAGTCGGAACACTACAGGTACTAAGCGGTTTTCAACCGGGGCAATAAGGATAGGTGCCAGACATGGACGGGGATCGTAATTCTCCGGCAACGAAGGGCGACCTGGCCGATCTGGAAGAGCGGCTCACGGGTTCTATGCGAGCTTCGCAAGGTGAACTCGAGGGCCGGCTCACGGGCTCTATGCGTGAACTCGAGGAGCGGGTCACGGGTTCAATGCGTGAGCTCGAGGAACGGCTGACGGAATCGATGCGCGACATCCATACCGAGATGCTGAAGGGTTTTTATGGCTTCACGCAGACGGTGCAGGCGCGCTTCCAGGAGCAGGATCAGACGGAGATTTCTCTGAAGAGGCGGATCTCCACGATCGAGGATCGCATCCTCGAAATCGAGAAACGCCTCAATTTTCCGCCTAACGCTGCCTAGGCGAACCTGCTTTGCCGCCGCTCAGCCGGCCAGGCTGGCGCGCCTTTAGTTCGAGACGACTTCCGCAAGGTGTTTCTTGTAGATGGGCGAGAGTTCGCGGAGACGGGCGACGGCGGCGTGGACTAGCTCCAATGCGGTGTCGATATCGGCGTCGGTGTTTTGCCGGGTGAGCGAGAAGCGCAGGCTGGCGCGAGAGCGGGCCAGCGGCAGTCCCATGGCCTTGAGGACGTGCGAAGGCTCGGTGGAACCGGAGGAGCAGGCTGATCCGCCGGAGACGGCGAGGCCCTTGAGGTCGAGAGCAATGACCAGCGCTTCGCCTTCGAGGTGGTCGAAGTAGAGGTTCGTCGTGTTCGGGACGCGCGGCTGGCCCTCGCCGTTGATGCCGCATTCTTCAATTTTCGAGAGCAGGCCTTGCTCGAGGCGATCACGCAGGATGCCGATGCGGTCGTCGGTGCCATCGGTGAGGGCTGCGCGGGCGATTTCGGCAGCTTTGCCGAGTCCCACGATGCCAGGGACGTTTTCCGTGCCGGCGCGACGCTGGCGCTCGTGGGCTCCGCCGAAGAAGAGCGGCTCGAAGCGCGTTCCGCGGCGGACATAGAGGATGCCGATGCCCTGGGGCGCGTGCAGCTTGTGTCCGGAGATGCTGAGCATGTGGCAGCCGATGGCTTTGACGTCAATGGGAATTTTGCCGGCGGCCTGGACGGCGTCGGTGTGGAACGCGACTTCGGCTTCGGCGGCGATCTTCCCGATCTGCTCGACAGGCTGGACGACGCCGGTCTCGTTGTTGGCCATCATGATGCTGATGAGCTTCGTGTTGGGCTTGAGTGCGCGATAGACATCGAAGGGATCGACCACTCCGCTGCCGGAGACGGGCAGAAACGTGACGTCGATGCCGCGCTCCTGAGCTTTGTGCGCCGAGTGCAGGATGGCGTGATGCTCGATGGCGGAAGTGATGAGGTGATCGCCGGGGCGAAGGATGCCGAAGATGGCGGTGTTGTCGCTCTCGGTGCCGCCGGAGGTGAAGACAATCTCGGCGGGACGGCAGTTGAGGAGCGCGGCGACCTGTTCACGGGCGCGCTCGACGGCAGCGCGGGCGTGCTGGCCGTGCTGATGGATCGAGGAGGCGTTGCCGAAGGAGTCGATGAAGAAGGGCCTCATGGCCTCCAGCACCTCGGGAAGCAGAGGCGTGGTGGCGTTGGCGTCCATGTAAATGCGGCGCATCATAATTCCATTGTAGCGGGGCTCCCGGCGGGCCATAATTCGCGCTGGCGCAAAAAGCGGCCGCGAGTACCCTCCAAATTCAGGCAAAATTAAAGAAGAGGAGTGATCCTGTAGCCATGCGGGTGCTGGTGGTCGAAGACGAGGCTCGGGTCGCGGAGAATATCGCGGCAGCGCTGCGTGAGAGCGCCGGCCTGGCGGTAGACGTGGCCGCGAGCGGACCAGACGGCGTCGAACTGGGGCGGCAGGCGAATTACGATCTGATCGTGCTGGACCTGATGCTGCCGGGACTCGATGGGCTGGCGGTGCTGAAGGCCATTCGCGCGAAGGGGCAGACGGCGCCGGTGCTGGTGCTGACCGCGGTGATGGAGAAAGCTTCGATCGTGAAGTTGCTGAATGCCGGGGCCGACGATTATCTGGCGAAGCCGTTCGACCTGGGTGAGCTGCTGGCTCGGGCGAAGGCGCTGATCCGGCGAGGCAAAGGCGTGAGCCATCCAAAAATCGAGGTAGCGGATCTGGTGATCGACACGCTCGAGAAGACGGTGACAGTGGCCGGGAAAGCTGTCGAGCTATCGCCGACCGAATACCGCGCGCTTGAGTATCTGAGCCACAGGCCGCGGTCGGTGATTTCGAAACAGGTGCTGCTGGAGCATCTTTACGACTACAACTGGGAGCATCACTCGAACGTGATCGAGGCGCATATTTCTAATCTGCGCCGCAAACTGAATCGAGGAAATGAAGGTCACTGGATCGAAACGCTGCGCGGGCGCGGATATCGGCTGATGGCGGCGGGGAGCGGTGCGTGATGAAGCGATATTCTTTGCGCCGCCGCCTGATTGCCGCCGTGCTGGGGTTGGAGTGTGCGCTGGTTGCGGGGCTGAGCGGGGCAACGCTGCTCTATATCTGGCGCGAACAGATGCATGGGTTCGATTTGATGGTGCGCGGGCGCACCGATTCGCTGTTGGGTCAGGTCCACGATGCGGAAGACGCAGCCGACAATGTGACGATCACGCAGGGAGCGCTCGATTTGCCGAGTGGCGATCTGTGGATGGCGCGCGATACGAGCGGGCGGATCCTCGCCCAATCCACTATGTGGAGCACCGCGGCTGAGAGGGAGTTTGGGACAACACAGACGCAGCATGATTTTCGGTTGTACAGGCAGACCTTTCGCGGGCTGGAGTTGCACGGGGTTCGGCAGATCGATGCGGACGACAACAGTCCAGGCATTGCGCGGCCGGTGACGATCTTCTATGCGGCTCCGCTCGCGCCGGTGTATGCGGCGATGAGCCGTGCGATGCGGTTTGTGGTGGCTGCGAGTTTGCTGCTCCTGCTGCTGACGACCGGCGCGCTGGCGTGGCTGCTGGAGCGAGGTCTTGCACCGCTCGAGGAATTAAGCGAAGCGGCAAGGGAGATGACGCCGAGACATCCGCGCTTTCTGGCGCCCAGGAGTGCGCGCGCAACCGCGGAGCTGGCGGTGCTGGCGGGGGCGCTGGAGTCGGCGACGCAGCGGCTCGAAGAAGCGTTCGTACAGCAGCAGGTGTTTGTGAACGACGCGGCGCACGAGCTGAAGACCGCGGTGACAATCATCAAGTCGTCGCTGCAATTGCTGGCGTCGCGGCCGCGCAGCACGCGGGAGTACGCGAGGGGGCTGGAATCCTGCATGGCGGACTGCGCGCGCCTCGAAGAGCTGGTACAGCGGATGCTGCAACTGGCGCGCTTCGAGCGCGAGCCGGCGAGTGGCGGGGCGTATTGCGATTTGGCGGAGGTGGCGCGGGATGTGGCCACACAGATGGAGAGGCTGGCGGAGATTCGTGAGGTTGCGATCAGCGTAAGGGCGCCGGCTTCGGCGATCGCTCCACTCGAGGAGGATGCCTCCGCTTCCCTGCTGGCGAATCTGCTGCTGAACGCTGTGCAGCACACGCCGCCAGGCGGTTCGGTGACGGGAGCGATCTTCGTGGGAGCAGGGATCACGGTTGAGATACGGGACACAGGCAGGGGCATCGCCCCTGAAGATATTCCACATCTGTTCGAGCGTTTCTGGCGCGGGGACAGCTCGCGGGCGAGAAGCACGGGGGGCGCAGGACTGGGCCTCTCGATTTGCAAAGCGATCGTGGATTCGTGCGGCGGCGAGATCGAGGTGACCAGCCAACTCGGAGTGGGCACTTGCGTTAAGGTGCGGCTGCCGCTGGTGGCGGGTTCGGATGTGGTTCGAGAACTTTCGGCGGTTAGTTAGGGGACACTGAAAGACTGCAGACAAGAAAACGGGGATCGGCCTGGGTCCCCGTTTCTGCGCGGGCTGTGGTTCAGAGTGCGAGTTCGCCGCGAATCAGGCCCTTTTCCTCGATGAGGGCAAAGCCGAGTTTGCGGGAGAGATTGCGCATGCGGGTATTTTCCGGGAGGAAGTAGACGAGGACCTGCGCGATACCTTCGAGGCGGCCTGCGGAGAGGGCGCGACGCATTAGTTCTTCGCCGAGCCCTTGTCCCTGGAAGTCGTCGGCAACGACGGCGGCGAGGGTAGCGGAGCGGCCGTCGTCCTGGCGAACCAGGCGGCTGACGCCGCCGATGACCCTTCCCACCACCGGGTCAGTCGTTTCTCCGACGAAAGCCAGTTCGCGATCGTAATCGATGAAGCAGATGCGGGTGAGGCGCTCGTGGGCGGTGCGCGCATTGAGGTCGAGTGCGGTGAAGTAGCGCTGGACCACGGTGCGCTCCGACAGGCGATCGTGGAAAGCCACGATGAGCGGTTCGTCCTCGGGACGGATGGGGCGGATGAGAGCGCTAACGCCGGATTTGGTCTTCCAGGGTGTGACGTACTGCACCGGGTAGGGGCGAATGGCGGGGTGCGGAAGCTGATCTTCGGGGGTGTCGGGCTCGTGCAGGACGACACGGGCGTCGAGAGCGATGAGGCCGTCGGGCGAAGCGAGCAGCGGGTTGATGTCGAT
>PMSS01000495.1 GCA_003167515.1 Acidobacterium sp. | reverse complement strand
CCTCCCCGGTCACATGACCGGCCTCTGTCAGGTAAACCACAGCGTCAGCGATGTCCTTCGGCTCGGAAACCGTGCCCATCGGGGAACGAGCCTCCAGGTTGCCCTTGTGCAAAGGCGTGTCCACAACACCGGGCGCGACCGCGTTGAAGCGGATCTTCTCTTTCGCGTATTCGTTCGCGAGGCTCAGCGTGATCGCATTGATGCCGCCCTTGATCATCATGGGAATCGATGCCGGATGGCCGACCATCGGGTTATCGGCCAGGGATGCGCTGATACTGGTCACGCTGCCGCCCCTGTCCTGAGCCAGCATCTGCCGCACGGCCAGCTGCGTGATGAAGACGAACCCGTCAAGGTTGGTGGAGACGAAGGCGCGAAGTTCCTCGGCGGTGTACTCCGTGAATGGCTTCGAAAAATAGATGCCCGCGTTGTTTACAAGGTGGTCGATCGATCCGAACTGATCGATCGCCGCCTTTGCCAAATTCTCCGCTGTCGCTGCCTGTCCGATGTCTCCGTCCACGAGCGCGAGCTGAGGCGAGGGCTCGAATCCCGCCCCGGACATTTTGCGCGAGGTCGCTACCACGTTATAGCCGCGATCCAGAAAGGCCTGGACAATGGCTGCTCCGATACCCTGCGAGGCGCCGGTTACGATCACGGTCTTTTTGTTCGACATACCGGGTTCCTGGTTCCTTGACCGCAGCGTTCAGCTCAGTGGGTGCCCGATTCAGAAGCTACGAAACCGTTCGTGCTCAGCGTGCATCCGGATGCGATAACGCAATTAAGCCGGAGGCACGGAGACAGATCTATTGGACGAAGGTATCGATCGATACCTTTGTATCAGCCGGGGCGAGAAGCGCATTCATGCTTTGGGCTCCTGTTGAAAATCTGCGTGAGAGATAAAGAGGCGCTGCGATCTAGAGAGACACACAAGTGATCAGGCCGCCGGAGCGCTTTTCCCGGGAGCGCTAGTGATGCGGAGCCTCGCTGCTATTTTTACCAGGTCCGCCAGCGAGTCGGCCCTCATTTTCTGCATCACCTTGCCCCGGTGTGCCTTCACCGTGATCTCGCTGATGCCGAGTTCGCTCCCCACCTGTTTATTCAGCAGCCCCGCCACCACCAACGCCATCACTTCACGCTCGCGACGGGTGAGCAACCCGTAAGACTTCCGGATCTCGCGCATCTCGGCATCGCGACTCAGGGCGTTGTTACTGCGCTCGAGCGCCTGCTGGATGGCGTTCAGCAGCACATTTGTCGCTGAATGGCCTGGTCAGAAATTCGACGGCCCCTGCCTTCATGGCCTGTACCGTCGTTGGTACGTCGCCATAACCGGTGATGAAGATGATCGGCATATCGGGACGTTCCGCCGCAATACACTTCTGCAGCGCGAGACCATTGAGACCCGGAAGAGACACGTCAAGTACCAGGCAGCTCGGCACAAACGTTCGCGGCCTGGCGAGGAAGTCGTTTGCCGACGAGAATGTCTCCGCTTGCCAGCCTGTGCAGCGGATCAAAAGTTCAAGTGACTCGCGGACTGAGACGTCATCGTCTACAACGAACACGATTGGCATGGCCTGCAGCATCCGGGATAACCTCGATTCGTGGCCCAGTGCTCTCGCGCAAATCATTGTATCTCGCCCCCGGGCGCCGGAACGCACCGAGCCGCGCAGAGCATTGTTTCGTCGGACCCGCCATTTCCGATTTGAGAGCGATTAATGAGCAACGAGACCTGTCATAGCCGCCGCCGCTTTCTTTGCAATTCGGCCATGACGATTGCTGCCGCCCAGCTTGGCTTGACCGGTTGTGCGAAAGCGGTGTCCACCACGACGGGTCGATTGCCCGTTGAAGGCGAGTTCCCTTCCCTCAGCGGCGCGAACGAATGGCTCAACTCGCAGCCACTCACACCGAAAGGCCTTCGCGGGAAAATCGTTCTCGTCGACTTCTGGACCTATACCTGCGTCAACTGGCGGCGCACACTTCCCTATGTTCGTGCCTGGGCTGAGAAATACAAGGATCACGGCCTTGTGGTGATCGGCATACATACGCCTGAATTTTCATTCGAACACAACGTCGTTAACGTTCGTTGGGCCTTAAAGGACATGAACATCGACTATCCGGTCGCCATCGATAACGGTTATGCAATTTGGCGTGCCTTTAACAACGAGTATTGGCCAGCCCTCTATTTCGTCGACACGCGAGGGCAAATTCGGCACCATCAATTCGGCGAGGGCGATTACGACCAGTCGGAAGTAGTCATTCAGCAATTGCTGGCCGAAGCCGGAATCGAAGGCTTTGGTCATCAGTTGGTTTCAGTCGATCCTCGCGGTGCTGAAGTCGCCGCTGACCCGGGCAGTTTGAGGTCCCCGGAGAGCTATGTCGGTTATGACCGCACCGGGAACTTTGCCTCTCCCGGTGGCGCGCACCTGAACAAGAGTCGCGTCTATACCGAACCTGCGCACATGGATCTCAACCACTGGGCGCTCTCGGGTGACTGGACAGTGGGTAAGGAGGCCATGCTGTTGAACCAGGCCAACGGGCGTATCGCCTACTGTTTCCACGCCCGCGATCTTAATCCTGTTATGGGGCCAGCCGCCCGGGGAACTTCCGCTCGGTTTCGGGTGCTCATCAATGGCCAGTCACCCGGTATTGCTCATGGAAGCGACGTCGATGAACACGGCAATGGCACGGTGATCGAACAGCGACTGTATCAGCTGATCCGACAGCCGGAACCTGTCGCCGATCACCGGTTCGAGATTGAGTTTCTCGATTCCGGCGTGGAAGCCTTTGATTTCACTTTCGGCTGACCTGCAACACGGAGTATCAAACCGGCTATAAAGTTACGAACCGAAAGCCAGACTAAGTTGGCGTGAAGACAGTAAGTCGAATCTTCCCGTCGTCCAGAACGGAGAACCAATATGAATGAAGTTCAACCGAGGCTCGTAAATGGACGAACGAACGATGACAATTCGGCTTGCAACGACCTGATGACCATGGCGGAGCGCGAGTTTGTCGCGTTCACAAGAGCCGTGACGGAATTGTTCGGGCCAGAGCAGGCCAGGCTGTCGGCAGAGGACTGGCTCAACGAGCTGGCATCCATGGATTGCCTGCCTGAACCTGCAAGTCGCGAGTGGCGGTGTGTCACTGTCGCCGCCCTGGCGCGACTGGCAATTCGCATGACTGTCGCCCTCCACTATCCGAGTACCACGTTTCCCATCAGGTGGGATCTCCGGGCCGCCGAACGGACTGGGTGACATTTCGAAGATGCCGGCGCCGATGGCGGTGCTGATGGAGCCGTGCTGCAATTGCCGCTTTTTGACCAGTGGCGTGAATGCCAGTTCAGGATTAGGTGCGCATCCTCGCGAGCTCCACTCAGATCCAGATTTTCGAGCCTTCAACGTTCATTGTCCCAAACGGCCCTGTTCTCGGGCGAGCTATGGGTGAAACAGACGCCGAGCATGGGAAGTGAAATTGTCGCCATGAGCCTGACTTTGTGAATCCGCCCTCGCAACTTGCTCATCACAACTGGACACGCACAGATGTCTTCGCGGCGTGAACGATCCCGTGCGGAGAACATTTTCTTAAGTTTCGACTGGAGTATGAATATGGCTGAGCGGAAGAGACAATGGCCTGGAGGTATCTTCCTCCGCGGTGCAATTTTGCTTGCCGGCGCGGGAGCACTGATGTCTGGCGCCGTTCTGTTTGTGGGATGCGGCAGAGGCGCGAGCGCCACCACGCCTACCTCTCGGCCTGCGATGAAAGTGACTGTGGTAGAGGCCGACCGGGGTGATGTTCCCCTCACCGGTGAGTGGGTGGGCACGCTCGACGGCTATGTCAATGCTCAGATTCAGCCCCAGGCAAACGGATACCTGGTCCGCCAGGATTATCGCGAAGGATCGCAGGTGGAAGAAGGGCAGGTCTTGTTCGAGATCGATCCCCGGCCCTTTCAAGCTGCGCTCGAACAGGCGCAGGGACAACAGGGGCAGGCGCAGGCGCAACTCGCCCTCGCCCAGATCAACGTGAACCGCGATACGCCGCTCGCCGAGGCTCACGCGATTGCCAGAAGCCAGCTGGACAACGAGATTCAGCAGAAAGCTCAGGCGGAAGCTTCGGTGAAAACGGCAGACGCCGCAGTGGCTACGGCCAACCTCAATCTTGGCTTTACGAAGGTGCGATCGCTCATCACTGGAGTCGCAGGGCAAGCTGCGATCCAGGTCGGCAGCCTTGTTAATGCTCAATCCATTCTGACGTCGGTTTCGCAGCTCGATCCGATCAAGGTCTATTTCTCAATCGGCGACAGCGAATATCTTGCACTGACAAAGCGGGCTGGAGCTGGTGGCAGCGATTTACTTCATGGAGCGTCGAAGATTCCCCTGACACTCATTCTGTCGAATGGTGAAGTCTATCCGCAAAAGGGTCGCGTGGTGTTTGTCGATCGGCAGTTGAACTCGCAGACAGGCGCGATTCGCGTCGCAGCGTCATTTCCGAATCCGGGGAACATCCTTCGGCCGGGCCAATTTGGCAGGGTAAAAGCGGAGACTGCAGTGCTTCACGATGCGGTTCGAGTGCCGCAGACGGCGATCACAGAACTGCAGGGGCAGGAGCAGGTTTATACCGTAGGCGCGAACAATACAGTTCACGTGAACGATGTGACACTCGGTCCCCAGTACGGCGATAGCTGGGTGGTCGAGAGCGGTCTTCCCGGCGGATCGCTCGTCATCGTCGACAATCTTCAGAAGCTTCGCGAAGGCGAACCGGTAAGCCCGCAACTCGCGAAGTTGCAGGTCGCCGGAGGTTCGAATGCGACGCAGCCGCCGGGGAATCAATAAATGTCGAAGTTCTTTATCCACCGGCCCATCGTTGCAATCGTCGTCGCCATCCTCACGGTGGTGATTGGCGTTGTCTCCATGCTCACGCTGCCGATTTCGCAGTATCCCGACATCGTGCCACCCGAGATTCTTGTGACCGCAACCTATCCTGGCGCTGACGCGAAGACAGTCAGCCAGGCGGTTTCGACGCCGATCGAACAGCAGATGAATGGCGTCGACAACATGATCTACATGGACTCCGTCAGCGCCAACAATGGCGTAGTCCAGTTGTTCGTGGATTTCGACGTTAAGACCGATCCTAACATCGACCAGGTACTCGCCCAATTGCGCGTGGACCAGGCCCAGTCGCAGCTCCCTGCGCAGGTGACGACGGCTGGCCTCACGGTGCAAAAGGCGCTGACCTCGCCGTTGATGCTCATTGCCATCAACTCGCCGGGCGGCAAGTTGAGCCAGGATTTTCTTACTAACTACGCCGTCATTAATCTTCAGGACCAGATCGCACGCGTGAAGGGAGTTTCGCGCGTCCAGGTGTTTGGCGGGCAGTATGCAATGCGTGTATGGGTCGATCCCAACAAGCTGGCGAAGCTCGGAGTTACTGCGACCGATGTTATCTCCGCGATCCAGACGCAAAACAATGTCAACCCTGCCGGTCAGATTGGCGGGGAACCGATCCCCCATGGCCAGCAGTTCACATTCACAGTCCGCACCCAGGGCCGTCTGGTCAAGCCCGAAGAATTCGGGAACATCATCCTCCGCGCCAATCCCGATGGCTCCGTTCTTCATCTCAGCGACGTCGCGCGCATCGAGCTTGGCGACCAGGCATATGGAGTTTCGGCCCGCTATAACCAGGCGCCATCGGGCGTGATGGCGATCTACCAGCTCCCCGGATCGAATGCCGTGGAGACGGCAGCTGCCGTCACGCAGCGGATCAAGGAACTCTCTGCCACATTCCCGCCGAGCATCTCTTACAGCATCCCCCTCGATACCACCAAGGCCGTGACCGCGGGTATCCACGAGATTTTGATGACGCTGTTTGAAGCGCTCGGCCTGGTGGTTCTTGTTGTCTTCGTTTTTCTCCAGGGCTGGCGGGCCACTCTCATTCCTTTGCTCGCCGTTCCTGTTTCGCTTATCGGCACCTTCATCATTTTTCCGGCGCTCGGATTTTCGATCAATACCCTCTCGCTGTTCGGCCTCGTGCTTGCCATCGGCCTCGTGGTCGACGACGCCATCATCGTTGTCGAGGCGGTCGAGCACCATATCGACGAGGGCATGGATCCGAAGTCGGCCACCGAGAAAGCGATGGAAGAGGTTGGCGGCCCGGTAGTCGCTATCGCGCTCATCCTGGCGGCGGTGTTCATTCCGACGGCGGCAATTCCCGGCATCACCGGGCGCATGTATCAGCAGTTCGCCGTCACCATCGCCATTTCTGTGCTGATTTCTGCATTCAACGCGCTCACGCTTTCTCCGGCACTCGCTTCGCTGCTTCTTAAGCCGAGAGAAGAGGGACGCAAAAAGGGCCTCCTTGCCAGAGGGTTCGCCCATTTCAACAAGGCTTTCGGCCGCACCACAGACGGTTTCGTTCACACCTCTCGCATTCTCATTCACAAATCCAGCGCGGCGATGCTCACTTTGGTCGCCCTCGCCGTAGTGGCGGTTTGGCTGGGCAGCACCCTTCCGGGCGGATTCATTCCCACCGAAGATCAGGGCTACATGTTTCTCGCGTTGCAGCTTCCCGACGGAGCCTCGGCGCAACGCACCGATGCGGCCGAACAGAAGATCAGTGACGCCCTGCTCAAGACTCCCGGCGTCGAGGGCGTCATCGCAGTCAACAACTTCTCACTCCTTACCCAGGTGCAGAGCACCAACGCTGGCTTTTTCTTTGTGAACCTCAAACCGTGGGCCGTTCGCAAGACCAAAGAACAACAGCTTGAGTACATCCAGAGTCATCTGCAAAGACAACTCGCCGCTAATCCGGACGGCATAGCCTTCGCGTTTCCGCCGCCTTCGATCCCGGGTATCGGAACCTCCGGCGGTGTCACAATGATCCTCGAAGACCGCTCGGGCTCGGACGATCCTTCGACGCTAACGAAAAACGTCTTCACGTTTCTAGGCGCGATTTCAAAACGTCCTGAGATCGCAGCCGCCATCCCGTCCTACCAGCCCGCGGTGCCCCAGCTCTACGTCGACGTAGATAAGGAAAAGGCCCTGCAGCAGCAGGTGGACCTCTCGACCATCTACACCACCATGCAGACCTTCATGGGTGGTTATCTCGTCAACTACTTCAATCGATTTGGCCGCCAGTGGCAGACTTACGTCGAGGCTGAAGGCACCTACCGCACCAACATCGCCAACATTGACCAGTTCTACGTGCGTAGCGCCAACGGCAGCCAGGTGCCGCTCAGCTCTCTGGTCAAGGTCAGCCGCATCACTGGCCCCGAGTTCATTTACCGATTCAATGAATTCAATGCGGCGCAGCTCAACATCACCGGCGCACCCGGATATAGCTCGGGCCAGGTTCGAAAGGCACTCGAAGAAGTTTTCAGCCAGACCATGCCGCCCGGCGCGGGCTTCGATTATTCCGGCATGTCGTTCCAGGAACAGCAGGCGGAAAAGGGCGTTCCGTCGTGGGCTGTTTTCGGTCTGTCGCTGGTGTTCGTCTTCCTGATTCTCGCGGCTCTCTATGAGAGCTGGACCCTTCCCTTCAGCGTTCTGCTCAGCACGCCGGTCGCAATTCTGGGTGCGTATCTTGCGCTGCATGCCCGCCAGTTCGAGAACGACATTTTCGCGACCATCGGACTCGTCATGCTCATCGGCCTCTCGGCCAAGAACGCGATCCTCATCGTCGAGTTCGCCAAAACGAATTATGAGCGTGGCGAGAGCATATGCGAGGCCGCGCTCGATGCTGCACGACTGCGCTTCCGTCCTATCGTTATGACCGCCCTGGCTTTCATCGTGGGATGTTTGCCCCTATGGGCGGCGACCGGTTCCGGGGCTGCCTCCCGCCGCATCCTTGGCACCGTCGTCGTCGGAGGCATGACCCTCTCCACTATTCTCGGCCTCATCTTCATTCCGGTTACGTTCGCCGTGGTCGAATTCCTCTCCCATCGCTTCGTTCGCGGAGGGCAAGGCACCACCATGGACTCGATCTGCGGTCCCGGTGTTCCAGCCTCCAAGCCGGCAGACGCGATCGCCGCACAGGCCCGCGCAGAAGGAGGCCAGGCATGAACATCGTTTCAAAGTCCGCGAGCCTTGGCCTGCTCGCGTGTGCATTCGGCATTCTGACGGGGTGCACCGTTGGCCCAAAATATGTACGGCCGAACTACCCGGCGCCCCCCGCTTTTCGCGGTGCGGACGATTCCTCGATCACAAGCGATGCTAAAAACTCGCTGGGCGATGAACAGTGGGCTACTGTCTATCGCGAGCCGGAACTCCAGGATCTGATCCGCAAGGCTTTGGCCAATAACTACGATGTGCGCATCGCGGCCGAACGCATCCTCGAGCAACAAGCGCAGGTCAAGATCACTCGCTCGCAGCAGTTTCCCAGCATCACTGTGGGCGGAACGGCCATTGGCGCGACCTTGCCGTCTTCTTTCGGTACGCAAATCCCCAACCCGCTGGTCGACGGAGCGTTCAACGTATCGGCAGCGTGGACCCCGGACTTCTGGGGACTCTACCGCAGGCAAACGGAGGCCGCGCGCGCACAGCTGTTGGCCCAAACATGGGCGCAACGCGCAATCCGGTTGACACTGGTGCAGCAGGTCGCGACAGCCTGGCTGCAAATCCGCGCATTCGACACCCAACTTGAAATTACGCGCGCAACAATCAAGGTCCGGCAGAACTCCGTGAACTTGACGAAGACCCTCGAAAATGGCGGATCGGTGCCACTCTCCGACGTTCGCCAGTCCGAACAGCTGCTGTACGCAGCGACCTCGGAGGTGCCGCAGCTCGAGGAACAAATTCAACAACAGGAGAACAACCTCGCGCTCCTGCTGGGAGAGAATCCAGGCCCCATCCCTCACCAGGACCCGAATGCACTTGCGCCTCCACCGCAGGATCTTCCCACTGGGCTGCCTTCGCGGCTGCTTGAACGGCGGCCCGACATTCAACAGGCAGAGGCCACTCTCATCTCCGCCAACGCACAGATCGGCGTGGCACGCGCACAGTTCTTCCCCAACCTGTCCATCAGCGCTTCCGGCGGAGTTGGTGGAGACAGTTTCTCCAGCATCTTCGACCCCGCCGGAAAGACCATCTACGGCATCGGCACGCTCGCTCAGCCTCTCTTCGAAGGCGGCAAGCTTCGCGGTCAGCTTCAGCTGTCTCAGGAAACCCGGAACGAAATGGTGCTGAATTATCAGAAGACGATTGCTGGAGCGTTTCGCGATGTTTCAAATGCCCTGATTGCTCTGAACAAGCAGCGAGCTTATCGCGAGCAGCAGGAGCAGCTGGTTGAGGCTGCAAAAGATGCAACCCGGCTGGCTCGCCTTCGATACCAGGGCGGCTCGACAGGCTATCTCGAAGTGCTGACCACAGATTCAAATCTGTTCGCGGCACAACTGAACCTGGTTACTGCGCAGCAGGGTGAAGCGTTGACCCTTGTGCAGCTTTACAGCGCTCTTGGCGGTGGCTGGCAATCCTGATCAGGGATGCGATCCACGGCTGCTCCCTGAAGCTGCTCCATTACTGGGCCGCGGTGTCTTTATATTCCGTGGCTTCCTGTGGGTCATTGAGTGCCTGGTAGTCGAGGACCAGGTCGAGGCACCCGCCTCTGACGAAACTCGTCGACGCACTTGTCTGCCTCAGAAGTTTTTNNAGTTTTTCAGCCTCCGCGTAGTGTCCCCATTCCTCCTGAATCTGGCCAACGAGAGGGTGGCTGCTTCCGTAGAGTTTGGTGTCCAGCTCGAGGGCGCGCTGGCACTGCGTATTGGCCTCGGTGAAATTCTGCATGTACAAGGCAGCGTCGGCGAGGTCATTGACGCTGCGGGCAAGATCGGCTGTGGAGGCGCCGGGGCGAACTGGAGGCCTCGCGGATGGTAGTCAGGCGTCTCCGTCATGACTGCGTATAGCCACCGCTACCTAATCACAGCCGTACTTTTCCGCTCTGCCAGGCGCAAAACAAACCCGGCCCGCCAGGTCGAGAACAACCGAGGCCGGAAACCAGGGTTCCTCGCAGGTGGTCGGCCGCACCGGCGGCGTCAACAGAGGCCAGGCCACCGATAATTGCAGTTCGGGAAGAGTCTCACTCTCGACGAACAGCGCGATCCGGTGTCCGGCGTGCTCCAACAGGCAATATCGCCAGCAGCGATAAGAATGATCAGCTCCGTACGGGTCTGGTTCGAGGCGAATACCCCCTACGCCACCAAACAGGAAGGAGAATTGATTCAATCCCAAAGATAGTCCGACACCCCTCGCCTTGATGTAGGCCTCCTTCAGGGTCCACAGGGACAAAGCACGGTCCAGTCTCTCAGAGCCATGCAGTGCGTAGATCTGGGCAAGTTCCAATGGGGAGAAGACCTGGTTGGCCAGCTCTGCAATTTTTTCCTTGTGCTCGTAAGGTTCTGTGTCTACGCCAACCTCAGGCCCCCTGGAAATCAAACAAACCACCAGGCCAGGCGAGTTCGACACGTTGAAGCGCATGCCGTAATCCGGGTGAATCGAGGGCTTGCCCCGGGAGTTCAACTGAAATCGCCACGCCTCGGGGGCGAGCGGGTGATAGTGGGATAGCGCGGTGCGCACCAGGATACGAGTTGTCAGATATTCACGGCGATGGCGCTCATGCCGAAATGTCTGCCAGCGCTTACGCTCGTCTTCGCTCAGCATGGACACGCAGGCTTGAGAGACTGCTTCAGTCAGGACATCCTCCGGGTAGGCGCACCAGAGATAGAGAGGTGTCCTCTCAATGGGAGCGAGAGCCGAGCCTGACGACACGACTTCGCTCACCGCCATCCTCCGCCGAGGGCCTGGTAGAGACTAACGACATTGGTTAATTCCTGGCGGCGAAGTTGTACGAGGAGGACCTGCGCATCGAGTAGCTGGCGTTCGGAATCGAGGTAGTCGAGATAGCTGTCGAAACCACCCTGGTATCGCAGATCGGCAAGCTCCACTGCTTGTTGAAGGGTGTCGACGAGGCTCTGTTGCTGAGTCCGCGATTGGGCGAGCTTCTGCTCTGCAACCAGAGAGTCTGCCACTTCGCGAAAGGCCTCCTGGACGGTTTTTCGGTATAGGAGCAATGCCTGATCCTGCTGCGCCTGTGCGCTTTGCACACCCGCACGGATGCTGCCGGCGTTGAAAATTGGCAGATTCACGGCAGGACCTAACTGCCATATTCCACTGAGGCCGCTGAATAGATTGTGAAGGGCTGAACTCTCAAACCCCGAGGAAGAAGTAAGCGCGATATTGGGGAAGTATGCGGATCTGGCAACAGCGACGAGAGCGTGACTGGCGATAAGTTGGTCCTCTGCCTGGCGGATGTCGGGCCGACGGTCGAGCAACGCCGATGGCAAGCCAGACGGGAGTTGAGAAGCCAGTTCCTGTTCGAGCAGGGGTCGACTTCGGACGACTGGTCCAGGGTTACGGCCGAGCAGGATGTCCAGCTGGTTCTCTGTCTGTTCGATCTGCAGTTCGATACTAGTTAGCGCGGTACGGGCGGTTTCCACCAGGACTTCGGCCTGTCGAAGGTCCAGCTCAGAGGAATAGCCGTTCTCCACGCGAACCCGAACCAGGTCGAGCGAATCCTGACGGAACTGCAGCGCCTGCCGAGTGATTTCGAGTTCCAGGTCCAAATCCTGCAGCAGGAAGTAGCCAGTGGCCACATT
>PMSS01000393.1 GCA_003167515.1 Acidobacterium sp. | reverse complement strand
CGACATAGGTCGCATCGGTCGCGCCGTCTCCATTGGTATAGCCGCCGGAGTTAGGGATGTTCACGCCTGCAGGGTCCCAGTACTCGATGCCCATGCCGAGGTTGTTGGGCAGTCCCTTCGTAACGCCGTTGAGATCGATTAAAAACTGGCGCTGTCCCGCAAGGGTGGCGGCGTACCACGGATCGTTCGAGTCGAAGCCCCCTTCATAGTGCTCCCCGGCTTCGATGACGAAGATGGGCTTGCCGATGGTGTTGGCGGCATTGGTCAGAGCCGTCTGCTCCACAGGTTGGTTGTTGGGATTGCTCGCGCTCGCCTGAGCCGCGGTTAGCGGACCGTGATCGAACGGATAGTAGCTCTGGCACATGGCGTCGTAAGGAATGCTGTTGCTGTTGACATATCCGAAGAAGTTCGTCAGATCCCAGGCGGGCGTGATGTGGATGCATCGAATCGGCGGCGGCAGGGCGGGTCCGATTGACGTGTCCGAGGACGCATCCAGGATCGCCTGCATGCCCTGCTCTTGCAGAGCGGCGAACGGCCCGAAATCGCTGCCGGTGGGCGAGCCGAGACTTCCGAGGAATCCGGTGTCCACCTCGTTGCCGACGGTTACCATATCCGGCATCACGCCGGCGGAGCGGTATGCCTCGACTTCCGCCTTGACGTAGTTGTAGAGGTCGGTCTCGGCCTGGGTGAGTGAGTCGCTGGACCACGCATTGGGTACTGAGTTCGATGATCCGCCGTCGAAAAGCAGCGTGAGTTCAATCGACATGCCGAGCTGTTTGGCGCGCTTCGCCAAATCCAGATCGACTGGGTCCGTCTCCGCATAGCAGCCATTGCCGGTGCAAGTTGACGGAATTCCGCTGGTTCCGTTGAGCGTGAGGGTGTTATAAGGCGGCGCCGACGTGGGCCGGATGCGCACCATGTTTACGCCATGGTTCTTGAGGATCTCGAGGACATCCTGCGCTTCCCCGGCGTCCTGCCACCACGGAATGCTCGCGGCTGCACGCTCTTCTTCCTGCTTTTCAAGAAGAGCATTGTCGATGCCGCGAAAGAAAGCCGGACGCAACAGCCACTGCTGGCTCTGCGTTGGTGTTGTCGAGGTGGTGGACTGGTCCAGCTGCGCGCCCGCCGCGGTCGACGATCCGGTTACATCGAGCAACATGTTCGTGCCGTGATTCAGCAGCGTGACATAGCCTTCGGTGGTCGCGGTGATGGTCCATTGCTGTGTCGCGGTCGCAGGCGCACACGGATTCTGCACGGTCGATGTCGATCCTGAGCCGGCACTCGCGTCCATGCAAAGTCCGTTGGCCAGATTCGTGATCGCCCAGAAATTTCCCGATAGTCTTGTCAGAGCCCATCGTTGGGTGAGCGATGTGAAACTGCGAGGCTGCTGCAGCAGAGCCGCTCCGGCGGTCGTCGATCCGTTATTCAGGTCTGCCTGCAGGCCCGACAGCTGATTGATCAGGTAGTAGACCTCGCCGTTGATAGGGCTGATATCCACCGGCTCGGCAGGCTGCTGCGCCGCAGCGGCGAGCATTCCGGCGCCGCCGGAAAGAAGAAACATGAGCGCCACGCGAGTGGCCACGCACCGTGCGCCGGAACTGCCGCGCCGTATATTCGCCATGGGATCGGATCACCGTTTATGGGGCTCACCCCTGGAAGACAAGGATCGAGCGCCCAGCGTGTTCCCACCAGCTCGTCCGTAGCAGGCTGGTTGAGGACCGCAGATAACCGTAGCTGACACGAAGAACTGTTGGCATCCGACGAAGGTTGGACCGCGTTGTGCACCGGAGGCGCTGGGAATGGCAGGTTACCTCAGTTCAAAAAAAGAACGCCAATCCGACTTTTGACGGATTTCTCCTCTTCTTCCCGCGGCATAGGATGCTGGACGGACTGTAAACCCCGTCCCCAAGCCCTGAATGTAAGCGGATTCACGGCAGTGTCATAGGGGTTCGCAGGACTCCAACAGGCAGGCGGCCGATGGCCACTGCGGGTCGTGAGAGGGCCGGAAGCCAGCGCCTCGCGCCGGACTTGTTGCCCAATCGAAGTGGATCAGAACCTGGCACGGGAGGCAAACGCAATGAGAATGATAAAGCTTTCAATAAAAGCGAGACTGATGTCGATCCTCGTGATTGCTTCGGTACTGGCAATAAGCCACAACGGTTTCGCCCAGAACTCAAACTCCGGCGAGATCAAGGGGGCCGTGACTGACAGCTCCAATGCGGTGATCCCCGGCGCCAATGTGTCCCTTCTGAATACCCAGACCGGGATTGTAATCAACACTGTTACCAATGGCGACGGCATCTACGATGTGCCGTCCGTGCCGCTGGGCGACTACACGATCACCTTCAGCAAGACCGGTTTCAAGGATCTCGTGCGCGAAGGGATCACGCTGCAGCTGGCGACGCTGGGTATCGACGCCACGCTGCAGGTTGGCACCGCGACGGAAAGGATCACGGTGACAGCAGCGGCGCCTCTGCTGCAGACCGAGGATTCGTCGCAGCACGAAAACTTCGATACCCAAGCTATCCAGAACGCGCCGATCGTCGGTGGAGTCTGGTACAACGAGCTCACGAACGAACTCCCCGGTGTCAACGGCGGTGGTGGTCAGGACGCATCGGGCCAGGGAATCGGCGTCAATGGAACGCAGGGCTACTCCGGCAGCTTTCTTATCGAAGGATCTACCGCGCAGCAGCCCAGGGACGTGAACGCCAGCGACAACTATCCGCCAACCGACGCCATCGCGGAGGTCAACGCCCAGACCAGCAACTTCGGGGCGCAGTACGGCAACGGCGTTGCGACGTTCAATGTGCTGCTCAAGAGTGGCACCAACAAATGGCACGGTTCGCTTTTTGAGTTCAATCAGAACGCCGACTACAACGCCAGAAATTATTTCAATCCCGCCCCGGCGCCGATAGCACCGCTGCATTGGAACGAATTCGGCGGGAGCGTGGGGGGGCCGATCGTCAAAGACAAGCTGTTCTTCTACTTCACCTATCAAACCAATCCCAATGTATCCTCGGGCGTTTATACCACGACTGTGCCGACCAATGGACAAAATGGAACGACCAATATGGACGCCGGCTGCTTCCCCGGTCCGGTGAAAAATCCCGCCACAGGGCTGCCCTTTGCGAATAACTGCATCAGCTCAACATTCGATCCTGTCGCTGTAGCCATTCAGAAGTATTTCCCCGCTCCCAATTTGCCTGGGTACGTGAACAACTACCGGTCCGTCCAGAGCACTACGACGAAGTCCACGTGGTACGAGGGCAAAATGGACTATGCACCTACCCAGAACAATCGCATTTCAGGCTACTACATGTATTTTCCCATCGGTCCGCTCACATACAACACCGATGCCTTCTGCTCTCTGGGCTTCGACTGCACCGTTGGGAACAATTACAACGAAGACGCTCAGATCACAGACGTATGGACGATCAGCCCGACAAAGGTGAACGAGTTTCGCATCGGCGGCGTTCGCGAAGTGGACAAGTACATCCCTCCCACCTACGGCAAGGGATATCCTACAACCATTGGCCTCGAACCCGCCTATGGGACAAACTCTCCAGCAGATATCTTTCCCACGATCCAAATCAACAGTGGCGGCGGCATTGGCGGGGTTGGACTCAATGGCGGCGTCCACGCGGCTCTGGCCGACGGCTCCCTGGTCGAATCGGACGTCTTCACCTTGATCAAAGGCAAGCATGCGATCAAGATGGGCGGCGAGTTCGACAGAAGCTATCAGAACTACACAAACTGGGGAGATGTGACCTCCGGCAGCTTTGTATTTGACGGATCATCTACCAATGTGCCCTACGCCGACTTTCTGCTGGGCGACACCTACAGCTTTGGTGTCACCGACTACGCGGAGACGGGCGCGCGAAGCTGGATGCTTGGCGCATTCGGTCAGGACGATTTCAAGGTTCTGCCGCACTTGACCGTGAACCTGGGTTTGCGCTATCAGTTTCAAGGCGGCTGGAGCGAAGTCCACAACCGTTGGGGAAGCTTCGACCCTAACTTGGTCAACACCGGCCAGTACGCCAACAACGCACTGGGGGCCATCACCTATGGAGGCCAACATGGGAGGAACGACCTTTACGATGGCACGAGCGAGTGGGCTCCGCGTGTCGGCTTTTCCTGGGCACCCATCCAGAAATGGACGTTCCGCGCCAGCTATGGCATCACCGATGTCCCTTGGTCTGCCGAACTGGCTGACTTCGAGGGCGGCCTTGGATTTGGGTTCAACCCCACAGGATATTACGGGTACAAAAAAGACGCCTTCCAGTTGGATGTCGGTCCGCCTCCTGGAACTGTCAAATATCCCACGCTCGCTACCCTTAGCGACTCGGAGTGGAACTACGATCAAGTGGCATATTACCCAGCACACAGGCCGGCCACATATTACCAGGAATCTCTTTTGTCGATACAGCATGAACTGCCCGATCAGATTCTGGTGGATGCGAGTTATGTCTATACCCGGGGCCTGCATCTGAACTTTGACCGGGACACCGACCAGGTTCCGGAGAGTGCATTGTCCCAGAACCCAAACAGCTACTGCTCCACCTCGGCGCAACCCTATCCGCTGTTCTGCGCAATCGAAAGTCACCTGTGGGATGGCTTCTCTAACTACAACGCACTGCAACTGCGGGCAGAGAAGCGCGTGTCGCACGGTCTGTATCTTGTTTTCAACTATGCGTGGTCCAAAACCATGGATACGGGTACAAGCTCAGGTCATGCGCAGGGCATCGACCTGTGGCAGAACGCCTATGACATCAGAGCAAACTACGGACTGTCGCAACTGGATACGAGAAACACAATCAATGTATCCGCAAGTTACGAACTTCCGTTTGGAGTGGGAAAAACGTTTGCATTGCACGGCCTCATGGATGAGGTGCTCGGCGGCTGGCGAGCCACCGGTGTGTTCCAGATCCATGGCGGCATTCCCTTCACTCCCACGACCTCGAATAACGGCTCGGATCAGAGCCAATCGGAAGCTCTTCAGTGTTATTGCGGATTCGAGTGGTTGCCGAATCAGGTCGCGAGTTCGTCTGTTCCCCATCCATCCCCAACCGAATGGTTCAATCCCGCGGTGTTTGCTACGCCGTCTCCCGGCACTTTCGGCAACATTCATCGAAACACGCTGATTGGTCCGAACTGGCGCGATCTCGATCTCAGCCTGGGCAAGACATTCGCCTTAGCTGAGGGGATTCGAATCGAAATCAGGGCAGACGCTTTCGATGCGTTCAACCATCCCAACTTCAGTCAACCGAACGCATCCACCGGGACGGGTGTCGTCGGTGGAGGACAGATCACCAGCACAAACGGGGCCCGCGACATGCAATTGGGAGGGCGACTGACCTTCTAGCTAGCTGCAACCGCAATCCGGCCAACTCGGGGTTCGGAGCTGGACAGCTTCGAACCCCGATTCGCATCAGCTCATCTCTGGTTGACATAGAATGACGTTGCGGATCGCCCCCCTGATTCTTATGTCCCGTTCCTCAACCGTCATCCCGCCGCGTCTGTTCATCCTTCTCGCCTGCCTGTTGCCCAACGGTCCCGCCGTTGCAGCTCAGAAGCCAACCGCCCCCCCGGAATTGACGGCAGACCTGCAGCGCGGTCAGGCCGCCCTCAGAGCCGGTGATCAAACCGCGGCTGCGGAACAGTTCCGCGCGGCTCTCAAGCTGGACCCCCGGAATGTCGAAGCCCACGCGAATCTGGGAGCCATTGCTTTCTTCAGCGGAGACTGCTCCGCCGCCGAGCCCCACTTCCGCGATGCGCTTCGCACCGCCCCCAGCCTGATCAAGGCCAAAGCCCTTCTATCCGTATGCGAGCGCAGGCTCGGCGAGCCCAACGCTCAGGCCGACATGGAAGTCGCCTTCGCGGGGCTCGACGATCCGAAACTTCGTACTCAGATCGGCGTCGAGTTAGCCAACAACTATTACCAGCAGGGCGACCTCGAAAAAACGGCGGGCGTCCTGCATACCTTGCTCGATGCCAATCCCGACAACGTCGACATCCTCTTCTTCGCCCAGCGAGTCTACAGCGAGCTCGCCGACACGACGCTCAACAAGCTGGCTGTGCTGGCTCCCGGGTCGGCCCGCATGGAACAACTGATCGCCGAACGACTAATCAACGTCGGCGATCTGAAGGATGCCATCGTCCATTACAGGAAAGCCATCGAGATGGATCCGCGCCTCCCGGGAATGCATTTTGAACTGGCCGAGTCTCTCATGGAAGGAGCCCCGAACGACGCCGACGCGCAGGAACAGGCAACAAAGGAGCTGCGGACAGCGATCGAGATCGACGGCGACAGTACGCGCACAGAATGCGAACTCGGCCGCATTGCGTTGCTGCAGGACCACACCGACGAGGCGCTGGCCCATTATAAGAAGGCTTACGCCATGGATCCACAAAATCCGCTTGCCGGAATGGGTCTCGCCGATCTGGCGGAGAGAGAGGGGAACCTCGAGCAGGCCGCCGGCTATCTCCGGATGGCGGTCCAGTCAGAC
>PMSS01000326.1 GCA_003167515.1 Acidobacterium sp. | reverse complement strand
GGGGAACCAGTCGCGCATGGCGAGGGCGGCTCGCATCTGCAGTTCGATTTTCCGGGGGAGCCATTCGTCGTCGTCGTCGAGAAAGGCGATCCATTCACCGCGGGCGGCGCGGACGCCGGCGTTGCGGGCGTCGGAGCCGCCGCGACGCTCGGCGAAGAAGATGACGCGCAGGCGCGGATCGGCGATGGTTTCAAGAAAGGCCGCGGTAGCCGGATCGGGGCCGTCGACGACGATTAGGACTTCGAGGTTGGGCCAGGTTTGGCGCAGGGCACTGCAAATCGCGCTGGCGAGGAGCTGCGGCCGGTCGCGGGTCGAAATGACGGCGGAGACCAGAGGGCGATCGGGTTTTAGGCAACCGGGCATGTTAGTAACCGGACATGTTAGGAACCGGGCATGATGTAAATGCGGGAAAACGAGATATAAGGTGGCTTGAAAATAGGATGGGTGGGGGAGGAAAAACAGATTACCGCGCGGTTGCTCGTTGACTTAGGTAACGAAATCGATGCCCAAACGGGGAAAGAGAGATGGGACTTTCGGGTTTGGCCCACCCAGGGGGTGGTTGCGGTTGTGGTTTGTTTTGTTGAGTTTGGATAGTAACCCTTTTTCTCGGGTACCTGGCGCTCTTTGAAAACAGGGTACTTGGGGTTTCGGGCCTGGGGCTGAGCTGCCTCTTGCGGGCTGGCTTTTTTGACCCCCTGACGCTTGCGATTGATTCATTCGCACTTGTGAAGCGCCGTTGTGATTGAAAGCGGGTCAGTTGCGTCACGTGTGCGACGGGGAGGGAGAAGATCAGGGTGGTGGCCAGCCTGATTGGTTCCGAATGTGGCAGCATCGTCTCTTCCTTTCCAAAGCAGAAGAGCCCGCGCTCGGCGGGCTCTTTTCTTTTTTACTCTATTAAGTTCAGAATAGCAGGTTCGGAGGAAAAAACTGCCAACTTTCCTGGCGTGGAAGTCCTTATTTATGAGCATTTGTTACTTTGGATAAGTGGTGGAAACTTGACAAGAAAAGCAGAGTTTGGAGTTCAGGGTTTTGGGGTTTGGGGATAAGTTGCAAAGACGGGGAATAAGCCGCCCTGCTTGAGGCGCGATGAGCCTTGTTTCGTGCGAGATCCAGATACCTTGTGGGGACTGGAAAAACGGGCGCTTCGCGCAATCCCGGTCTCATAATCGAGACCCTGACCAGCGATGATGTTACAGTTTGCGAAACTGTAACACTACCGCGCCAGTTTTTCTGTTGACACCCGCCGAAAAAGCATAGCACAATAGGCCGCAGTTTCTCGATCCCCCTTCCTTGTTCCCCCAGTTATTGGGTTCCCTATATATAAGAGGTTAGGCGTTATTGCACAAGACCCATAGGTCGCGGTGCGGCATAGACACGGTCGCGGGAGTCGTGGCTGGCGCCCGCGAGGCTGAAAGACGACAGGGAAGCGGGCTCGGTATGGGATTCGCGGTGGCGACAGCACAGCCGGATGGAGGGCAATCATGAGTCTACGGATTGAGTCGGGAATGCTGGTGGCTTTGCTGGCGCTGGGTACATGGGGCGCGCCGGCGATTGGGCAGCAGGGGGCTTCCGGTCAGCAGGGACCTGTCGGTCCGCAGGGAGCTGTCAGTCCACAAGGACCCAGGACGACATTTCCGGAACAGACGCCGAAGAGCAATTCTGGAACTGCAGCTCCAGCCCAAGGGCCGGGGGCAGGCGCGGAGCCGGAGGAGGGGGAGGACGACCAAGACTTTGCCAGGAAGCGGAATGAGTGGTTCATCCAACAGCGAGCGTTTCCTTTTGCCCATATTCCGGCAGGAGCGCGCACGAGGGCTTTGCAGCAGCATCTTGCGCTGAAGGCGGCGGGGGCTCATTCGATGTTGGCGGTTCCTCAAGGGACGGCGTCCGCCTTGGGAACGCTTCCGGAGGACTCCTTTTCAACGCTCATCTGGAATTTCGACGGGCCGGCAAACATCTCTGGCGGAGCGGGTCAGACTCAATACTCGGGGCGTGCCACGTCTCTGGCCATTAACCCGACGAATCCCCTCATCATGTATCTGGGGACTGCGGCCGGAGGGGTGTGGAAGACAACAGACGGCGGCCAGACCTGGGCTGCGATCACCGATACGCAGGCGTCGCTCGCGATTGGGGCAATTGCAATCGATCCCAACAATCCCAACAACATCTATGTGGGTACCGGCGAGGCCGACTACAGCGTCGATTCCTACTATGGGCAGGGGCTGCTCAAGTCGACGGATGGGGGAACCACGTGGACGCTGATATCCAGTCCATTTGCGAGCGGGGGAAGCGCTCCGCCGTTTGCGCAGATCGCGATCCAGCCGGGGAATAGCTCCGTGCTGTTAGCGGCGACGGAATCAGGCGTGTACCGGTCGACCAACGCTGGGGCGACCTGGACCAACGAGTTACCGAGCTATGCTTCGGCGGTGATCTTCGACCCGTCTAACGCAAACACGGCGTATGCGGGGATGAATGGGTATTTCAACTCCATTGTGTATACGAGTGTGACGGCGGCTATTTACAAATCGACAGATGGCGGGGTCACCTGGACAGCCTTGACCGGGGGAACGGGAAGTCCACTTCCGGCAGGGAGCGCGGTCTGGCGGACGGCGCTGACTTTGGATTCAGCCGGCAATCTGCTGGCCGGAGTGGCACCGTCTTCCGAGGGGTCGGGGACGCCGTACAAGAGCAGCAACGGTGGAACCACGTGGACGGCGTTGACGGCGCCGGGCGATGGTCTGGACTGGTATCGCGACTGGATCGTGGCCGTGCCCGGATCGACGAACATTCTATACACCGGCGGTGTGGACTTGTGGCAATCGCTGGACGGGGGCATGACCTGGACGAAGAGTTCTGACTCTTACGCGACGCTGCTGTGGGCAGACCAGCATGCGGCGGTGTTCTCTCCGGACGGAACGAAGCTGTACGTGATGGACGACGGCGGCTTGTTCGAAACGACCAGCCCCGGTTCGACCAATCCGACCTTCGTGTCGCTCAACAATTCAATCAGTTCGATGACGTTCTATCCGGGGTTTGGGATTACGAGTGGAACGCCGACCGGAACCATTGCAGGAACGCAGGACCACGGCACGCAGATTGGCACGGCGGGCGAAGCGTGGAGCTATGCGGGTGGCGCGAATATATGCGGCGATGGCGGCCCAGTGGTTCTGGACGCCGCAGGCGTGTACGCCTATGCGCATTGCCAGGGTAGCCCACTGTCGAGTTGGATGTCGAGCGCGACCGGTGGGGCGGTGCTGGGCCAAGTGTATCCGTACGGATGGGTTTCAGCCCAGAACGGGATCACGACGTCAGATCGGACTTCCTGGGTTGCGCCGATTGCGACCGACCCCAGCAACGCCGCCAATTTGTATACAGGCACCTATCGCGTGTATCAGTCCACGAACCGTGCCCAGTTGTGGACGGCGATTTCCGGAGACCTGACTGCCGGCAGTGGAAACCTGAATACGATCACGGTGGCGCCGACGGATGCCAACGTGGTGTACGCCGGTGCGAACGATGGAACCGTCTCGGTGACGAACAATGCGCTTTCCGGAACGAGCGCCACATGGACGAAATTGACCGGCTTGCCGGACCGGTCGATATCGAAAATCGTGGTAGCGCCCGACAGTCCGCAGGATGTCTACGTTGCGATGAATGGATTTGGCAGCGGGCACATTCTCCACTCCACAAATGGGGGGAGCACGTGGACGGACCTGTCTGGGAATCTACCCGACACGCCGGCGGACAGCATCGCGTTAGACCCGACGTTGGCGAATACGATTTATCTAGCAACTGACACCGGCGTGTATGTGACGACGAACGGTGGAACAAGCTGGGAGGTGCTGGGCTCAAACCTGCCGAACGTGGTGGTTCAGGACATCATGGTCGTCCCGTCGACCAGGCTCCTCAGAGTAATAACGCATGGTCGAGGGGCGTGGGATCTAACTTTGCCGTTGAGCGGATTGATAACTCCCACGGTGACAGTGACGCCATCCTCTTCGATCATCAGCACGACGCAAAGCCTGAGTGTTGGAGTCATAGTTGCGGGAGGCGGTGGGAATCCGACTCCGACGGGCTCGGTAACGCTGGCGGGCGGGGGGTATACTTCAGCGGCGACGACCCTCAGCGCTGGATCGGCGACGATCGTCATCCCGGCCGGATCGCTGGCCACGGGCAGCGACACACTTACGGTGACCTACACGCCGGACGCGGGCAGTTCCTCGACCTATAACAGCGCGACCGGGACAGCGCCGGTGACGGTTGGCACGCCCACACCGATTGTTCCGTATATCCAGGTGAACAATGGAGCCTGGCAGAATGTTGCCAGTGTGACGGTGGCCTATGGCAGCACAGTGAACCTTGGACCGCAGCCGGGGAGCGGGGGTTCGTGGAGCTGGACTGGACCCAATGGGTTCACTTCTACCTCGCGGGAGATCGACGGGATTCGGCCTAATTCGGCCACAAGTGTTTATACGGCGACTTACACGAATACCGGCGGCGCGAAGAGCACGCTGGCGTTCACGATCACGGTCGGTCCCACCGCGATCACTCCGTATCTTGAGGTGAATGGAGGGGCATGGCAGGCGACGAACAATATCGCGGTTGCGCCCGGCAGCAGCGTCAATCTTG
>PMSS01000396.1 GCA_003167515.1 Acidobacterium sp. | reverse complement strand
TCCCTCGCCGACGTCATCACCTTCGGCGTCGCGCCCAGCATCCTCGCTTACGCCTGGGGATTCCGCTCCCTGCCCCACACCATGTCTCACGACTACCGCATCAAGCTCGTTCAGTTCGGCGCGTTTGTCTGCTTTATCTTTCTGCTCTGCGGAGCCAGCCGCCTCGCCCGCTTCAACATCAGCGAAAACCCCATCCCCAAAAATCCCGGCCGCCCCGGCCGAAAGTATTTCGTCGGCATGCCCATCCCCGCCGCCGCCGGAATCGTCGCCGCCGTCGTCCACGGCTTCATCGGCCTCCCCATCTTCACCTGGTGGCTGGCCATTGTCTGGGGATTGCTCGTCGGCTTCATCGGCTTCCTCATGGTCAGCACCTGGCGCTTCTGGAGCGGCAAGGAAATCAACCTCACCGGACGGCAACCCTTTCGATGGATCGTTTTGCTCGGCGTCAGCATCTACCTCCTCGTCTTCTTCTCACGAGGAATCCTCCTGGTGCTCGCCTTCGTCTATATGTTCTCCGGCGTCATCGCCCGCCTCGCCTATTCATGGCGACGCCATCATCCACCGCATTCCCCTGCGCAGGGCCCCATCGCATGACAGACATCCTCAAAATCGCCATCGTCGGTGCAGGATCGCTGCGCGGCAAGGAACTCAACGACGCCCTCGCCGACTCGCCCTTCGTTGACGCCGATTTCCTCCTCATGGATGACGAGGCCGAACTAGGCTCGCTCGAAGCCGTCGGTGACGAGGTCACCTTCATCCAGCGCATCGAGCCCGGTTCCTTCCAGCGCGTCGACTTCGTCTTCTTTGCCAGCGATGAGCAACTCACCCTCAAACACTGGCAGACCGCCCATCGCGCCGGAGCCAGCATCGTCGATCTTTCCTTCGCCCTCGAAGGTCAGCCCGGCGTGCTCGTGCGCGCTCCCTGGGTGGACGATCTGCTCCAACCCGCTCCCGGCCAGGTTGCGCCCGGCCTCGAAACGCCCGCCATCGTCCCCGCGCACCCGGTTGCCGTCACCCTCGCCCTGCTGCTCGGCCGCGTTGCACAAACCGCGCCCGTCCGCACCGCTTCCGCCACCGTCCTCGAGCCTGCCTCTGAATACGGCCGCGCCGCCATGGACGAACTCCACCAGCAAACCGTCAAGCTGCTCAGCTTTCAGGAGCTCCCAAGGCAGGTCTACGATACCCAGGTAGCCTTCAACGCCACGCCCGCCTTCGGCGACTCCGCCAAATTCAGCCTTGCCGGCAGCGAGTCACGCATCCGCCGCCACTTCGCTCTGCTTTCCCTCGGCCGCCTCCCCGACGTCGGCGTCCAGCTCCTGCACGCCCCCGTCTTTCACGGATACGGCATCTCCCTCGCCGTCGAGCTCTCCGCGCCCACCTCGCTCGACCACATGGAAGCCGCCCTCGCCGGTGAGCATGTTGAGATCGTCACTGCGGAATCCGACCCGCCCACCAACCTCACCGTCGCCGGTCAGCCCAATATTCTCGTCCGCGTTCGTCCACTCAGCAATAAAGATCCCGAAACCACCCGCTTCTGGATCTGGGCAGGCCTCGACAATCTTCGCTTCGCCACTCTGAACGCCCTGGCCTGCGCCCTCGAACTCAAACGCCTCCGCCCCTCAGGCAAAGTCCAGTAAGGGCGCGCGTCTCCCCGGCCGCCGCTCGCGCCGGCCAGGCGCTTTACTAAACGCCTTTCGCTAAACGTCTTTTGCAAAGCGTTCTTCGCTAACGTCTTCCGCTGAACTCGCCTTTCCCAGGCGCGGGTCCCGTCGATCGCCGCACCACCAGCGCCGGTTGCACCGCATACTCACCGCCCCTGGCGCCATCCTGCCGGCTGCTGTAAAGCGCCCGAAACGCCACCCGCGCAATCTCGTCTCGCGAAAGCCCCACCGTAGTCAGCGCCGGCTGCGTAAACGCGCTGATCTGAATATCGTCGAATCCAACAATCGAAATGTCCTCCGGCACCCGCAATCCCCGCTCGTGGATCGCTCCCAGCGCCCCAATCGCCGTCATGTCGTTCGACGCCAGCACCGCCGTCGGCCGCGTCTCCCCGCTCAGCAGCCGCGCCATCGCCTCATGCCCGCCGCTCGCCTGGTGATTGCCCTCTTCCATCAGCCCCGCCCCGATCCCTCTGCTCTTCAGGCACCCCACAAACGCCTCCCGCCGCACCCGTGCCGAACGCAGCATCATCGGTCCTGATATAAACGCAATCTCCGTGTGCCCCAGGCCAACGATGTGCTCCACCGCCGCGCCCACCCCAGCCGCGTAATCCACCGAAATGTTGCTCGTCAGATCGTGCGCCGTCCCCGTATCCAGAAACACCAGCGGAATCTCCCGAGTGTTAAACTCCCTGATCCAGCGCTCATCCATCTCCGATGTCATGATCGCCACGCCGTCCACCTTGCGCTGCAGCATCCGGCTCACGCACAACTCCATCCGCTCCGAATCGTAGTTCGTATTCGCCACCAGCACTTCCTGCCCGTACTGCACTGCGATATCCTCGAAGCTCTTCACTAACTCCGGGAAAAATGGATTCGTGATGTCGGAAATGATCAGCCCGTATAAACTGCTGCGCCCGGACCCCAGCGCTCGCGCCCAGGTATTCGGATAAAACTTCAGCTCCTCGATGGCGCGCTGCACCCGCTCCTTCGTCTCCGGCGTCACCTTGTCCGAACCGTTGATGGTCCGTGACACGGTAGCCGTCGACACTTTCGCCAGGCGAGCAACTTCCCTGATGTTCATAGATGGCGTACTAAAACCCTTTATATTCGATCTGGCACACACCAGGGAAATTTCCTGGATATTCCTGTAGCCTCTTTTGCAACCACCCGAACAAGCCTTCCTGGGGGCAGAATGAAAACTTGCTTCGCCCTGTGCGCGACCGCCGCGCTTCTCTCTTCGATGACTCTCTCCGCCCCAGCACAGTCTCCCACCCACCAGTCTTCTACGCGATGGACCGAAACCCAGGCGAACGAATGGTACGCTCATCAGCCCTGGCTTGTCGGCAGCGACTACATTCCCTCCAACGCCATCAATCAGCTCGAAATGTGGCAAGCCGACACCTTCGATCCCAAACGCATCGACCTCGAGCTCGGCTGGGCCGAAGCCATCGGCATGAACACCATGCGCGTCTTCCTCCACGACCTCCTTTGGCAGCAGGATCCCAAAGGCTTTCGTGATCGAATCGACATCTTCCTCACCATCGCCGCGAAACACCACATCCGCCCGCTCTTCGTTCTCTTCGATTCCTGCTGGGAGCCGGACCCGAAGCTCGGTCCCCAGCATCCTCCCATCCCCGGCGTCCACAATTCAGGATGGGTGCAAAGCCCCGGCCGCGCCGCTCTCGCCGATCCCACCCAATACCCGCGCCTCGAAGCCTACGTCAAAGGCATCGTCGCCGCCTTCGCCAACGACCCGCGCATCCTCGGCTGGGATCTCTGGAATGAGCCCGACAACGTCAACGCCGACACCGCCAAAGAAACTCAGGCCAAGCGCGACCAGGTCGAGAAGCTCCTGCCCCAGGTCTTCGCATGGGCTCGCTCCGCCCATCCCACCCAGCCCCTCACCAGCGGCCTTTGGCAGGGCGACTGGTCCTCCCTCAAAACAATGACGCCCGTCGCGCGTATCCAGGCCGAGAACTCCGATGTCCTCTCCTTCCACAACTACGGCTGGCCTGAAGACTTCGAGCAGCACGTCCTGCTCCTCGAGCAGTACCACCGCCCCATCCTCTGTACCGAGTACATGGCCCGCGGCGCAGGCAGTACCTTCGACACCATCCTCCCCATCGCGCAGAAGTATCGCGTCGCCGCCATCAACTGGGGCTTCGTCCAGGGCAAAACTCAAACCAACCTGCCCTGGGATTCCTGGCAACGCCCCTACACGCTCCAGCAACCGATGATCTGGTTCCACGACATCTTCCGCCCCGACGGCACACCCTACCGCCAGCACGAAGTCGACCTGATCCGCGCCCTGACCTCCGCCACCAACGGACCGCCATCCTCTGGCTCGCCCGCGCAATGATTCGTCTTTAACGGCATTGCCGATAACCGCAACCGGACCCGCTTGCACTATCACGATCCCTCCACAAGAAGAGAAGTGTCATCCTGAGTGAAGTATCCGAAATTCGTTGCGCCTCTCTTCGGTGCAACAAGCAATTCAGGCACAAGTCGAAGAGCCTGGCCTGAGCGCAGTCGAACGGCATCTGTATTTCTCTTGTCGTCCTTAGCCCCATTCGCATGCGACAGCCGTGCAAACTGTCAACAGTGTTAAATCCCGAATCCCCCACACAACCCGCATCATCGAAAACACAACGGCAATCGGAGGAGAAAAGACATGGCCGCTTTTTGTGGATGTTGTGGAGCAGAGATTGGCCCAAAGGCTGAAGCCTGTCCCGTATGTGGCATGCCTCGCCATGGAATGTTGAAGCCCGATCCAGCGCTCACAGCAGAAACTGGCCATCGCTCGTCCGATCCCCCAACAGGCATCTGTTTTCCTGTGAGCTAAGAAAAGAAATGAGCCGCCCAAAATTATCGTAGGCTGAGGGCACTCAAAAATACTCAGGAGAATTCATGAAAGTTGCAGCTCTGATCTGCCGTCTCCTTCTCGGCCTCGTGTTCCTCGTCTTCGGGTTCAACAAGATCGTCCCCTTCATGCACGCCACGATGCCGCCCGGCGACGCAGGCGCCTGGTCCCTTCTGATGGTCAATCATCACTGGCTGACCGTCGTCGGAATCTTCGAGACCGTCGGCGGCCTCTTCCTGCTATCCGGCCGATTCGTCCCGCTGGGCCTGACCCTCGTCGCTCCGGTCTGCGTGAATATCCTGCTCTTCAGTTTCCTCTTCGCCCCCGCAGCCGCGGGCCCCGGCATCGTCGTCGCAATCCTCGAGCTCTTCCTCATCTACGCCTACCGAAGCTACTTCGCCCCCCTCTTCACCGCCAAAGCCCTGGTCTCCTGATCCGAGTGCCCCACAACCTGGCCTGAACGAGCGCACCGGGTCGATCGTTCGCTGATGTTGGGGAAGTGGGAGGAGCGCGTTCCTCATTTCCGCCCAGGGGCGAGGTCTCCAGCAACTAGTGGCCTGTCGCAAGGATTTCGTTAGCGCCGCCATGAAAATGGCTGCCCCACGTCTCGCTGTTGAGACGTGGGTTGGCGAAAATCCGAGGCGAACGTCGGCGCAACCTGTCCCGGCCGCGCCGTGAACCAATCCTCAAATGCGTTCAGCGTCACATCCACCACCGTGTGGTGCCGCTGCAAAAGCGCAATAAAATCGTTCACCTCTTTCGACTGCAGATCGATCCCCGCCGCATACTCGCCCACCCCCGTAAACCGCGCCGTGCTCCTTGTATCCGGCACTTTGTCAGCAAGAAAATTCAGCATGATGAAGTTGATGTGCTGGATCTCGTCCGCCCCGTCCTCCACAAACTGCGTCGCCGTCATCCCGCTCGGCACGTGCCCGCTCACCCGCATCCCGCGCTCGTGCGATAGCCAGATCGTCTCCGGCACCAGTGCGGGATCGAACGAGCTGTACAGCTTCGTCTGCACATACCCCAGATCCGCATAACGATTCACCGCCGCATCAGCCTCCGCCTGCGTCTTCGCAAAAATCCCCGCCGGCGACTGATACGGTCCCGGTCCATCGATCAACCCCGCCTTCGCCATCCGCGGCCCAATCGCCGCACCGTCGTCTCCCCGAGCTTCTCCAGATGCGCCACTCCCGCCGGATACAGCCCCACGCCCTTGTCCCCGGCCCGCGCCAGCACCTGCACCAGCAGCGTCGTCTCCATCGACGGAGTATTCAGGCCGCTGTAGAAGCTCCCCGCTGCCGCGTGCCCATGCTCCGACGTGCTCTTCCACTCCGCCTGCCCGTGCTCCACAACAAAATGTTCGTCCACCGGCGCCTTCAGATAATCCACGCCCGTCACGTCCACCCGGCTCGGCAGCCCGCTCGGGTCTAAAACCCAATGCGCCTCCACCTTCGGCCCCCGGCCGCGATCGTTGTACTCATACGTACTGTCCACCCGCCCGCCTTCGTGGAACACATCCACTTCCGCCCCGGCCTTCGCGTCGTTCATCAAAATGGAGTAGCGCAATGTCTGCGCCGTCGCCTGCTGCGCCGGAACAAAGGCAGCAGCCATCAGCCCCGCAAGCAGGAAAAACCATCTGGATCGAATAATGCACGGAAAGCTACCACAATCGACCGTTCTATGCCCCGCACTCCCGGCTCCCGCTCCAGGCTCCCAGCTCCCGGCCACGGGCTACCGGCTACTGGCTGCACCCTGTACCCTGTACCC
>PMSS01000006.1 GCA_003167515.1 Acidobacterium sp. | reverse complement strand
GCTGGAACGCGACTTCTATCACCTTGCCAAAGCCCTCAGCATTTGTCCGCGAGTTCTGGCCGAACAATGGGCTGTTGCGTGTGGCCTGCGAGTGCCGCCACGCCTTTCTGACAAAGATGCGGTGGAGTGGATCAGGCAACGAGCGTACTCCCACTGGCGACAGCATTCTCGGATTGCGCGGCTTCCAGCCAATCGAGTTCCCCCGGACCCATCTCCTATGACCATCATCCGTGAGAAGTATGCAGACATACTCCCTCGCAAAACACCGCGCCTCAGTTTTGGTTCCCACAGCACCCCGAAGTCTACGCCGGAGGGAAGGCAGCAGTTCGCGCGGGCTTACCGAATGCTGGTGCAGTTCGTTCATGATGGTGAATCGCAAAGGACCATCGGAGCCATGCACGGCATTAGTGGAGAGCGCGTGAGGCAGTTGATGGTATCGGCGGCCTATACCTGGGCCAGAAGAGCAGGTATTGAACTGATCGGTGACAGGTCGGTGCCTTTCAAGAATGACGCCAAGCTGGTGAAGAACCTCTACGTTGGATTGAAGTTTTGTGCGGAACGACAGTTCACCGAGCTGGAAACCGAGGGAATATGAGGATCAGCCGTGAGGAGTTCAACCAGGCTATAGGGGCAGCTCTGAGTGCGTTGCGCGTAGAACGTGGTTTTTCGCAGGCAGAGGTGGCGGAGGGCATCAACGCCATTCCCGAAGTTGAGAGGCAAGAGCGTGGCACACGCGCTGTTGCTGCTCATGCCGCTCTTTCTATCATTTTGCGGAGCGAGCAGGGTCTGACGCAGGAAGAGCTGGCAAAGCGTAGCCAGGTGCCGCTTGAATTCGTGTGTGATCTCGAAGCTGGAAAAGACCCTAATCCCGACTTTTATTTTCTCTACTGTCTCAGCATCGGTTTCAATCTCTCTTTTGCGGAATTTGCGCACCGGGCTGAAGAGCTATCGGATATTCCCGATGAAGCGCTTCTGGAGAACGAAGCCAACGAAGAAGGGGAACAATCATGAGCAGAGCACGGGTGAAGACGATTCGCCTAGAGCATAAGCACGGCACTCTCTTCGATTACAGCGTGAAGGGGAAGAAGGTCGATCACATAAGGTTTTCTCAAGCGGAGCGCAGCATAGTCTATGTGACCGTGGTGTTTGCTGATCGCACCGAGTGGTCCATCTCTATCGAGTCTTTTTCCCCGCCTACAGCAAGGGTTTCCCACTTTGTCTCCATCGAAGACGACCCCATTGCCGAAAGCGGACAGATGTTCTTACCGGATCATCCCGACTGCTATCCCCAATACGACCAGATCCAGCAACCGCCGAAACAGCGAAAGCCTGGGAAGAGGTCTAAGAAATGAAGTCACGGCACGATCCCGCGATGCAACGGTACAGGAAGGAATGCCACCGTTGTTGTGGTGATCTGGTGCGCCAGCTTCGCATCGAAAAGGGCTGGAATCTTGAGGACTTTTCAAGGGAGACAGGAATTTCCGTTCGCTGGCTCCGGAAGTTTGAGGAGAACCAGCTAACAACGAACTATTCCATGCGCTTTCAAATGCAAATGGTTCAGGCTTTGGGTTTCGGCGTCATGGAGATTCACCAGTTCTACAAACGCGTGGACGAGATGACCGAGGCAAGCGTCGGACCGCCCCCTTGGCTCATAGACAACGAAAAAGGGGGAACCTCATGATGCCGGGAACGAATCCGAAGGCATGGGAAAACGATCTCATTTCGACTGAACCGCGAGTTACAAAGGATGCTGCGGTTTCAAGAAGCGACCGCAAGCGGCCTGGCTTCCTCTTCCGTTGCCTCCTTCTCTTCTTCAAACGCGCTACCGAGGATGCAATCAACCGCTCTCTGCGCGTTGGCGGCTGCATGAACGATAAGGCGGTTGTCCTCTTCCAGCTTGGCAATCCAGTTGTGAATGTAAGCGGTCGTGTTGCGGTCGGTGTGTTCGTTGGCAATTCCCGCGATAGCACAGAGGAAGGCCGCGCCCATCTCTGCGACTAATTCCTCTTTGCTGTAAAGCTCATCTCCAAAGCGGTCGCCAAAGGTGCGATTGAGGCGGCTTGCATGGCCGGTGCTGTGTACCAGTTCGTGAAACAGGGTGCTGTAATAGTGCGGCGCATCTACGAAGCGGGAACGAGCAGGCATGTAGACGGAATCGGTA
The DNA here is from genome assembly GCA_003167515.1 of Acidobacterium sp. Lineage (GTDB taxonomy): Bacteria > Acidobacteriota > Terriglobia > Terriglobales > Acidobacteriaceae > Palsa-343. Next base: position 792 of record PMSS01000006.1, on the reverse strand, counting down.
GAGGGCCGATAATAAGCGCGGTATTCGGTGGGGCTGTTGAGATAGAGCGCCGGGCGGCTCTTCCATCCGGTGATGATGCTCTCGCAGAGTTCGTCTTCGTCAACCTCCGGCGCAATGGCAGGCTGCGAGATTTCAGGCAGCGTGAGACCGTCGCACTGCTCCACATTGAAAACCGTGTAATGGCAGAGAACGAAAGGAACGCGCTCATCCTCCCCGGTAGAGTCTTCGTCCTTCTTCGCATATTCGGCAAGCTGCTTGTAAAAGACAATCGGGGTTCCGTGCTCGCCTTTGCGGACGCTGCCTTTCAATGCCTGCGCCTGCTTGAAGGTAAGCCAGAATGGAGAGCTATATTCACTCGACCAAAGCAACAGAACATTGATGCCACGGTAGGGCTTCCCGGTGTAGAAGTTGCGCGGGAATGGCCCGCCTGTGAAGCGTGGCGACTTCCACGGCTTCTCCCACGGAATCACGCCTGCCTTGAGGCTAGAAAGAATGCGGTCGGTAACGGTCTGGTAGATGCTGGGCCTGCTGGCTGCATTGCGATGGTTGCGCTGTGCCATGACGTTTGCTCTCCTGTGCTGCCCGTGCGGGGCGAGATTCTGAAGGAGGGCATTTCGCCTTTGGCTTTCAACCAAATTTCTCTCCAGAAACTTCTTTGTTCCTTCAAGAAACTTTTTTCTGTTGAGTGCTCTCGCTTCATAGTTCGTGCAGCCGGCGGGGCCACTAGGAGGTTCGGTCCAGGCCGCCGCAGGCGCCGCGTCAGCGGTCGAAGCGCAGCGGAGAGCCTTGACA
>PMSS01000015.1 GCA_003167515.1 Acidobacterium sp. | reverse complement strand
GCATCGCCAGCACCGCCACCACGTTCACCACCAGCACCACAAACACCAGCGGCAGCCCCGGAATCAGCACAATCCCCGCCGCCGCCGCGGCACACAGGCTCAGCACCGCATAGAACTCCTTGCCCTCGCCCACCGGCAGGTTCAGGCTGTGCGGCTTCCGTGCCACTTCGCCGAAGGCATAGGCCGAAGAGATCGAAATCGTAATCGACGCTACCACCCCTGCTTCCACCATCCCCAGTGCGAATAGCGCCGCTCCGGCGTGTCCGATCACCGGCTCAAGCGCCTGCGCGAACTGCGCCGCTTCAAAGTTCCCCGCGCTGATGTGCCCCGCCAGCGGCGCCGTCACCACAATAGCCCCCAGCGCCGCTGCCGCTGCCAGTGCCGCGCCCAGCGCCGTGTCGAACCGTCCAAAGTGGATGTCCTTGACGGTCATCCCCTTGTCCACGGTCGCGCTCTGCTGGAAAAACAGCATCCACGGCGTTACTGTCGCTCCGATGTCTGACAGCACGATCAGCACCATGTTCTTGTTCAGCGCCGGCACGGGCTGCCAGGTGGCAAAGGAGTGCACCACAACGCTCCAGTGTGGATGCGTCATCAGCGCCACGGGAATGAAGATCAGATTGAACGCCGCCGCTGCCAGCGTTAACCGCTCCCACGTCCAGTACCGGTGGCTCAGCAGCGCCGAATACAGCACCAGCAGCGCAAGCAGGATGGCCGCCCAGGCCGGCACGCCGAAGAATCCCAGTCCCGCCCTCACCGCGATGAACTCCGTAATCAGCGTCAGAAAATTCCCGATTCCGAGGTCGGTCATCGAGAACCAGCCCCAGAACGGTCCGAACCGCTCGAAGATCAGCTCTGCGTGCCCGCGATGCGTCGCCGCGCCCAGCCGCACCGTCATTTCCTGAACCACCAGCGCCATGCCGAACGTCAGCACTACAAACGGAAGGAAGAATCCCACCCCGAACTTCGCTCCCGTCGCCGCGTACGACAGCATGCTGGGCCCGTCATTCTCACCCAGCATCACCAGAATCCCCGGCCCGATCAGCAGCCACAGCAGCCACGCGCGCCCTCGCAGACCGCGCCCACCGCGAGCCGCCGTCACCCGCGCACGGTCATGCGCGCGGTCGACGTCCTCGTGCGTGACGACGACTTCGTCTTCTGCCGCCAGAACACGCAACTGCCGCCCGGATTGTGCGCCTGCACCCATCCCGTTAGCTTCTCTTTGATGAAGAAAAATGGCCCAGCACCACAGTTTCGTCCGCTCGGTGACAGGCGGACGAAGCGCCGCAATATTTCCGAGTCTACGTGGCCCGCGCGCATCTGTAAACCATAGTTAACGCTAAAATGTTAAGAAATGTTCATATTCTGTGCGGCCCAAACCTCAGTAATCAGCCTCTCCGTGCGCTCGCCCCAAATGGTTCCAGCTCACCCACAAAATGGTTCTAGAATAGAAAACGATGATCGTCGATTCAGCGATCTCGTTTCCCCCGCTGCTCCGCCGCTTCCGGCGAGGCCGTCCCGATAGAGGACGACGCATTTCAGCCTGATTGGCCGCTCCTCATCCCGCTCCGCCTCCTCAACGCCAGGCGAGAGCGAAGCCCCTTGCGCCCATCACCACGAAAGGAAACGCAAATGAATACCTTCGGCAGCCAGTCCGAACTCAAAGCCGGCGGCAAGACCTACGAGATCTTCCGCCTCAGCGCTCTCGAGCAGCAGCGCAACATCCGCCTCTCGCGCCTCCCCTTCAGCCTCCGCATCCTTCTCGAAAACCTCCTCCGCTACGAGGACGGCAAAAGCGTCACTGCCGACGACATCGAGTTCCTCGCGAAGTGGGACCCGAAAGCCGAGCCCTCCCGCGAAATCTCCTGGATGCCCGCCCGCGTCCTCATGCAGGACTTCACCGGTGTCCCCGCCGTCGTCGACCTCGCCGCGATGCGCGACGCCATGAAAGTCCTCGGTGGCGATCCGCAAAAGATCAATCCCCTCCAGCCCGCCGAGCTCGTCATCGACCACTCCGTGCAGGTCGACGAATACGGCACCGGCAATGCGTACTCCCTCAATGCCGCGCTTGAATTCCAGCGCAACCGCGAGCGTTACGCCTTCCTCAAGTGGGGACAAACCGCTTTCCGCAATTTCTCCGCCGTCCCGCCGGGCATGGGCATCTGCCACCAGGTCAACCTTGAATACCTCGCCCGCGTCGTCTTCACAGCCGAGATCGACGGCGAACTCACCGCGTATCCCGATACGCTCGTCGGCACCGACTCCCACACCACCATGATCAACGGACTCGGCGTCCTCGGCTGGGGCGTCGGCGGCATCGAAGCCGAAGCTGCCATGCTCGGCCAGCCCATCTCCATGCTCGTCCCGCAGGTCGTCGGCTTCAAACTCACCGGCAAGCTCCGCGAAGGCGCAACCGCCACCGACCTCGTCCTCACCGTCACCGAGATGCTCCGCAAGCTCGGCGTCGTAGGAAAGTTCGTCGAATTCTACGGCCCCGGCATCGCCGAGCTACCTCTCGCCGATCGCGCCACCATCGGCAACATGGCCCCCGAGTACGGCGCAACCTGCGGCCTCTTCCCCGTCGATGCGGAAACCCTACGCTACCTCCGGCTCACTGGCCGCCCCGCTGACCAGATCGCGCTCGTCGAGGCATATTTCAAAGAACAGTCACTGTTCCATACTCCCGACTCGCCTGAAGCCGAGTACTCCCAAACCATCGCCCTCGACCTCACCCAGGTCGAGCCCAGTGTCGCGGGCCCCAAACGCCCGCAGGACCGCGTCCTCCTCCGCGAAGCTGGCGCCAGCTTCAAAAAGCAGCTGCCCTCGCTTCTCGGCCCCAACGCAGACAAAGTCGGTCAACGCCAGGCCATCCGCTGGGAAGGCGAAGGCGGCCACGCCTCTGCCAATGGCAACGTCCAGTCCACCCACGCTGCCCCCGAACCCGTCAGCAATGGCAACGGCCACATTGCCCACACCGTCAAAGAGAGATTTGGTATAGACCCGGCACCCTATCTCGACCACGGCTCCATCGTCATCGCCGCCATCACCAGCTGCACTAATACCTCGAACCCATCCGTCATGGTTGCCGCTGGCCTGCTCGCAAAGAAGGCCGTCGAAAAGGGCCTCAGCGTTCCACCCTGGGTCAAGACCTCCCTCGCCCCTGGCTCCCGCGTCGTCACCGACTACTACGACAAATCCGGACTCACCCAATGGCTCGACAAGCTCCGCTTCAACACCGTCGGCTACGGCTGCACCACATGCATCGGCAACTCCGGCCCTCTGCCCGAAGACGTCTCCAAAGCTATTGAAGACCACTCGCTCGTCGCAGTCAGCGTCCTCAGCGGCAATCGCAACTTCGAAGGCCGCATCAACTCCGAAGTCCGCGCCAATTACCTCATGTCCCCGCCCCTAGTGGTCGCCTACGCCCTCGCAGGCCGCATCGACCACGACTTCGACCACGACCCCCTCGGCAAAGATGCTACAGGCCAGTCTGTCTTCCTCCGCGACATCTGGCCTACCCAGCAGGAAGTCTCTTCCGTCATCGCCTCATCCATCTCCTCCGAGAGCTACACGAAGGAATACGCCACCGTCACCGACGGCGATCAGAACTGGCAGAAACTCAGCTTTCCAACCGGCGACGTCTACCAGTGGGAACCCGACTCCACCTACATCCGCAAAGCTCCGTACTTCGACGGCATGCCCGCACAACCCGCTCCCGTCGCTGAAATTTCCGGTGCCCGCGTCCTCGCCGTCCTCGGCGACTCGGTCACCACCGATCACATCTCCCCCGCCGGCTCCATCAAGCTCAACGGCCCCGCCGGCAAATACCTCACCGAGCACGGAGTCAAACCAGCCGACTTCAACTCCTACGG
>PMSS01000381.1 GCA_003167515.1 Acidobacterium sp. | reverse complement strand
GGAAGCAAGAAGCAAACTCCCTCGCCACCCGAACTTCAATGCGATTCGATTCCAGGTTCACCCGAAAGTACTCCTCGCGCACCATATTGAAAAAGCACAGTTTCAACTCCGCCCACAGCACTATTTCGCAAGATGTTGAAGCGCCGATACGCGACAGGGAGGTTTGGGGGCTTTATAACCCCTCTCAGTATTCCGTCCCGCCCGGTACGCCCCATCTGCCCATGGACGACAGGTGTGAGAATCGCTCATTGCGCGACGCGTTTCTATCCGCTACTTCTCTTTGCTGCGAACCGCGTCCGCCGGGGCTGGTGGCACAGCCCCAGGCGTCAGCCGCTCAATCTCCTGCTGCGCCGCGCTCCGAAACTCCAGCGGCCGCGCCATCTTGTGAAACTGCTCCGACGTTCCCCCCGTCCCGATCATCGCTATCGACCCGTACCCCAGCACACGCCCCATCCCCGGCTCGCTCACCTCGATCGTCTCTACCTTATTCAGCAGCATCTCGATCGTCTTCCGGCTGGCCAAACCCGTCTTGATCACCACCCTCCGCGTTGTCACTGCCATCTCCGTCGCATTCCGTCGAATACTCCCCGCCAGAATCACGATGAACCCGCAAACCAGCAGCGCGGCCCCGCCGTATTCCGCAATGTGCCGGCTGGTCAGCTCCATCTCCGCGTGCTGGTAACCGTAATAGACCAGATACCCGCCCATCACCCACAGCACAATCGCCCCAAAAATGTGCCCCAGCATCACAATCCAGTGCAGCCGCGTCGTGAAAACGACCTTCTCACCAGGAACCAGCGTCTTGTCGATGTAGCTCATGTTCCTCCTCGCCCCAACCTCGCGCCCGCCTCAGATCGCCTCAACAAGCGCCTTCGCATTCCCACGCAGTGTCCCACATTTGCGGGCGAGCGTCATCCCGAGCATAGCGAGGGACCCCGACTATCTACCGGCCACCTCAGCCGCCTCAGGCTTTCCATCACCAGCCTTGACTCTTCTGAATACCGAACGCCGGTTGCCCCACAAACCTGGTCTGAGCGAGAGCGCGAAGCGACGAGTCGAATGGCTCTGCCCGCTGTCGGCAGACGCAGGAAGCACGCGACGCCTTCCTGATGCCGAGCACCGAACGCGGCTCTCATCCGTCCAACCCCTTGGTCCTTCGCAGATAATAAAAAGCGCATGCGCGTCACCCTACTCGTCTTCGGCGTCCTCCGCGATCTCCTCGGTAAAACCGCCGGCCCTCTCGAACTCCCCAGCGGCTCCACCGTCCGCGATCTCCTCGACCACTGCCGCCGCCTCGTCCCCGAAAAATCCGCCCCCTGGTCCTCCATCGAGTCCTCCATCGCCGTTGCTGTCAATCGCGAATACGTCCCCGCCACCCACCGCCTCGCCGACGGCGACGAAGTAGCCTTGCTCCCCCCCGTCAGCGGCGGCGCCCCCAGCAAAACCCGTCCCCCCAACACCATCCCCGTCATCGTCGTCACCAGGCAAAGAGTCCGCCTCACCGAAGACCCCATCGACGCCGACTCCATCGCCGCCTCCCTCAAGCGCGAGGAAGACGGAGCCCTCGTCCTCTTCGACGGCATCGTCCGCAATAACAGCCGCGGCCGCCGCACCCTCTACCTCTTTTACGAGTCCTATCCCGACATGGCCCTCAGCTACCTCAGGCTGCTCGCGGACCGCGCCCTCGCCGAGTTTCCCATCCGCGACCTCGCCATCGTCCATCGCCTCGGCCGCCTCGAAATCGGCGAATCCAGCATCGTCATCGCCGTCGCCTCCGCCCATCGCGCCGCTGCCTTCGACGCCTGCCGCTGGCTCATCGAAACCATCAAGAAAACCGTCCCCATCTGGAAAAAAGAATTCTTCGAGGATGGCGCTGTCTGGGCCCAGGGCGATCCCTTCCCCCAGGAACTCACTGCCCACGCACCAAAGTCCACGCCCAAAAAGTTCGCCGGCAAGAAGTCCACTCCACACGCCAAATCCGCCAGGCCCCGCAAGCGGGAGCGTGCCCGTTGAGCACAGATGTCATCCTGAGCGAAGCGCCGCCACAAAACTCTCGCGCGGTGCACGCGGCCTCCCGGCGAGCACTCGAAGGACCCCCCGAGCCGAACCACGTTTCCCTGCCCAGGATTTGGGCGCGAGGGGAATCGGTCGCGCAGCGGCCGACAAGAATCCGAAGCGGCGCGCGAAAGTTCTCTCCCAAACGCGTCCGCTCACTCGCATTTGCTCTCCTTGCCCTCCTCACCCTCCCCGCCGTCCCTCAAGCCTCCGGTTCTCCTGCCGCACCCCAGCAACCCCCCACCTTCCACGTAAAAGTCCGCCTCGTCAACGTCTTCGTCAACATCACCGACCCCTCTGGCTACCCCATCGGCGGCCTCACTCAGGACGACTTCGCCCTCACCGAAGACGGCGTCCCCCAGAAAATCTCCTACTTCGAGCGCCAGACCGACATGCCCCTTTCCCTCGTCCTCGCCATCGATACCAGCGGCTCCGTCCGCAAAGACCTCGACATCGAAGTCCACGCCGCCCACGACTTCCTCCACGCCCTGCTCCGCCCCAACGACCGCCTCGACCTCATCGACTTCAACTCCAGCGTCCGCGAAGTCGTCCCCTTCACCGCCGACATGCACCACCTCGACTGGGGCCTCGACAACCTCGACATGGGCCCCGCCACCGCCCTCTACGACGCCATCTACCTCGCCTCGCAGAACCTCGCCTCCCGCTCCGGCCGCAAAGTCCTCGTCATCATCTCCGACGGCGGCAACACCGTCAAAGGCGTCGACTACACCCAGGCCCTCGATCAGGCCATCCGCGACGAAGTCATGGTCTACAGCCTCATCGACCTCCCCATCCTCAACGACGCCGGCCGGGACACCGGCGGCGAGCACGCCCTCATCACCCTGTCTCAGGAAACCGGCGGCAAGTACTACTACGCCGAGTTCGGAGACATCTCCAAAGCCTTCCGAAAAATCTCCGAAGACCTCCGCACCCAGTACCTCATTGGCTATTACCCCGCGCAGCGCCGCAGCCAGACCGACTTCCGCCGCATCCAGGTCACCCTCAACTCAAACGGACACCAATCCCATAACGGCTACACCCTCCGCTACCGCCCCGGCTACTACGCCACCCCATCCCCGCCCCTCGACCAGTAACCGCCACTGCGACGTATTGCATCCATAAAAAGCGTCACTGTATTGTTATGTCGAATTGCTGTAACGCGTTGTTATGATCACAGGGGCAGCCCACCATGGTCTCCGACTCCGAATTCCGAGAACGTCTCGGCCCTCTGGGCGATTCGCCGCAAGACCCCAACGCCGGTCCCCGCTACCAGCCCGCCGGCCTCATTGCCGCTCTCGTTGTCCTCGTTCTGCTCCTGTGGGGCAGCGGCATCGCCCTCATCCTCCATTTTGAGAGGATCTGTCCCCCCGTCTACGACCAGCCCTCCGGCCACCTCTATTACTTCTCCGACCACCGCCCCGGCAACCCCCACATCGTCTACCACACCGCTAAAGAACACTACACCGCCTACGCAGCCCTCTCCGTCTCCCTCCTCAGCACAATAGCCGTCGCCTTCTTTGCTCTAAGCCGCCGCAAACCCGCCCCACCCGCATCGTCCTGAGCAACAGCGCATCCGAGCAAAGATGCCGAAGCTTACCGGCCTCCGCCCACCCCTTCCGAGCGAATTCCATTCTTCCGGTTAACCGGCGATAAAGCAACAAGCCTGCTCGATGAGTGAATTGGCGATTCACCGGAAACTGAGGAAACAGACTTCCCCCCTCTCCTGATTGGCGATACCGTCCACCACTCACTTCCACTTCAGCGAG
>PMSS01000416.1 GCA_003167515.1 Acidobacterium sp. | reverse complement strand
CCGGCAGGCCCCTCGACCTGCCGAAACTCCTCGAAGACGACCGTTTGATCCTCAGGCCGTATGCCGATCCCGGTATCGGTCACCGATAGCCCGATTTGGTCGATAATTTCAAAGCAATCAATCTCGATTCGGCCGCCCTTCGGTGTGAATTTCACCGCGTTGCTCAGCAGGTTGTAGAGCATCTCCTTCACGCGCAGCGGATCGGCATCGACCAGCGAATCCCGTGCGCCGAGCTCCTCGATTGTTATGCCTTTCGCGGCGGCTCCCGGACGGATCGCTTCGAGCGCCTCCCCGATACTGCGAGTCAGCGGATAGGTCTCCCGCTTGAGTGTGAGGTGGCCGGCCTCGATCTTGCTCAGATCCAGAACGTCGTTAATCAGCTCCAGCAGGTGCTCGGAGTCGCGGCGAATATGGCCCACGAAGCGGCTCTGCGCCTCGCCCAGCGCGCCCTCGTGCCCCTCCTGCAGCAGTTCGGCAAAGCCAATGATGGTATGCAGCGGCGTTCGCAACTCGTGACTCATGCTGGCCAGAAACTCGCTCTTCAGCCGATTGGCGCGCTCGATCTCGCGATTGCGCGCTTCCAGTTCGCCTGTGTACTGCAGCTGGAGCCTCCGCACCTCTTTCTCGGCGCGCTTGCGCTCGGTCACGTCGCGAATCACAGCCGTCACATGCATGCCGCCTTCCGTCTGGATAGGACTCAGGCTGATCTCGACAGGAAACAGCGATCCATCCTTGCAGCGCGCGTGCAGCTCGAGACCCGAGCCCATCGGCCGTGTGCGCGGATGCTCCAGATAGCTGTCGCGATGCCGATAATGCTGGTGCCGGATCGCGTCCGGAACCAGCAGATCCACCGACTCGCCCAGCAGCTCGTCGCGAACATAGCCGAACATCTCCTCCGCGACCCGGTTCACCAGCACGATCCGGCCGTCGGCGGAAACCTCCACAATCGCGTCCGGCGCCGCCTCCAGCAACTGCCGGAAGCGGCGCTCCATTCGCGACTGCTCTTCGGCCGCCAACCGCTGCTGCCGCTCCGACATGTCTACGTTCGTTTCCATCACATGCGATTCGGCCACACCCAGCTCGCGAATCCAGCGGCTCAGCACCACCACACGCTGCCCCGTGCGCGTGCGGTGGATGATCTCGCCCTCCCAATGCCCATCGCGTTCCAGCTGTTGGGTGATTTCCCCCACCGGTTCCCTGAATGTTGTCTGCAGCAGTTCGTGGCTGATGCGACCCATGGCCTCCCCGGCGGTCCAGCCGTAGAGTCGTTCCGCTCCTTTGTTCCAGTAAACGATGCGATCGTGGGGATCACGAACCAGAATCGGCTCGTGCGCCTGATCCAGCAATTGCGCCTGCCGTTGCGCAAGTTCCTCGCGCTCCTTCTGCTGCGTTATGTCGCGCGCGATCTTCGAAATGCCGATCAGCTTTCCCGCGCCGTCGCGAATGGGGGAAAGCGTCAGCGCGATTACCAGGCAACGTCCGTCCTTATGGCGGCGCAACGTTTCATATCGCTCGATCGCTTCATCGGCGCCGATCCGCCGCAGCAGCTCCCGCATATCGTCTTCGTAACCAGGCCACGCCAGCATGGTGATCGGCTGTCCGACCGCCTCCGCCGCCGTGTATCCGAACATCGTCTCCGCGCCCCGGTTCCACGTAGTGATCGCGCCATCGAGCGATTCGCTGATGATGGCGTCGTTGGAAAACTCGACAATCGAAGCAAGGCGCTGCCGCACCTCCTCAGACTGCTGCCTCGCCGTGATGTCGCGGCTGATACTCGCGAATCCCAGCAACTGCCCGTACAGGCCAAAAATGCCGAAAGCCCGCATGTCCACCGTGATCGTTCCGCCCGTGCGCGCATGCTTCAGGCGAAATTCTCCGAACCACGGCTCGCCGCGCAGAAGCGCCGGAAGAACCTCCGTATCGAAAATCTCCCGCTGATTTTCGATTTCTGTATCGAACACGGAAAAGTCCCGCACCTCATCGGCCGCATCCAGCCCCAGCAGTTCGCGCCCCGCGTGGTTGATGTAGCTCGTCTTCAGCGTCGGATCGGTCAGGATGACCAGATCCGGCGTGTTCTCGACGATCGCCAGCAGCCGTCTCTGGCTCTCGGCCGTTCGCTTCTCCTGTGTAATATCGCGCCAGGCCAGCAGCGCCCCCTGCACTTCGCCTTGCGAATCGAAAACAGGCCGGGCGCGGACGTCGATCCAATAGCCATCTGAGGCTCCCGGCGGGCGCACGTATTGTTCCCCCTCGACCGTCTGCCCTTGCAGCGCGACAGCGCCGGGCAGCTCGTCTGCCGGCCATAGGGTCTGCCGGTCAGGCAGATAGATTCCGTACGCCTCGCTCCACCCCGAGATCGGCGGCCCGTGGGGATCGATACCGAACAGACGTTCCGCAGCCGCGTTCGCAAATTGCACCCGGCCATCACGGCCAAGCGAAACGACCGCCTCGTCCAGTTGATCCACCAGCGCCCGCAATTCCTCCTGGCGCGGCCCGGAGGACCCTGCACGGGACTTTTTCCCACGAGGCACGGCCGTGGCGCTCTCGACCGTGGTTGAAGATGCCGCACCGGATTTCTTCCTGGGTCGCCTGGTCTTCATGGAACAGGCTGATAGTGTACCCGTGCCCACCTGCCCGTCGCACCACCTGCGTCATTTCGCGCAGCGGTGCACTCCTTCAGCGCCGTCCCGCGCACGCGGCTACCGATCATATTTCTGGATTTCGTGAGTTTGCGCGGCTTTTCGCGGCCTCGGCGCAGTGGCCCACAATTTGCTTTCCCACCATATGAACCCAGGGTAGTTGAGCCAGGGTAATTCAGGGGTAAGCTTGGAAATCTCTTTACGTCACAGCGGCGGCGCTCTTTTCACGGCGGAGGCGCGTCACCATCGGGTCTTGCTCGATCAGCCTGCCGAAGATGGAGCCACCGACCAGGGCATGTCCCCGGCCGAGCTCCTGCTGGCGTCCCTCGGCGGCTGCATCGGCCAGTACGTCGCTCAATACCTGAGCCTGCAGGGCCTCTCCTGCGAAGGCCTGCTGATCCGCGTCGAAGCGCAGCCTTCCGCCCGCCCCCTGCAAGTCGGGGATTTTCAGGTTGAGGTGATCGCCCCAGCGCTCAACGACAGCCAATTGCGCGCGCTCGAGAGGGCCTTCCCAGCCGGCCTGGTCCAGAACGCCATTCGCTGCGAACACTCCGTGCGCATTACAGCAGTTTCCAAACAGGAACGTTGAGCCGTCTTGCGGGCGTGACTGCCTGCAGGCGAAATCTGGAGGCTTTGTTGCGTGCGGAGCGGGAGCCCGCATCCGCAATTCCCTCCGGGCTCTGGGTTTTTCCTTTACCATGGGAATTACATCGCGACGATGCCTATAAGCGACACGATTCTGGTCACCGGGGGAGCTGGTTTCATCGGGTCGAATTTTGTTCTGGCCTGGGTCGAGACCGTCGGGACGCCGGTGGTGAATCTCGATGCACTGACTTACGCCGGTAATCCGGCCAGTCTCGACTGCCTGAGCTCCGATGGGAGACAGCTGCTGGTGCAAGGCGACATCTGTAACGCGGAGCTGGTGGGCTCGCTGTTACGGGAGCATCGGCCGCGGGCCATCGTGCACTTCGCGGCTGAGAGTCATGTGGATCGCTCCATCGTAGCTCCGGATGCATTCATCCGCACCAATGTCCAGGGCACGTTTACACTCCTCGAACAAGCAAAGAGCTACTGGTCCGGGCTAAGCGAGGCGGACCGTTGGGCCTTTCGCTTTCTCCATGTCTCCACGGACGAAGTTTACGGTTCGCTCGGAGCTGCGGATCCGGCATTTTGCGAAACCACGCCCTATGCTCCCAACAGCCCGTATGCCGCGTCGAAGGCCGCGTCGGATCATCTGGTGCGCGCGTATTACCATACCTTCGGGCTCCCCGTGCTCACTACAAACTGCTCGAATAATTACGGCCCGTTTCAGTTTCCGGAAAAGCTGATTCCACTGATGATTCTGAATGCTCTCGAAGGCAAGCCATTGCCGGTTTATGGAGATGGCGCCAACGTGCGTGATTGGTTGTATGTTCGGGATCACTGCTCAGCCATCCACGCTGTTCTGGCACGCGGCCGCATCGGCGAGACCTACAACGTGGGCGGCAACAGCGAGCGAATGAATCTCGATGTCGTGACCGCGATTTGCGATCTTCTGGACGAGATGAGTCCTGACCCGAGACTCGGTTCCCGCAGGAAGCTCGTCACCTTCGTCAAAGACCGCCCTGGCCATGATCGCCGCTATGCCATCGATGCGTCGAAGATTGCCCGTGAACTGGGATGGACGCCTGCCGAACAATTTGAAAGCGGTCTCCGCCGCACGGTTCGCTGGTATCTCGACCATCTTGACTGGGTTGAAAACGTCCGCACCGGAGCCTACCTGCGGTGGATCGAGCAGAACTATAAGGAGCGCCTTGCCACATGAAGGGCCTCATCCTTGCGGGCGGGTCAGGCACGCGTCTTTATCCGGTTACCCAGGTCGTTTCCAAGCAGCTCCTGCCGGTATATGACAAACCGATGATCTACTACCCGCTCAGCACGCTGATGCTGGCCGGGCTGCGGGACATCCTGATTATCTCGACCCCCCAGGATACGGGGCGGTTTGCCGAATTATTGGGCGACGGCCATAACTGGGGCATGAACATCAGCTACGCGGTCCAGCCGAGTCCCGATGGTCTCGCACAGGCATTCCTGATCGGGCGTGACTTTATCGGAGACGACACCAGCGCCCTGGTTCTCGGCGACAACATCTTCTACGGCCAATCGCTCTCCACCCAATTGCAGAAGGCAGCCGCGCTGCAGCAGGGAGCCACCATATTTGCTTACCCTGTGCAGGATCCCGAGCGCTACGGCGTCGTTGAATTCGACCAGGCTGGCCGCGCCATCAGCCTCGAAGAGAAGCCCACCGCCCCGAAATCGCGCTACGCAGTCACCGGCCTCTATTTTTACGATCGCGATGTGGCCCGCTTCGCTTCTTCTCTCAAGCCCTCTTCTCGTGGCGAACTCGAAATCACCGACTTGAATCGCCTCTATCTCGAAGCCGGGCGCCTGAACGTGCAGATCATGAGCCGCGGCATGGCATGGCTCGACACAGGTACGCACGATTCTCTGTTTGAAGCCGGCCTCTTTATCCAGACCGTCGAGCGCCGCCAGGGGCTCAAGATCGCCTGCCCTGAAGAGATTGCGTACCGGATGGGACACATCTCGGCGGAACAACTGGAATCGCTGGCCCAACCCATCCGGAAGAGTGGATACGGTCAGTATCTGCTCGCCTTACTGCGCGAACCCTATTTTGGACAAGAGGCGCAGTGATGAAGGTTCAGGAAACCTCGCTGCCTGAAGTTCTTCTGTTCACCCCCACTATCTACCGCGACAACCGCGGCGCGTTTCTGGAGACCTGGAACCAGCGCGCCATGGCGGAGGCCGGTCTGCCCACAACCTGGGTGCAGGACAATTTCTCCGTCTCGCAGAAGAATGTGCTGCGCGGCATTCACTACCAGGTGATTCAGCCACAGGGAAAGCTCGTGCGCGTAGCCTACGGAGCCGCGCTTGATATCGCTGTGGACCTGCGCCGCAGTTCGCCCAGCTTCGGCCGGCATGTCGCCATTGAACTCAGCGGCGAAAACTGCCACATCCTCTGGATCCCCCCGGGCTTTGGCCACGCATTCCTCGCCCTCACCGACATTGTCGGATTCGCCTACAAGGTTACCGACTACTACTCGCCCGCCGGCGAGCGGACGATTTTGTGGAACGACCCGGCGCTGGCGATTCCGTGGCCTGTGGCCCCCAACGATGTCGTTGTCTCGGAGAAGGACAGCAAGGGCGCAACCCTTCCCCACGCCGAGGTCTTTCCATGAGCCGCAGCCCTTCCGTCCTGATTGTTGGTGGAGCAGGACAGGTTGGCAAAGAACTGGAGCGCAGCTTTTCGGATTTTGGCGACATCGTTTCCGTCGACCGCGACCGTTTCGATTTGGCAGTACCCGAGCAAATCCGTGCTCTGGTGAGACGAGCGCGGCCGGATGTAATCCTGAATGCCGCCGCATACACGGCGGTGGATCGTGCCGAGTCGGAGCCGGACATTGCCATGGCTATCAATGCCGCGGCGCCACGTGTCCTCGCGGAAGAGGCGCGGCAATTGAATGCATTGCTGGTGCACTACTCCACAGACTACGTCTTCGACGGCTCAAAATCTGAACCATGGATCGAGGAAGACCCACCCCATCCGCTGAATGTCTACGGCGCCACCAAGCTGGCCGGTGAGGAGGCCATCCGCCAAGTAGGCGGTCGATTTCTCATCTTTCGAACCAGCTGGGTCTATGGTCCGCACGGTCAAAACTTCCTGCTCACCATGTTGCGGATGGGCCGCGAACGCGACCGCCTGAATGTCGTCGACGATCAACACGGCGCGCCCACCAGCTCCATCGAACTGGCCAACGCCACGCGAACCATCGTCGAAGGCGTCCTGGCAGGCCGATTTGGCTTCGACGACGCATGGGCTGGTCTCTATCACATGACCTGTTCGGGCTCGACCACCTGGTGCGGCTTTGCTCAGGCCATCTTTGCCCGCGCGGGCCGTCTGCTCAACGGACGCGCACCGCAGGCGAATCCGATCCCTGCCGCCGACTACCCGACACCAGCCAAACGCCCCCGCAACTCTGTTTTGTCGAACGCTCTCCTTCAACACCGTTTCGGGGTTCAGCTCGTTCGATGGGAGACGGCCCTCGACGCGGTTCTCGAGGAGTTGAGGAAAGATTCGAACTGAGGCCTTTGGGAGCTGGGAGCCTGTAGCCGCTCGCACAACCACAATCCGTGTCAGGAAAAGAGAATGTCATCCAGAGCGAAGCATCCGAATCGTTGCGCCCGCCTTTGGGCGCAACAAACAATGAAGGCGCAAGTCGAAGGACCTGCGGTTCCCGCCGGAACCACCCCCCAAAAAATGGACAAAGGACCGCGCCACACGCGGTCATCGCATTTTCACAAAGAACCACCACAACCCGTGCCCAAAAAAGAGAATGTCATCCAGAGCGAAGTATCCGAATCGTTGCGCCCGCATTTGGGCGCAACAAACAATTAAGACGCGAGTCGAAGGATCTGCGGTTCGCTCGGAGTTACAAATCCGTTTGGGATGCGCATCTCGTCCCGCGTATGCAGGACTACGGTGAAAGCCACGGCCTTCAGGCCGTGGAAAAAGGCGCCTAGCAGAAAGGGCTTCAGCCCCGGAACTCCCAACACCGTCGCGGTCGCAAAGCCTCACCTCGCACCACGATAATCAGCTCACACCATCACAACCCGTATCAAAAAAAGAGAATGTCATCCAGAGCGAAGCATCCGAATCGTTGCGCCCGTTTTTGGGCGCAACAACAATTCAGACGCGAGTCGAAGGACCTGCGGTTACATGCTCCAACCACAGCCGGGCGAACGACTCAGCTCGAACCACCACGACCCGTGTCAAAAACAGCGAATGTCATCCAGAGCGAGCCGTCCGAATCGTTGCGCCCGCCTTTGGGCGCAACAACAATTCAGACGCGAGTCGAAGGACCTGCGGTTCGTTCGCCGCCACCTTACGTACCCGAAACCACCGTCCGCGCTACCGACACCGACCTCATCGCCATTCAGGGCTGCGCAGCCGAAGCCCGCATCCCAATCGCAGAACGCATTAG
Source organism: Acidobacterium sp. (assembly GCA_003167515.1). Lineage (GTDB taxonomy): Bacteria > Acidobacteriota > Terriglobia > Terriglobales > Acidobacteriaceae > Palsa-343. Next base: position 5,810 of record PMSS01000416.1, on the reverse strand, counting down.
AGGCCCTGACGAACAACTCGAATGGTTGTCATCAACTCCCGCTATCGCGGATGCAATCAAAGAACGCCGTGAGATCCTACTACCCGGCGGGAATCGCGCCTTCGATTACCTCTTTTCAGTTATTGAAGTCTACGGGATCTAGATAAGCCTCGCCAGTTTGGGAAGCGTGCCGACGAACCCTGGATATGACCTCCCAACCGAGCAAATCAGGAAACGATGTTTGCTGATCAAGCGAGTCAGCCATGCGGTTGACTAAGCGGAGCCCTGCATCACCTGCTTCCTCCAACTTGGGGAAGAGGCGGTAGAGGAGTTCGCGCTTCGTCTCCTCGCTTTGCCAACCACTCAGAAACGCCTGCGCCACTCCACAGCGTCTCAGAAAAAGCGCGAGGGCCTTCCGACGCCAATACGATTTCAACGCGGCGTCGGCTACCAGTTCCAAATAATGTGGCGGGATCGGTTTTTCAATTCCTATTCCCATTGGACCGATTGTCAACCCATTCTAATTTCCCAACACTTGCGCCATGTCTCGATTTTGGTAGACAGGAATCGTGCAAGACACGCCTCGCGTCAGCGAGGCTACGGGAGAAGCCACGGCCTTCAGGGCTTGGGACGAGGCCCAAACAGAAAAGGGGCTTCAGCCCCGGCCAGCACCTCGTCACTGGACGGTGACCCTCCCGTCCTCCTTCGACGGATACGCAGCCACCTGAAACTGATCCCAGTAGCAAATATTAGCCAGCCGCCTGCACTTATGAACCTCCACGTGATGCCCATGTTCGCGGAGTATCTGAACCAACTCCCACATTCGGCTAATACCCTCTGCCGCCGCTGACCTGAACCAGAAAATCGCTCGACCCGTAGAGAAGCTTTCAGGCGGATGCGGCAAATGCGCGTTGAACCAATCCAAAATACCGCGCACCTGGTTCCATTCTTCCTGGTCCAGCTCGCCCGAATCGAGAAGCGAATACGCCGCCACAAGCACGCCCTGGGGCTTGTGGGAATCCTCGTCGATCCACCTGATTACGAAACGCAAATACATGGCACCAGTGTGAGATTATCAATCGCGACAGACGGGAAGAAGCCGTGATCAAAAGAGAATGGCGCTTAATCTTCCCATCGAAGAAAAATTTCGCATCCTCGAAGACCTCCCTCCACCTCCGCGACCCGGAAATCCGAAAGACCAGCCTCGCGTGGAAGCAGCGTCCCCCGGATAAAAGCCCAGCCTCAGGCTCCTAAAAAGAAAATCCGGCCCGAAGGGCCCACCTTGCTGCCCCAGGCCGTCGGCGCAGCTCGGAGCGAGCGCAGCCGACTCGCCCAGTCACGGTACCTTCGTACCGTCCCCGCCCCCGCCCACAACGCACTTCCCCAAAACCACCAAATGTGGAAAATCTGTCAAGCCCCAACCCCCAAAACCGAAGTAATAACCCAACAATCAACGCCACTTACAAGCCAACCTATTCAAAGAAAGTTGGCAGTTTTTCCCTCCCGACCTGCTATCCTTAACTTAGGATAGAAAAAGAAAACAAAGCCTGCCTTGCGCGGGCTTTTCTGTTGCTGAACGACCCATCGCGGCCGAGAATGCGTCTGCCTCCGTGTCGATAGCGCAACCAGAGAACCTCACGACTCAGCACCTGACCAGAGCTATTCAAGCCACGCGTCTCAAAGAGGAAACAATGACAACGACAAAATTCGAGGGCTTCAGCCCCGGGGGCTGTTGTCGAGTCTGTCAACATTCGCTAACCGCCGCATTTTCAAATGAAATCGTCTCCGCGCGGCAGAAAAAAAGACAGCCTCCAGCCCTCCGGGCTCCCAGCTCCCGGCGCCCGGCTCCCGAAAAGGGCCACGGTAAGTATTGTGGAATCTGATGGAACGACAACTTCCATTTTGAATTCAAATACATAACTGCCACCCATTTGTGAACGACACGTACCAATAACAAAACAAAATAGATACCGGCATCTATCGAGGAATCAAATGCAAACGGCCCACCCGAAATCGTCCGCGTCCTTAGAATCAAATACCTGCGCGTCACGACCCTCAAAACCAGCAGACGGGGGGTGGGGTACCCAGCCCAAACAGCCACCAGCTCCCAGCCCCGGCGGGGCTGAAGCCCTCGGAGCAGCGGCGTGGGGGTGAGTGGAAATCTAAAGAAGAAACGGCCCTGACCTGTTCAAAATTGAACAGTATTTCGATTCGGACGAATGCCAGACTGGTGGCGACGGGCCCAGACACCATCCAACGGGTGAACGATTGCCCAACCTGAAAACGAGCCTTCTCGTTGTGGACGATTCGGCGGCACTCTGCAAAACGCTGTCCGTATTGTTTACCGCTCTGGGCTATGCGGTGCGGCTCGCCTCTAACGGCTTCTCCGCATTAGACGCGATAAGGGCTGCGACCCCGGATGTCCTGCTGTCCGATCTCAATATGCCGGAAATGTCGGGCTATGAACTGCTCTCGGTGGTCCGGCGGCGGTTTCCCTCGGTTCGGGTGATCGCGATGAGCGGCGCATTCACAGGGATGGCAGTGCCTGCGGGGGTTGCAGCCGACGCCTTTTATGAGAAGGGTCAGCGTCCGATTCTCCTGCTCCGGATCGTGGAAGGTATAATGCGACCACGGCATGCGCAGGCAATGCATCCGTCGCGTTCCGGCGCGCCGATCTGGATACCCACCAACGGGCATAATACCTCGGGAGAACCCTACGTGATCATCACCTGTCCTGAATGCCTCAGGGCGTTCCCGCAGGTTTTGGACAAGAGCAGCTCTGAAATACTCGATGCGAAATGCGCCTACTGCGCCAATCCCATTAACTACGCGATTGTCCCCTCCGCCGAAACTATGCTGTCGCAGAATTAGCTGGATGATCGATGCGAGGGCCGAAGCAGGACCGAACCTGCGGCACGCCTGAAACCGTATTTTCCGGATTGAGTGAGCGATATAGCTCAGCTATTGCGGCTCGACTTTGAAATCCTGATTGTGGAGCAGAGTCTTTCATCTCTCCTCACTCATGGTTCTGCGCTAAGTCAGCGCCATCTGCAATGTGTACCCCTTAGCTCTCCGCACGAAAGAAGGAAACCCAAATGAAGATTACGCCTCTGCTCCTGATCGGCGCCTTTGCGCTGACAAGCGGAAACCTGTGGGCTGCCTCCGGGCGCCAGGATTCGATTGATCGTCTGCAAATGTCTTCGGATGTGCTCCACTCCATCATGAGTGCGCCGGATAAGGGTATTCCCGAAGAAGTAATGAACGGTGCGAAATGTATCGTTGTAGTTCCGCACCTGATGAAGGGCGGCTTCGTCGTTGGTGGCGAGCACGGCCGGGGCATCGCGTCCTGCCGCACCGCCGATGGCTGGAGCGCTCCGGCGTTCGTCTCGGTGGGCGGAGGAAGCTGGGGCCTGCAGATTGGCGTCGAAGGCGTCGACCTCGTTATGGTGGTCATGAATGACCGCGGCTTGCAGCATTTGCTCTCAAGCAAATTCCAGATCAGCGGGGATGCATCTGCTTCCGCGGGACCGGTTGGGCGGCACGCATCGGCAGGTACTGACTGGACGCTGAACACGGAACTCCTGACTTACTCGCGTTCGCATGGCATTTTTGCCGGCATCACGCTGGACGGAGCCGTTGTGGAGCAGGACGCTGACTCGACCCACGCCATTTATGGGGGCGATCCGTCGTTCCGGGCCATTCTTTCGGGCAATGTGCGCGCGCCCGAGTCGACGCTCGGCTTTATCCAGGCGGTTGTCGAAACCGGCCGTGCGGGAACGGTCGCGGAAGCGACGCCGGGCCAGCAGTAACTCATGAAGTAAGCCACGCTGATCGGGACGTTCCGGCGATACCGATCAGCTTCAGGCGCCGGAAGGAGAGTGTCGAATGCCGCTGATGCAGATTGTTATTACGCTGGTCATCGTGGGATTTCTGCTATGGCTCGTCAACCGCTTTATCCCCATGCAGTCGAACATTAGCTCGATCCTGAACGGTCTGGTCGTCATTGTAGTGGTTCTGTGGCTCCTGAATGTATTTGGGATCTTCCATCTGCACGCGCTGTCTCACTACCATGTTCGACGGTGAGAGAGCACTGAAGCGATGACCCGGCCAATAAAACGCAGTGCCAGTGCAATCGGATGTGAGCAAAACTGCACAGTATGGGAAGTGCGTGTCAGAAGATAATCCACCCTACAGGCGATCAACGATGTGGTCGAGAGGGCTCCCTGACATGCGACCCATGTACGAAGCAGGCCGGAACGAGACTCCCCAGCCACGCAGGGCGGGGGAATTCTTCAATATGCTGTCGCCTGGTGCTCTAAGAGAGTTCCTGGCGACTATTCTGCCCATTCGTTTCCCGGCGAGAGCGGTGCTGTTTCAGGAGGAGCAGGAGTGCAGGGGCATTCTCTTCCTTCTGGAAGGCTGTGCGAAGATCTCGGTGAACTCGGTCGATGGCAGGCGGCTGATCCTGTGGATCGCGCGAGCGCCGAACCTGCTGGGGCTGACATCTCTGCTGTCCGGCAGTTCCCATGAGGTGACGGCGGAGACGCTCGACCCGTGCAGGGTCGCATCGATTCCTCGTAAGGTGTTTCTCGATTTTCTGAAGCGTCATCCCATGGCTTACCAGAGTGTGGCACGCGAGTTGAGTCTTGAAATGAGCCGCGCCTGCGAACAGATGCGAATCCTCGGCCTCCCATCGTCGGCCGCGGTCAAGCTGGCCGGGCTTCTGTTTGAGTGGTCCGAGGGCGGCCGCATGATCCATGAGGGAACGTGCGTCAGCATTTCGCTGACCCATGAAGAGATGGGGGAGTGCATCGGAGCCACGCGCGAAACGGTGAGTCGGGCGATGGCCGAGCTCCGACAACGGCGGCTGATCGAGATGCGCGGCAAGACCCTGATCGTCCCGAACCGTTTTGCCCTGGACGCTTACGCTCGTGGGGTCCAGGGGGCAACGCTTTCTGCGGCGGCGGGCCGGGCTGAGCGGCTAAGGAATTCCGTTCGCACAGAGAATCACTCGCAGGCAACGATGGAGATGTCTTCGCGCATACACCTTGAGCCGCCCAGGGACAGAAAGGCTTACCGCCGTGCTGTGGGGCAATCGCTTGATTGAACTTCGCCTGCGATTCAGCGCAGGGAAGGCGAACTGCGGGCGGCGCTTATTCGAGTCGTCAAATCTGCACTGTCGAATTTATAATATTGAGAGGTTCCCAACGTTTATCCCGAGCCGGACGCGCTCCTGCTTCCCCGCCGCACTGTCCACTTGCACGCCCGGACCCGGGAAGTGGGTATCGAAATGATCGATCTGAAGAAGAACGGATTTGACGCCGAGGCCTTTCTGGCCAGCGCCGGGCTGGGACGAAAGATTGTCCAGATCAAGCCAAAACAGGCGTTCTTTACGCAGGGACATCCAGCCGACTCCATCTTCTATCTGCAGAAGGGCCGCGCGAAACTCACGGTGGTTTCAAAGAACGGAAAAGAGGCCACGATCACGCTTCTCTCGGCAGGCGACTTTGTGGGAGAGGAGTCGCTCACCGCAGTTGCGGGGCTGCGCATGGCGACGGCCACGGCCATCACGAGCTGTACCGCACTCATGATCGAGCGGGCGGAGATGATCCGGGTGATGCATGAGGAACATGCGTTCTCCGATCTGTTTTTGTCGTTTCTGCTGGCTCGTAGTATGCGGATTCAGTCCGATCTGGTCGATCAGCTTTTCAACTCCAGCGAGAAGCGGTTGGCCCGGATTCTGCTGCTGATGGCCGAAATCGGGAAGCCGGGCCACCAGGACACGACGATTCCGAAGATCTCACAGGAGACCCTGGCGGAAATGATCGGCA
>PMSS01000001.1 GCA_003167515.1 Acidobacterium sp. | reverse complement strand
GACGCGGCGTGGGCATGGATGTCGTGCGCACCAATGTCGAGAAAATCGGCGGCAAAGTCGAAGTCGACAGCCGCGCCGGCAAAGGAACCGTCCTCCGCCTCCGCATCCCCCTCACCCTCGCCATTATTCCCGCGCTCATCGTTCGCAGCCGCGGACAGAATTTCGCCGTGCCCCAGGCCTCGCTCACCGAGCTGGTGCACCTCAGCACTGGCGAAACCGACAGCCGCATCGAACGGCTCGAAAACGCCGCCCTCTATCGTCTGCGCGGCCACCTTCTGCCCCTCGTTTTCCTCGACCGCCTCCTCCAGCAGTCCCCGCGCCAGCGCAGCGCGCCCTGCGACATCGCAATCCTCAACGCCGACGGCCGCCGCCTGGGCCTGGTCGTGGACGGCCTCGCCGACCCCGAAGAAATCGTCGTTAAGCCCCTCGCCGCCGTCCTGCGCGAGATCGGCTTCTATGCCGGAGCCACCATTCTCGGCAATGGCGGAATGGCCCTCATCCTCAACCCCGGCGCTATCGCCCAGCACGCCAACGTCATTCCCACCACGGAAGCCGTCGATGACTCGGTCGACACCAACCGCGCCGGCCAGCATGACTTTCTCCTCGTCGAAACCGGCCGCCGCCGCGCGGCTCTGCCTCTTGAAACTGTCGTCCGCATCGAACGGATTCCGCGCTCCCGCATCGAGCGCGCCGGATCGCGCCCCGTCCTGCGCTTCGACGGCAAGCTGCTGCCCCTCGACGATGCTGCCTCCGAACTCCTTGACGCCGGCGACGATCCCGAAGCCCAAACGACCGTCGTGGTTTGCCGCGACGGCAACCGTCAGGTCGGTATGACCGTCTCCCAGGTTCTCGACGTCGCAGGCGGACGCCAGCTCGAAGAAGCCGGGACCGGCGCCATCGCCGACGGCATCACCCTGCTCCACGAACGCGTCACCGCCATCGCCAGCCTCTCCGCCATTCCCGCCCTCGAATGCGCCGCCGATGGCTCGCCCATGGAATTCTCTCTGCCCGCGGAGGAACAACGATGAACGACAATCACGCGAATCCAACCCAGGAAGTCTGCTCGGTGCAGGTGGGCGATACCCTCTACGGCGTCCCCATTGCCCATGTGCTCGAAATCCTCGGCAAGCCGGCCACCCAGCCCGTTCCCCTCGCTCCTTACTTCGTCGGCGGCCTGGTGCACTATCGCGGAGAGGTCCTCACCGCTGTCTCCCTGCGCCGTCTGCTCGGCATGGAGCCGGCGAAAACTCCCGAAGATGTCCTCGTTTTCGAAAACCCCGACGGTCTCTTCGGCCTCTTCGTGGACTCGGTCGGCGAGGTCCTCCACGTCTCGGCTGCCGACCATGAGCCCAATCCGGCGACCCTTGAAAGCCGCCGTCAGGCACTTTTTGACGGCGCGTGGAAACTCAAAGACCGCCTCCTCGTCAGCCTTGAACCCGAGCGCCTGGACCCCATGCGCCTCGCCAGCGCCTTCCCGGCCTGAGTCTCCGGCGGAGCAGAAAGGACCTTCATGCGCGCCCTGGTCGTCGACGATTCACGCTTCATCCGGAACTATCTCCACTCCGTCTTTGCCGAGCGCGGCGTGGAATGCGTGGAAGCCGCCGACGGCCAGCAGGGCCTCAGCTGCCTGCGCAGCTCCGGCCCTTTTTCCGTCGCCCTCGTCGACTGGAATATGCCCGTCATGTCCGGCATCGAAATGCTGCAGGCCGCACGCGCCGATCCCGCTTTCAACGCCACCAAAATTGTCATGGTCACCACCGAAGCCGAAAATGACCACATCGAAGCGGCTCTCGAGGCTGGCGCCGATGAATACCTCGTCAAGCCTTTCGATGAAGCCGGCCTCTTCGACAAACTCCGCATGGCCGGAGTCGAGGAGCCATGAACCAGGCAAATCAGACCCGGACGAACGAGACCCACGCAAACGAATCACCCTCCCCCCGCAAAGTGCGCGTGCTCCTGGTCGATGACTCGGCCGTCATGCTCAGCCTGCTGCGCATGGTCCTCGAGCCACAGCGTTCCATCGAGATCGCCGGAACCGCCTCCAACGGCCAGGAGGCGCTGGCCGCCTTTGAAAATCTCCACCCCGATCTCGTCCTGCTCGACATCGAAATGCCCGGCATGAACGGCCTCGAAGCTCTCTCGAGCATCCGCCTCCGCAACCGCCGCACCCCCGTCATCATGTGCAGCACCCTCACCTCGCGCGGCGCCCGCATCACCATCGAAGCTCTCGCCCGCGGCGCTACCGACTACGTCTGCAAGCCCGGTGCCCAGCATGGCATCCGCGAGGGAGTCGAAACCCTCACCCGCGACCTGCTTCCGAAAATCCTCGCACTCTTTCCGGCCGAACCCCGTCCTGGCGCCGCATCCGCCGTTCCCGACCCGCGACCCGCCCTTCCCGCCTCATCCTCTCTGCCGCCCAGGCTCGTCGTCATCGGCGTCTCCACCGGAGGCCCTGCCGCTCTCGAAGCCCTGCTCCCGAAAATCCCCGCGGCCTTCCCTCTGCCCATTCTCATCGTGCAGCACATGCCGCGCCTCTTTACCGGGCTGCTTGCCGAACGCCTCAACGGCCTTTGCCCCCTCCGCGTCCGCGAAGCAGCCTCTGACACCCGCCCCGAAGCCGGCGTCATCGACATCGCCCGCGGCGACTTTCATCTCGAACTTACCCGCGATATGCGCCTGCGCCTAAATCAGAACGAACCTGAAAACTTCTGCCGCCCCTCCGTCGATGTTCTCTTTCGTTCCGCCGCGCTTGCGTGCTCTGGCCGTCTGCTGGGAATCATCCTCACCGGCATGGGTTCCGACGGTCTCGCCGGCTGCCGCGCCATCCGCTCCGCGGGCGGCGCCGTCCTTGCCCAGGACAGCGCCACCAGCGTCATCTGGGGCATGCCCGGCGCTGTCGTCCACGCGGGTCTCGCCAACAAAGTCCTCGCCCTCGAGGCCATCCCCGCCGAAATCCTGCGCTGCACCGCCCCCCCTGCCCCGCACGCGCCCCGCCCGGAGGCCATAGCCCTGTGAGCTCCTCCTCCATCGACTACGACTACCTGCGTTCCGTCGTCATGCGCAATTCCGGCAATCAGGTCGATCCCTCCCGCGACTATCTCTTCGAGTCGCGCCTCCAGCGCCTCCTCCGCGATCGCGGCCTCCAGTCCCTTGGCCAACTCGTCTCCGCGCTCCGCGCCGACGCCGGACCCGGTCTTCAGCGCTCCGTCGCCGAGGCCATGACCATCAACGAGACCAGCTTCTTTCGCGACACGCCGACTTTCGACCTCCTCCGCGAACAACTCCTGCCCGCCCTCATCGCCAGCCGCCGCGATACTCGCAGCCTCCGCTTCTGGTCCGCCGCCAGCTCCACCGGCCAGGAAGCCTATTCCATCGCCATGATGCTCCGCGAGCACTTCCCCCTCCTCGCCGGCTGGAAAATCGATATCCTCGGCACCGACCTCTCCGCTGAAATGGTCGAGCGCGCCAGCGCCGGCCGCTACCAGCGCATCGAAATCAATCGCGGCCTGCCCGCCCGCTTCCTGGTCAAATACCTCGTCCGCTCCGCCGACGAATGGGAAATTGCCCCCGACATCAAGCGCCTCTGCCGCTTTCAGCAGCGCAATCTTTGCCAGGCTCCCATCATGCCCGAATCCTTCGACGTCATTTTTCTGCGCAATGTCATGATCTATTTCCCTCAGGACACCCGGCGCCAGGTTTTGCTCACTATGCACCGCTCTCTCGCCCCCGATGGCGTCCTCTTCCTCGGCCTCAGCGAACAGCCCCGCATGGACTCCCACTGGCAGACCATGCTCACTCCAAAAACCGTCTGGTATAAACCCATCCGCTAAGACAGCTCGTAGCCAGGAGCCGGGAGCCAAGGGCTTGGAGCCAGGGGCTGGCGGTGACGAAGTGGAATACACGCGTCTCCTCTAGCAGAAGGGGCGGTAGCGGGGTGCTACAGGCTACCGGCTACCGGCTCCAGGCTCCCAGCTCCGGGCTCCGGGCTCCGGGCTCCGGGCTCCGGGCTCCGGGCTCGGCCAGGATTATCCTCACTACAGCGATGGCGGCCAGCAAATCCACCCCTCAACCAACCAACTCGGAATCCGCGTCTTCCGACCCCCTCGCCCTCTTTCATCCCGTCACCACCGACTGGTTCCGCTCCACCCTTGGCATACCTACCGCACCCCAACGCCTCGGCTGGCCCGCCATTGCTCGCGGCGAAAGCACCCTCATCCTCGCCCCCACCGGCACCGGCAAAACCCTCGCCGCGTTTCTCTGGTGCCTGAACTCGCTCATGTTTGATCACCCAGCGCCGCGCGAACCCGCTGCCGCCTCCAGAATCCCCGTCGCGCCAATCGTTGGAGCAGAGGCAAATCAACCCGGCTGCCGCGTCGTCTACATCAGCCCCCTCAAGGCCCTCGCCGTCGACGTCGAACGCAATCTCCGTGCCCCCCTCCTTGGCATCGCCGCCCTCGCGAGCCACGCCGGCGTCGCCTTCCGCTCCCCCGAGATCGCCATCCGCACCGGCGACACGCCCCAGACCGAGCGCGCCCGCTTCCGCCGCCATCCTGCCGACATCCTCATCACCACCCCCGAATCCCTCTACCTCCTCCTCACCTCCGAATCCGCATCCGCGCTCCGCACCGTCTCGACCGTCATCGTCGACGAGATCCACGCTCTCGTCCCCACCAAACGCGGCGCCCACCTCGCCCTCTCGCTCGAACGGCTCGAAGCGATCACCCAACGCCCGATCCAACGCATCGGCCTCTCCGCCACCCAGCGCCCCCTCGACGAAGTAGCCCGCTTCCTTGGCGGCAACGAAACCTCCGCAGGCCCGACAGCGCCGCGGCACGTGACGATCATCAACGCCTCCACCCCCAAACGCCTCCAGCTAAAAGTTGAAGTTCCCGTTGAAGACCTGAAAACCTCCGATCCAGATTCTTCCCTCTCACCGGGCTCCCCGCAGAAACGCGCCTCTATCTGGACCACCATCCCCCCCCGCCTCCTCGCCATCATCCTCAAGCGCCAGTCGACCCTCATTTTTGTCAACAACCGTGGCACCGCCGAACGCCTCGCCGGACTCATCAACGACCTCGCCCAGCAACCCCTGGCACGCGCCCATCACGGCTCCATCGCCGCCGCCCAGCGCCGCGAAATCGAGGACCAGCTCAAGACCGGCAAGATCCGCGCCGTCGTCGCCACCTCCTCCCTCGAACTCGGCATCGACATGGGCGCCATCGACCTCGTCATCCAGATCGAATCCCCGCCCTCCGTCGCCAGCGGCATGCAGCGCATCGGCCGCGCCGGTCACAAGGTTGGAGTCACGAGCGAAGGCATCATCTTCCCTAAATACCGCGCCGACCTCATCGCCTGCTCCGCCATCACCCGCGCCATGCACGAAGGCCAGGTCGAGTCGACCGCGATGCTCCGTAACCCCCTCGACGTCCTCGCCCAGCAGATCGTCGCCACCGTCGCCAACCCGCCCGCGCTGTCCATCCCCCGCCTCAAAGACCAGCCGCCCCGTGAACCCGTCATCGCCGTCGAAGACCTCTACAACCTCATCCGCCGCGCCGCTCCCTTCACCACCCTCAACCGCCCCACCTTCTTCAATGTCCTCGACATGCTCGCCGGAAAATATCCCTCCGACGAATTTGCCGAACTCCGTCCGCGGATCACCTGGGACCGAGAAGCCAACCTCGTCACCCCTCGCGAAGGCGCGAAATCGCTCGCCATCCTCAACGCAGGAACGATCCCCGACCGCGGCCTCTACGGCGTCTTCTTCAGCGGCGAACACAAAAAGCCAGTGCGCGTCGGCGAACTCGATGAAGAAATGGTCTTCGAATCCCGCGTCGGCCAGGTCTTCATCCTTGGCGCCTCCACCTGGCACATCGACGAAATCTCGCATGACCGCGTCCTCGTGACCCCCGCCCCCGGCCAGCCGGGCAAACTGCCCTTCTGGCATGGCGATCAGTCTGGTCGCCCCCTCGATTTCGGCCGCCGCATCGGCGCGCTCGTCCGCGAACTCCGCGCCTTACCGCCCAACGCCGCCATCAGCCGCCTCGTCCGCGAGCACGACCTCGAGTCCCAGGCCGCCGAAAACCTCCTCCAGTTCCTCACCGATCAGGCAAATGTAACAACCGCTGTTCCAGACGACCGCAACATCGTCATCGAACGTATCCGCGACGAGCTCGGCGACTGGCGTGTCTGCATTCTTACTCCCTTCGGCAATCGCATCCACACGCCCTGGGCCATGGCCGCAGCCGCGCAGATCCAAAACGCCGGCGGGCCCCACGTCGAAACCATGTCCACTGACGACGGCTTCGTCCTCCGTTTTCCTGACGTCGATAACCCGCCCGACCCGGCGCTCTTCCTTCCCGATCCCTCCGTAGCCCAGGACCTCGTCGTTCGCCAACTCAGCACCACGGCGCTCTTCGCCGCGAAATTCCGCGAAGCCTCCGCCCGTGCGCTTCTCCTTCCGCGTCGCCGCGCACAGCTCCGCACTCCGCTCTGGCAGCAGCGTAAACGCGCTCACGATCTCCTCGCCGTCGCCTCGCAATATCCCGACTTTCCCATGCTCCTCGAAGCCCATCGCGAATGCCTGCGCGACTCCTTCGACATGCCCGCCCTCCTCGAAGTCCTCCGCTCCATCAAGGAAAACGACATCCAGGTCCACGTCGTCGACACGCCCAAAGCCTCACCTTTCGCGGCCTCTCTCCTCTTCGGATACACCGGCAACTTCATCTACGACGGCGATGCGCCCCTCGCCGAGCGCCGCGCTGCTGCCCTCTCCATCGATCAGTCCTTGCTCACCGATCTTCTCGGCGAAGCCGACCTCCGCGAACTCCTCGACCCCATCGCCATCGCGGAAGTCGAAGCGAACCTCCAACTCCTTGGCGAAAATCAACGCGTCCGTACAACAGACGGCCTCCACGACCTTCTCCTACGCCTCGGCGATCTCTCCCGCAATGAAATCGCCCTCCGCGTCGCCTCACCCGCGCTGCTCACGTCTCTGAACGTATTGCTCCGCGCCCGCCGCATCCTCCAGATCAAAATCGCAGGCCAGCAGCGCTTCATCGCCATCGAAGACGCAGCCCGCTACCGCGACGCCCTCAAAATCGCCCTCCCCACCGGTCTCCCCAAAGCTCTCCTCCAACCTGTTACCGCGCCCATCCTCGAACTCACCCGCCGCTACGCTCGCACCCACGGCCCCTTCACCCTTCGCGAAGTTGCCTCGCGTTACGAACTCGAGCCGCAGCCCGTCGAAACCGCCCTTCGCGCCCTCGTCAGCGACGGCCGCATCCTCGAAGGCGGATTCCGCCCCGAAGGGGCAGGCCGCGAGTTCTGCGACGCCGAATCCCTTCGCCTCATCCGCAATAAGTCACTGGCACGGTTACGTAAAGAAATCGAGCCCGCCGACCCCCGTCTCTTCGCCCGTTTCGAAACCCACTGGCAAGGCGTCCTCCAAAAACGCCGCGGTCTGGACGCCCTTCTCGACACCATCGAATCCCTCCAGGCCACACCCATCCCCGCCTCGCTCCTCGAATCGCAGATCCTCCCCTCCCGCCTCGCCCGCTATTCGCCCTCCGGCCTCGACACCCTCATCGCCGCGGGCGAAGTGGTCTGGTGCGGCGTCGATCCCATCGGCGAACGCGACGGCCGCATCGCCCTCTACCTCTCCGACCGCATCGCGGATCTGCTCCCGCCCGTGCAATCCCTTTCCGGAACGCTGAACGCCGAACGCCGAACGCTGGATTTCACCCCCCGCGAAGAAGCCATCCTCGACTACCTCAACAGCGCCGGAGCCACCTTCTTCACCCAACTCCACGAAGCCACCGGCGCAGGCTTTCCCGGCGAAACCATCGACGCCCTTTGGTCTCTCGTCTGGCGCGGCCTCGTCACCAACGACACGCTCCACGCCCTTCGTGCCTACGCCGCAAAACCCGAAACATCCCGCTCCAGCAAACGCCAGCACAACCAGCCCACATTCCGCTCCCGTCGCACCACACCGCCCAGTGCCCAGGGCCGCTGGACTCTCGTCCCCGTGCCCGACCGCACCACCCCAGCTGCGCAGACCGCATGGTCCCACGCCATCGCGCAACAATTCCTGCACCGCTATGGAATAGTGACGCGCGAAACCGCAGCCCAGGAGAATCTCCCCGGCGGATTCAGCGCCGTCTATGAAGTCCTCAAAGCTCTCGAAGCCCAGGGCCGCATCCGCCGCGGCTATTTCGTTGCCGGACTAGGCGGCGCACAGTTCGCCCAACCAGCCGCCGTTGAGCTCCTCCGCTCTCTCCGCACTTCACTGCCCGAGAAAGCCGAAATGCTCGCCCTCGCCGCCGCCGACCCTGCCAACCCCTGGGGCAGCATCCTCCGCTGGCCCAATCCCGACTCAGCCGCCACTGACCCCACTGCTCCGGCCAACACCGCCTCCCTCACCCGCAGCGTCGGCGCCACCGTCATCCTCCGCAACGGCGAATTAGTCGCCTACCTCCGCCGCAACAACCCGGCGATCCAGGTCTTCTTGCGGTCCGAACAGGATCTCGCCGAGCCAGACCGCTCCGCCCGGGCGCGCGACCTGGCCACATTTCTGGCTAATTATGCTCAGGAACTGTTACAGAATCCGGAAACACGTCACAGTGGCGGTCTCTTAATCGACGCCATCGCAGGCCAACCCGCCCACCAGCACTTCCTCGCGCCGTTCCTCCGCGAAACCGGCTTCCACCCTTCACCAAGAGGCTTCCACATCCGCTACGTCCCCGCGACAGCTGAACTTCGCTAACGGGCCTTTAGCTTTTTCTATTCCCTACTGCCTACTCCCTACTCCCTGCTTTTAGTGGATCGTCTTCATCCGCCGCTGCATGTAATCCATCAGCAAATACTCCCCCAGCGTCTCCGGCGTTGTGAAGTACGCCTTTCCCTTGCACATCTGCGTCACCTTCTGCACAAACTGCACCAACCCAAAATCCGACGCCAGCATAAAGGTATTGATCATGATGTTCTGCCGCTTGCAGCGCGACACTTCCTCGAGCGTCTCGCTCACCACCAGCGGATCGAGCCCAAAAGCATTCTTGTAAATCCGCCCGTCCGGCAAGGTCAGCGCCGAAGGCTTCCCGTCCGTGATCATCACAATCTGCTTCATATCCTTCCGCTGCCGCGCCAAAATCCGTTGCGACAGCCGCAGCCCCTCGCGCGTGTTCGTGTAATACGGACCCACCTTCACCCGCGCCAGCTGCGACACCGGCAGTTCCTCCGCCGAATCGTGAAACAGCACCAGCGACAGCGTGTCCCCCGGATACTGCGTCCGAATCAGATGCGCCATCGCCATCGCCACTTTCTTCGCAGGAGTAAACCGATCCTCGCCATACAAAATCATCGAGTGCGAGCAATCCAGCATCACCACCGTCGCGCAAGAGCTCTGATATTCGCTCTGGTGAACCTGCAGATCGCTGTACTCCAGATTCAGCGGCAGCGTCAGCCCTTCCCGCGCAATCGCCGATTTCAGCGTAGCCCCGGCATCCAGGTTCAGCGTGTCCCCAAACTCATAGGGCTGCGATCCGCCGCTCGTCTCGACACCCGTTGCAAAATGCCGCGTGTCATGCCGCCCAAAATTCGACTTCCCCAGCGATCCAAGCAGGTCCCGCAGCGTCTTGTATCCCAGAAAATCCAGGCTCTTGTCCGTCACCTCAAATCGCGCATCGGTCTGCGGCCCGCCCATCTGCCCCGAAGCCGGCGATACCTGCCCCGACTCCTGCGACTGTTCCGTCGAAATGTAATTCTCCCGCTCCATCCGCTGGATCAGTTTCTCGATCAACTCATCCAGCTTTCCCTCCGCCGCCAGTTGATCGATCTTCTGCTGCAGGCTCTCATCGAACGCGTCCCCCTGCTCAAGCGCCCGCCGCAGCGCATCCCGCAGATCGTCCATCGTCTGATCGAGGTCCTGAAACTCCGCATACGGATTCTGAAATCCCGAGTCCAGCAGATACTCCGATAGCGCCTTGAGCAAATCCTCCATGCTCACTTCGCTCGCCAGATCGCCCGTGAATTTCGTATACCGAACACTCTTCATAAATTCTCATCCTGAGCGCAGCGAAGGACCTGTCGTTCGCTCCTGGTTGGCTAATGGCTAAAAGCTAGTGGCTAACAGCTAGTTAAAGCTCCCCCGCCGCGTCTTCCGCGACTGCCACTGCTCATAATCCCGCTCCGGATCCACCCGCTCCGGCCGGTCCACCTTCTCCTGCGGTTTCCTCTGCGCAGAAAAGCTCCGCTCCTCATTCCGGCTGATCCGCCGATGCGCGCACATCCCTTCCAGCAGAAATTCTGCAGCCGCTGTTACAATTTCCGCCCCGTCGACGCTCTTCACACCCAGCGGAGTCAGCTTATCCAGCAGCCCCTGAATCTGCTTCAGCTCCTCCAGTGTCGCCTTCGCCGACTGCGCATCCGTAATCTTCACCGTCCCGCCCAGATTGAACCACTGCTCGATCTGCT
>PMSS01000042.1 GCA_003167515.1 Acidobacterium sp. | reverse complement strand
GCAGCACCGTCAATCTTGGACCCCAGGCGCCCGGCGGCGGTACATGGAGCTGGAGCGGTCCCTCGTTTACAGCCAGCACGCGGCAGGTCAACAACGTCCCGCTGAGCGAGGGCTCCAACACTTATACGGCCACTTATACCAATCCGGCTGGAGTCCAGAGCACGGAGACGTTTGTCATCACCGTCAACTAAACGGCGATCGCACGTCAAGAGCCTTGCCACGGAAGCTGTTGCCTCACGAAGAAGGCAGCAGCTTCCAGGCCGCATCTGGGAACCTTTGTCGTCTTGCAGCACCCACTGAGCTACCGGCGTCCCTGCGGCATCAATCGTGGGCGCTTTCATCCCTGAGACTGCCCGCTCGCGGAAGATTGGCGTCTCCTCCGAAGTCCTCCATCCCCGGCGAGGATTTGCACAGGCACTCCCTGCACGGATCAATTTCTCTAGCTCTTGCGATTGATGCCCCAGGGGAAGCTACCAGCCCAAAAGAAAAATGCGCCGGTTGTGCAACCGAAAGTCCTGCCCCGAAGGAGGACGCGACGGCAAATTCCCCATACTTTGCGAAGCAGATAAAAGAGTTCCACGATACCGCTTCTGACCCTGCGGTAACTCCCACCAAAGTGCATTTCTGCTGCGCCCGCAGTCCCCTCCAGGACACGACCAAAGATTCGTTGACGCAAGACCGCTCCTCCTTGAGTATTAAGCAGAAGTTGTTCGCTGCATTGTGGTCAGTAAAGGTTTCTTCCCCCAGCGCACGGGAACCAGAATTGACCGTCACCTGCGCCTAGACCGGTGACGAGTACTTTGTGATTTCCCCTGAGGTGTTTCTAATGCCTGCCAAATCGCCCCGCGTTTCTGTTCGTCGCTTCTCGTCTTCGCGCATCTTCTCGCTCCTGATCGCCAGTTGCCTCTGGATCGTGCCGGCGCTGTTGCTCGGACCCGCCGCTGGCGCCCTTGCCGCCGATACCTATACGGTGACTGTGCTCACGGACGACTATGGTGCCGGATCCGGTCTGAACGGCACTCCGGGCAACTGCCCGGCTAACGGCCTCGGTACGAACTGCTCTCTGCGCGACGCCATGACCGCAGCCAATTCGGACCCGGGCAGCGATGTCGTATTTCAGACAGGCCTCTCGGGCCGCATTCCCGTGAGCTTTGTGCTTCCCGAAATTGTGGCGAACATGACCGTCGATGGCGGATCAGCGATTACCCTCGACGGCCAGAACGGAACGACGCCCTTTGCCGTGTATAACCCCCAGACCGCCACGCCCATCAACGTCACCATTCAAAACCTGACTCTGATGAATGGCAACGGCCAAAGTCTCGCCGCGACGGGCGGCATCCAGAACCAGTATTCCAACCTCACCGTGAATAACGTCGACTTCGTGAACGTCACGGCCGGCAGCTCCGGGTACGGCGGCGCCATTTATAACAACGGAACTCTGGCCGTCAATAACTCGACTTTCATCAACTGCACCGCCAATAATGGCGGCGCCATTTACAACGACACCGGCGGCAACCTGACCGTCGACGGCAGCACCTTCAACAAGCTTTACGCCACTCAGTCCGCCAGCATCTTCCAATACAGCACGACTTTGCTGGTTGTCACAAACAGCACCTTCACCGGCAATACCGCCATTTATGGCGCCGGTATTTACAGCATCAACAACGCTAACCTGATCGTTACGGACAGCACATTTTACGGAAACTCGGCTGAGGATGGCGGCGGCGTCTCCTACACAGGGACCACAGGAACGGTCGTCACTCTTGAGAATAACTTCTTCGCGGAAAATAACGAGTGCTATGCCGATCCTGGTGCGCCGCTATGCCCGACCAACGGCCAGAATGGCAACTATGTAGGACCCAGTTCCTCCACGACCCTGGCTGCTGTCGGCCTGCTGCCCCTTTCCAATTATGGCGGCCTCGCGCCGACCTTGCTGCCGATGCCCGGTAGTCCGGGGATCTGCGCGGGCCTGGCCTCCTATATTCCTGCCGGCGTGACTACCGACCAGCGCGGCTTCCCGATCAATACCTCATGCGTAGATGCGGGTGCGGTTCAAACGAATTACATCACGGTCGCCAGTGGCGCCGATGATGCCTCCGGCATTGCAGCGAACTGCCCCGGCGCGGCTTGCACACTGCGCGATGCCGTCGCGGCCGCTAACGCTGCCGGCTACGGCGATATCGACTTCGCCAACGGCCTGGCCAGTATCGCGCTCGCATCCGAAGGACCAACCGCCGGCGCCAATGTCAACATCGTTGGGCCCGGTGCGGGTTCCCTGACCGTCTCCGGCCAGAGTTCCAACGTGATCCTCGAGACTTCTGGCGGAAGCGACTCCCTCTTTGGGATGACTTTCGCCGGCGGCAATAACACCGGAAACGGCACAGGCGGCGCTATCGATAACCTGGCGAACCTCACCCTGAACGGGATGGCCTTTATCGGGAATTCCGCAGCCACTTCGGGCGGCGCTATCTACAACGGCGGCTCCGGCTCGCTCACGGTCTTCGACAGCACATTCGCCAACAACACGGCTCCCGACGGCAGCGCAATCTACGACAACAGCGCAACCGGAGGCCTGCTGATGAAATACAGCACCTTCGCGGGCAATACTGCCTCTGCCGACGGCGCCATCTACAGTGGCAGCGGCGCAGCGGTCAGCGTCTTTAACAGCACTCTCGCCGGCAACACCGGTGGCGGCATCGTTATCGGCGGCGGTTCTACTCTGACGGTAGAGAACAGTCTTCTGGGTGAGAGCGGCGAGTGCTCCGGTTCAGCTGCCTGCCCCACTACAGGTACTCTGGGCAACGTCGTTTCTCCGGCCAATGAAACTGCTGGCATGCCGGCACTTTCCGCTCTCGGCAGTTACAGCGGGACGAATGCCCTCTTCTCCACTCCAACCATCCTTCCCGAACCGGGCAGCTCGGCCATCTGCGCGGGCTCGTCAGCGCTGATACCCTCCGGCGTCAACACCGACCAGCGCGGCTTCCTCAATGAGAACTACACCTATCCCGGCTATCCCTACACCGCCCCCTGCTTCGACGCTGGCGCCGTGCAAACGAGTTACACATCCGCGCAGTTTGTCGGTGCTCCCTATACCTCCGCTGCGAACGCGCCCGGAGCAACTCCGCCCGTGATCGTTTCGGTTACGGAAAACGGCCAGAACATTGGCGGAGTGCCGGTAACGCTGAGCTTCACTGGAACCGGAACTGCCTCAGGACTGACGGCGACC